>NZ_JAEMSD010000011.1:11076-23969 GCF_016462955.1 Bradyrhizobium sp. | reverse complement strand
GCGGCATGGAGCAGCGCACCGCGATCGCGCGTGCCTTCGTCCACGATCCGAAGCTGCTCCTGATGGACGAGCCGTTCGGCGCGCTCGACGCCCTGACGCGCGAGCAGATGAATTTGGAGATGCTGAGGATCTGGCGTGAAAGCGGCAAGACCATCGTCTTCGTCACCCATTCGATCCAGGAAGCGGTGTTCCTGTCCTCGCATTGCGCGGTGCTGACCGCGGGACCTGCGAAGATGGCCGACTATTTCCCGATCGACCTGCCCTTCCCGCGCGATCTGCCACTGAAGACGACCGATGCGTTCGGCGCCTATGCAAGGCGGATCTACGCGAAGCTGGGGCTAGGCGCAGCGTAAGACGCTGCCCCGCTGTCATTCCGGGGCGCGACGAAGTCGCGAACCACGATGCGCAATTGCGCATCGTAGTTCGCGCCAAGAGGCGCGCCCCGGAATGACGGTGCGCGGCCTGACGACCGCGCCCCACCATCAGCTCCTGTTGCGCGACTTGCTGAGCAGATAGTTGTCGTAGAAATTCTCCGCGATCTGCGTATAGAACAGCACCTCCTTCATATACGCGTCGTGGCTTTCCTTGGTGCGCTTGAACAGGTCGCTCTTGGCGGCCAGCTCGTTCAGATGGTCCTGGGTCGCGTTGTAGCAGGCTTCCAGCACCGGTTGCGGGAATGCCTTCAGCTCCGCGCCGCCGGCGATCAGGCGCTTCAATGCCGCCGGATTCACGCTGTCGTACTTCTCGACCATCCAGGCGCCGGCCGCCGCCCCCGCCTGGTTGACGATCGCCTGGTACTGCTTGGGCAGCGAGGCCCATTTCTCGTCGTTGACGACCATGTGCAGCATGGCACCGCCCTCCCACCAGCCGGGAAAGTAGTAGTATTTGGCGACCTTGTAGAAGCCGAGCTTCTCGTCGTCATAAGGGCCGACGAACTCGACCGCGTCGATCGTGCCCTTCTCCAGCGCCGGGTAGATGTCGCCGCCTGCGATCTGCTGCGGCACGACCCCGAGCTTTGCCAGCACGTGCCCGCCCATGCCGGCGATACGGAATTTGAGGCCCTTGAGATCGTCGACCGTCTTGATCTCCTTGCGGAACCAGCCGCCCATCTGGGTGCCGGAATTGCCGCAGAGGATTGCATGCGTCTTGAACGGCTTCAGCGCTTCGTTGGTGAGGTCGGCGCCGCCGCCGAAGTGCCACCATGATTCCTGATGGCGATGGTTCATGCCGAAGGGCGCGCCGGTGGCATAGGCAAGCGCGGGCTCCTTGCCGATATAGAAATAGAGCGGGGTCTGCGCGATCTCGACCGATCCGGTGCTGACGGCATCGAGCGCTTGAAGGCCCGGGACGATCTCACCGGCGGCAAAGGTCTGGATCTGGAATTTGTTGTCGGTGGCCTCGGCGACATATTTAGCGAAGGTCTGCGCCGTGCCGTAGATGGTGTCGAGCGATTTCGGGAAGCTCGAGGTCAGGCGCCATTTGATCTCGGGCGCGCTCTGCGCGATCGCAGGTGCAGCAACCAGCGTGGTCGCGCCGGCGACCGCCCCGCCTTGCAGAAATGTACGGCGTTTCATCATGGATCTCCCTGAAGCAGATTTCGAACATATGGGTTTTGTGGCGACGGTCTTCGCGGACCGTTTGCCCGTTCCTATAGCGAAGTTCAAGTTGCGAGGAGAAGGCCCTGCGGAGCTCTCAGAGCAGCTTGGCGCTCACGAACAGCGCGCGCACGGCGTTGGTCGCCTGCACCGCCAGCATGGCATTACCGGCAGCGCCTTCGAGGGCCGCGACGGCGTCCTCGTGCAGCGCGCGGAATTCCATCCACTCGACCGACTTGAAGTTGGTAAGGAACTGATAGGCCTGACCAACGGTCGCAATCGCCAGCGTGTCGCCGTTCAGCTTGATCTTGAACGTCGTGCGCAGCGGGGTTTCGGAACTCGAGGGATCGCTCATGGGCTGCTTCTGGACGAGGACGGCTTAAGGAAGGGGAAACGGCAGCCCCGCCGTCGCAGGCAATATCAGGAATCGGTGCTCGCGCGCTGCGAAGCAGTTGCCGAACCGCGCAGGCTCGGCACCACGACCAGGCGGTTGAACTCACCGTTGTCGTAGGCCTTCAGGAAGCGATCATAGTCCTTGATCGAAACGCAGCCGTTGGAGTCGCCGCGGGGTCCGAGCAGGTAGTTGTGCGTGAGCAGACCGACGCGGCCGAGCGCGCTGGTGCCTTCGACCGGGGTCATGCGCAGCGCCCGGACGCCGTGGAACAGTTTTTCCCGCGGCTTGAGGTCGTAGGTCGCCGGCGGCGTCGCGCCGACCATCCGCCGGTCGACATAAGTGGGGTCGTCCATCAGCGCGCCCAGGCCGGAATGGGCCTCCAGCGTCACGCCGCTCGGCAGATAGACCGCCTTGGCCGAGATGTCATAGACCGCCGTCCGCGAATCGTAGCCGAGAGCGGCGAGATCCGGCCCCTTGCTGAACAGGCCGTCGCCGGGCGTCAACGAGGCCAGCTTGATCTTGTCGGTGAATCTTTCGAAGAAGTTGCGGTTGTCGGCCCTCGAACCGGTATCGGCATAGGCCTGGCTGGAGGCGATCTGGGCGGCCAGGTCCGCCTGGACAGGGCGTGAGCGTGGCATCGGGACGGCGTCGGCGCGCAGCGAGGGCCTTCTCTCGTCAACCACGGCCCGCTCGTCATCGCTCAGCATCGAGCGCCAGTCGTCGCCCTGGAGTCTTTGCGCGAGCATCGCCTTGGCGTCTCGGAGCTTGAGCTGCACCGCATTCACGGCGGAGCGCTCCAGCACCCGCAGACCAAGCTCTCGGGGTGTCGGGCTGGCGGCGGCCGAGGCAAAACGGTCCTCGAATGAAGGGGCATTGGCCGGCGGCAAAGCAGCGGAAACCAGCGGCGTCGAATCGCCGATCTCGGCGACCCACGCGGCGGCCCCCACCGCCAGCGCAATCGCCCCCAGTGACAGCAATATCGTCTCGGCTCGCCCGACACGGCGGCGCGACAACAGCCTTTCGGCATGTGCTGCGTCGGAAACCATCAGATCCCCAAATCGACCTCCGGGGAGACCCACCCCCACCCGGAGACTCTGTACCAGCTACCACATTGGGAGCCAAAAGTTAGGCATAATCGCGGCCGGCAAGGCTCTTGGAGGTATCTAATGACCGATCTTTTCAATCTTGACCGCTTTGTCCGGGCCCAAGATCCGGTTTATCGCGAGGTCCAGGGAGAGTTGGCCCGCGGCCGCAAGCAGACTCACTGGATGTGGTTCGTCTTCCCGCAGATCGCAGGCCTCGGCTTCAGCGCCATGTCGCAGCGCTACGCCATCGGCTCCCGCGCGGAGGCGCAGGCCTATCTCGCCCACCCACTCCTCGGGGCGCGCCTGGTCGAAAGCACGAAGCTCGTGCTCGCCGTCGAGGGCCGCACCATCAACGCGATCCTCGGCGCACCGGACGACGCCAAATTCCGCTCCTCGATGACGCTGTTCGGCGCCGTATCCGACGGGCCCGTCTTCGATCAGGCGCTCGCCCGATATTTCGCAGGCGAACGCGACGGCGCCACGCTGGAGATCCTGGCGAAGCTCGACCGGGCATCCGGCTGAGTTGACGGGAGCGGGAGCGTAAACCCAGGATTAACATCGGCCAACTATCGTCCGGGCGAAATATTTCTCCGTCAATTGCCGGACAGATCATGAAAATCGGTACGCTCCTGACCAGCGCCATCGTCTCGCTCTCGACCGTGGGCGGGGGCCTTGCCGTCTACGTCGCCGTGACGAAGTACCAGACCATGCAAGGGGTCGGGGAAGCCCAGGGACGGCTCGCGATCGTCCGGGCCGCGAGCGACATCCCGCGCTATCTCAACCCGGAGCGCGGCTTTGCCACCAATATCCTCTACGGGCCGGCCACCGTCGATCCTCAGCAACTCTCCGAACACGACAAGCTGCGCAAGCAGACCGACGGCGCCCGCGACCGGATGAACGCGTTGCGCAAAGAGCTGCCCGGCTCGTTCGACGACGGCAACAGGATCGGCACCGATATCGACGCCATCAACTCGAAATTCACCGCGCTGCGCGAAGCCATCGACAAGGCGATCGCCGGACCTGCGGAAGCGCGCAAGGATGCCGCCAGGAAGGTCGTCGCCGACAATGCGTTGCTCAACGCCGGCGTCACCGCGCTCCTCAACGAGCAGGTCCGTCGGATGGCGATCCTGAACGGCGATGCCTATCGCCAGGCCAACTACGCCAATATCGCCATGACACTCCGCGACATCGGCGGTCTCAATGCCAGCGTGCACAAGAACCTCGTCGGCGGGAAGAAGGTGGCGACCGATGCCGAGAAGGCCGACGTGGCGCGCATGCAGGGCCGCAACGACCAGATCGTGATGGCGTTGATGGAGTTGCGCGGCAATCCGGCGACGGCAGCAAACGTCGGTGCCGCACTGGACACGATGAACTCCCGCTACGTCGAGGAATTCGGCCGCGAACTCAAGCTGGTCAAGGACGGCGCCGCCACCGGCAAGTATGAGCACGACGTCGACACCTACTACGCGGCATCGCAAAAGGGCCTCGGCTCCATCATCGGCGTCCGCGACGCATTTTATGACAACGCAGAGCAGATCCTCGCCGGCGCCTCCGCCGCCGCGCGGACCAGCTTTACGATCGCGCTCCTCGGCCTCCTTGCCCTGCTGATCGTCAGCGCCGGCCTGATCGTGATGGTCCGCCGCCGCGTCTGCACCCCCATCGTGACCCTGACCTCGCGGATGTCGCGGCTCGCCGACGGCGACGTTGCCGACGGCATTCCCGGTGCCGAGCGCTCCGACGAGATCGGCGCGATGGCCGCGGCCGTTCAGGTGTTCAAGGAAAACATGATCCGGGCCGACCGGCTCGCCGCCGAGAAGCAGGCCGAGAACGATGGCAAGATGCGCCGCGCCCAGGCGCTCGACGATCTCACCCGCGCCTTCGAAGCCAAGGTCACCGAGCTCGTCGGCGGCCTGTCCCGCGCCTCCGCGACGATGGAAGGCACGGCGCAGTCGATGACCTCGACCGCGGCCCAGACCAACAGCCAGGCCGCGGTGGTCGCCGCCGCGTCCGAACAGACATCGACCAACGTGCAGACGGTCGCCAGCGCCACCGAGGAGCTGACCTCCTCGATCTCCGAGATCAGCCGTCAGGTTGCCCAAAGCACCGCGATCGCGGCCCGCGCGGTCGACAACGCCCGCCGCACCGGGGATACCGCGCGCGCGCTCGCCGAGGGCGCGCAGAAAATCGGCGACGTCGTCACGCTGATCCAGAGCATCGCCGAACAGACCAACCTGCTTGCGCTGAACGCGACCATCGAGGCCGCCCGTGCCGGCGACGCCGGCCGCGGCTTTGCCGTGGTCGCCTCGGAAGTGAAGTCCCTGGCCGGTCAGACCGCCAAGGCGACGACCGAGATCTCCGAGCAGATCGCTGCTATCCAGAGTGCGAGCGACGAGACCGTGGCCGCAATCCGCAATGTCGCCGACGTCATCGCCGAGATCGACCAGATCGGCACCGCGATTGCCGCCGCGATCGAGGAACAGGGCTCGGCCACCAAGGAAATCGCCCGCAGCGTCCAGGAGGCCGCCCGCGGCACCCAGGAGGTCAACAGCAACATCTCCGGCGTGCAGCGTGCCGCCGACGACACGGGCACCGCCGCCAGGGAGGTGCTGGGCGCAGCGCAGCAGCTGTCGACCCAGTCGCACGACCTCGCCGGGCAGGTCGACCGCTTCCTCGGCGAGGTCAGGGCGGCCTAGTAAGGCGGCGCCTTGCGCGCCCGCTGCGCCTTGGCCGCTTCGATCCACCACGTGAGATCATCGGCAAAGCGCGGGAATGCGCGCTCCAGGGCCTTGCCGCCATCGCCGATCGGCTCGCCCTCCGCCGACAATGTCTGCGCGATCGGGCCGACCCCGATGGTGCTCGACACCACCACCATGCCCATCTCCGAGAGCGTGCCGTGCCAGGCGGTCGCGGCGCGCGCGCCGGACAGGCGGCCGGCCGAATAGCTCGCGATCGCGGCCGGACGCCAGAACCATTCTTCGAGGAAATGGTCGGTGAGGTTCTTCAGGCCGGGCTGAATGCCCCAATTGTATTCGCCGGTGACGAAGACGAATCCGTCGGCGCCGCGGATCTGGCCGGCCAGCTTCTCCAGCTCGGCGGGCGCCGAGCCTTTGGGATACTCCTTGTACATGCGGTCCAGCATCGGCAGGCCGATGGCCTTGGCGTCGATCAGTTCGACGTCCTCGCCGCGGCTGCGCAGCCGGTCGATGACGAAGTTCGCAAGGCGGATGCCCATGCGGTCGGAACGGTAGGACCCGTAGAGGACGAGAATGCGATTGCTCATGGCCGGATGGTAGCACGAAACCGGCGGATCGCCCTACCCGATTTGTGTGTGTGACCCGCGGCCGCGCAGCAGCGTTTGCGACGGGGTCTCACCGAACTGGTCGCGATAGCTTCTGGAGAAATCGCTGAGATGCCAGAAGCCATAGGCCAGCGCGACCGCCTTGACGCTGTCGGCCCGTGCAAGAAGCCGCTGGCGTACGAGCCACAGCCGGCGCAAACGCAAATAGCGGTGCAGGCTCATGCCGCGATAGCGGCGGACGACGTCGTGCATGGTGCGCACCGACAGGCCGAGCCTCCGCGCGATCTCGTCGCTGTAAATCGGCTGCGACAAGTCTTCGGAGAGCAGCGCGTGGATCTCCTGGAATATCCTGAAACTCCGTCCGTCATTGGGACCCAGGGTCCAGCGGGCGGAAACGACCGTTTCAAAGACCTCATCGACGGCCCCGAGCAGGGATTCCTTCATCGCCGCGCCCGTCAATGGAAGCTCCGCTGACTGGCCCGGACCGGACGCCTCGGCCAGCACCTCGCGAACCACGCTCCGCAGCCGCTGCAAGCCGACCTCGGAGACTTCAAAGATCTTGAAGTTCGCATGCGCCGGCGGCCAGCCGCGATCCGTCACCTCCGGCCTGAACACCACGGAAGCGATTTGCCGCTGCACCTCTTCGACGGTCGTGTAGGACGCGCCGCCGCTACCGATGACCACGACTGGTCGTGCACGTTGCGAGCCATTGAAGCGAACGGGCACGTCGAGGTCGTCCATCGTGAAGCCGATCGCCGTGCAATCCCCGACGAGCTGTGCATCGACCACCCGAGGAAAGACGCGCGTCAAGTTCACGTCGCAGCCAGGCAAGGACAGGATCGTCTGCTCGGCCGAAATCTTCCGCACGAAAGGCGTGAATTCGAAATTCAGCCCGCGTATCGCACTGCGAAATTCGTCGACATCTGAAAAGCGAAACGTCTTGAGTGCCGACCCGGGCACATCCTCAATACTTGTCATGAAAATAAGAAATGCCGCGTCGCGTTGAATCTGCGTCCGGCCGCGGTGCCCGGTTCGCTTCCCCCTTCGGCTTTCCTTGTACCGATGAAAGCAATCGTAACGTGTATTGCTCAAATGGCGAGCGTCGAATTGAAAGAACGAGCCGGGACGCCCTGTCTCGCCAAATTTCGATAACGTTTCCCGCAGAGCTTGCGGTGCCTCGATACCTGAACCCTCAGAGCATAAGATTCTAATTAACGTCTTTAGGGCGGAATGATCGCCGTTAAATCGTGAAAGCTATTTCATTACAGGCCCCTGCCATGATGGCAAATTCGCCTGCCGATATTCTGGTCGAGCTAGAGACTGCGGTCGCAACGTGTCCGGTGGAGCGTTGCGCCCGCATTCTCTCCGGCATTTTACAGCTGCTTACCAGCAGCCGCGACCGGCCCCAGGAATTGCTGGCCAATGTGGTCGACGGCGTTCTGCTCCGGCTGATCGAGCGGGTCGAGACAAGTGCGCTGGCTGAGGTCGCCGCGGCGCTCGCGGAGCTCGAGGCAGCTCCGCAGGAGACGATGCGACGTCTGGCGTCGCACGTTGATCCTGAGGTGGCGTGCCCGGTCTTGCTGAGATCGCATTCGCTGTCCGCGGCCGATCTCAACACGATCGCGGCCGCGAGCGGCGAACACCAGCAATGTGCGATCGCCCGACGCGCGACCGTCGATCCCCTCGTGATCGAGACGCTGATAAAGGGCGGCGCCCGCAGCGCTTGTTTGGCACTGATCGGCAATGCGGAGGCACAGTTCTCCGACTCCGCTTACGGTGCCCTTGTCGAGAGGTGCCTGACCGACGATGAACTCACGAAGGCACTGGCGCTCAGACCGGACACGCCCGACACGGTCATGCGGAAGTTGCTGTCGGCCTCGGCGCCGACATCAGGCAAGGGATCGAACGCCACCTCCTCGCTTGAAGCCGCGCCAACCGTCAAACTCCCCTCCGCGGCCGCCTATGCCAGCGCGCGGCCGGAGATCGTTGCACTCAGCCGCATTGGCAAGCTCAACGATTCCACGGTGAACCGCTTCGCCATTCGCGGTGAGACCGCCAACCTCATCACGGCGTTGTCGGTGCTTTCGGGAGCTCCCATCGAGATCGTCGAGCATGTCCTGACCGACGAGGATTGCGAGGGCCTGGTCATGGCCTGCCGTGCCTCGCGGCTAAACTGGCAGACCACGTTTGCCATCCTGAGCAATCGCTGCGGCACGAGGCTGTCCTTCGCCGAACGCGAACGCGCGCAGCACATTTTCGAGACGCTGCTTCTGTCGACCAGCCAATGGACAGTGCGTTGGGGAGAGATTGCCGCAAGCGCCAACGAAAGCAGCCGCGGACATCGCGGCGCAAGGAAGATGGGTGTTAGCCGATGAAGTTCGACGGTCGCAAAGCTTCTCGCGTGAAGATGGACCACAGGCAGCCGGTCAATCTCATGGGATCGGACGGCACGTGGCGACGCAGCTGCGTCCTGCTCGACATCTCGCAGACGGGAGCCAAGGTCGAGGTCGAGGGCACGCTGGACGTGCTTCAGGCCAAGGAATTCTTCATGCTGCTGTCGTCGACGGGGCTCGCCTACCGGCGCTGCGAGCTGGTGTGGATCGACGGCACCACGGCCGGCCTCCACTTCGTCATCGCACAAGGCAAGAAGAAGCAGGCGAGTACGGTTGCCGCGATGCAGAGCTCCGCTGAGGCCAAATAGAACGAGAATTGGTCCCGCCGATTGGACCACGACATCTCAGGTCTTACCCTTGCAGAACGCGCCAACCGCACCCAGGCCCACCAAGCGCGACGGCATCGCCGTCACTGCAGCGTCGCGCCCGCTGGTGCATGTCCTGGCCGACAGTTCCGACAAGCTGGCCGGCGTCTGCTCGATTCTCCAGGAGCGTTTCACCGTCGCGGGCGAGCGGCTTGATGCCGAATCCAAGCTGTCGCAGGTGCCGTCGGCCATCGTCATTCGCGCGGAGCTTCGCGATGTCGACAACATCGCGGCGATCAAGAAACGCGCGGGCAAGCTCGCAAAAGCGAAGAAGCGCGTCTTCCTGCTCGAGCACGCTTCTCACGTCGGCGTTTCGCAAGCCTATGCGCTCGGGGCAACGCTGGTCCTGCCCGGCACCATCAACCGGGCGAGGCTGCTGGCCGGGTTGTCTGATCCAGCCAACCCGTCCTCGGTCTCGTCGGGCACGACCGCGCAGTCCGACAATGCGATCGAGACCGGAGCCACCGCGATCGCATCGATGTTCAACTCCGTGACCCTGGGCCAGCCGCTTGACGTCAATGGTGCGAAAGAGGCCGGTCGCCAGATCGCCGATCGCATCACCCGGCACGGCCTGACGGACTGGCTCATGACGGTGCGGCGCCATCATGAAGGAACCTATCAGCATTGCCTGCTCGTGACCGGCATTACCATCGACTTCGGATTGAGCCTCGGCGTCGGCAAGCAGGACCTGGAACGTCTCTACACCGCGGCCATGTTCCACGACATCGGCAAGGCGCAGATTCCGCTTGCCATCCTCGACAAGCCAGACCGCCTCGATGCCGCGGAACGCGCACTAATCAAAACGCATCCGGCCGCCGGCTACGAGTTTCTCAAGGACCAGGACGGGATCTCGCCGGAGATCCTCGACGCCGTTCGCCATCATCACGAGTACCTCGACGGCAGCGGCTATCCCGATGCGCTTTGCGCGGAGAGCATTGGCGACATCGTGAGGATTCTGACGATCTCGGACATCTTCGCAGCACTGATCGAGCACCGGCACTACAAGCCGACCATGCCGCGGGCGGAGGCCTACGACGTTCTGTGCGGCATGGACGGCAAGCTGGAAAAGGCGCTGGTCCACTCGTTCAAGCAGGTCGCGCTCACGCGGTGAGTGCGGCAGTCCGGTCGGAGAGGCGCGCTACTGCGTTGCACGATGGCTGGCGCGGTGCGGGATGGACCGGCAGGCCAATCCCTCGGCCAGCAGCTTCATGTCCTCGTGCCGGCCGCTGCGAATCAGGCGGCCGAACTCTTCGGGTGTGAATGGAAGACTTGGATCATCATCGATCGGACGCCGCATCCGTGGACCAAACAACCGCCGAACCAAGCTAGCCAGCCGCCGCATGTCAATTCCCTCGCGCCAGCATCAAACCTCTCAGTCCGCACATTGTTCCTCCCCCACCTCCGAGATTGCAAGAGGCCGCTTGCGACACCGCAGCAAATATTTCGCTCGGAGAATAATCTCCTCTCCCTCGACCTACGCGGCAAAACCCACGTAACGCACGAACTCGTCATTGTGCTCGCGGTCCGAGCGAACTGCGTTCGCGGTGGAATTGTCATCCGTCGGCGATCGCGACGCAGGCCGTGATGACATCATCCTCCGGAATATTCGTTACCCGCGCACGTTGCGCTCCGATTGGACCAGCGTCTCGAATTCCACTTCTCAAACCTCCCTGCCCGCTCTTCGCCCGCATTTGCGACATGATGCGGTTGCCGATGCGCCCCGCAAAACCTATGCTGAGCCGCAAGCAAGACCAAGAACCGCGCAAGGAGACCCGCCATGGCCGCGCCGCTCGATCCCGTCATCGCCGAGATCATTCCGCTTATGCCGATGCGCGATCCCACGGTCATGACGCCACAGAGCGCTCGCGATTCCTTGCGCGCACTGGCTGCCTCGCGCGCAGCCATCCCGCCGCCGCCCGTCGACAGCGTCGCGGACATCAAGGTAAGAGGCGGTGCGGGCCTGCTCGATGCACGGGTCTACCGGGCCGGTGCCACGCCGGCACCGACCGTTGTGTTCTTCCATGGCGGCGGCTGGGTTGCAGGCGATCTCGAAACCCACGACCGGCAGGCGCGCAACCTTGCGATCGAGACCGGCGCGGTCGTCGTCTCCGTCGACTATCGCCGCCCGCCCGAGACGCGCTTTCCCGGCGCCTTCGAGGACGCCTTCGCCGCAGTCGGCGATGTGTTCGGCCGCGTCGCGGAATTTGGCGGCGATGCGAAGCGCCTGGGTGTTGCCGGCGACAGCGCCGGCGGCAATCTCGCGGCGACCACTGCGATCGCCTGCCGCGATGCCGGCATCAGGCTCGCCGCCCAGCTCCTGGTCTATCCCGTCACCGACGTGCTCGGTTCCTATGCCGACGCGCACGAGAACGCACGCTATCCCTCGCGCGCCGAAAATGCCGAGGGCTATTTCCTGACGCGTGCGACGATGGAATGGTTCTGCGGCCACTATCTCGCCGATCCCGCCCATGCGGGCGACTGGCGCGCCTCGCCGCTGCGCGCAGCATCCCTCGCCGGCGTCGCGCCCGCGGTCTTGACCACCGCCTGGTTCGATCCGCTGCGCGACGAGGGTGCGGCCTATGCGCGGGCTCTGGAGACCGCCGGCGTCCGCGTCAAGCACCACGAGGGCCCCGGCCTGATCCACGGCTATTTCGGCATGGGCGATGCCTCCGACGCCGCGCGCGCCGAGGCGCAGCGCGCACGCGCCGACTTCAAGGCCCTGCTCGCGCGAGGCGTGTGACGGCGATCAGGCGCTCCTGGTGCGCTGCACGCCGGTGTGCCCCCAGGTCTCGTCCCAATCCTGACCGGCGGCGTCGACGGCGCGGCCGTCGGCTTCGAAGAACTTGTTCGGCACCTGGAAGATGGCCAGGATCAACGCGCCGTCCGGACACCAGGCGGCATGCCGGCTGCCGGCCTCGCGCCAGATGAATTCGCCGGCCTTGCAGGCGATCCCCTTGGCCGGCCCCTCCTTGTCGACCAGCGCACCTTCGATCACCCAGCTCTGCTCGATGCCGACATGCTCGTGATCGGGCAGCACCGATCCCGGCGCAAAGCGCATCAAAGCGGTCATCAGGCCCGTGCGGCGGTCGAACAGCAGCGTCTTGGCCGCGCAACCCGGAAAGCGCGTTGTCTGCCATTCCATGTCTTGCGGTCGAACCAGGTGTGAGTGCCCGTCGGCTTCCTGGTCTTTCGCGATCGCGGCGTCCATCACGATACTCCCTCCGTTTCGGCCGCGCGAAGCTATCAGCATCGCGCAGCCGGGTCAGCGAGCAGTGCAGCAGAGAGGATCGCGCACGAAAAAACGGCGGGGCAAACCGGACGCGCCGGCCCCGATCCTGCTTGATTGCGCCATGATTCCCGGTTCCAATCCGCCCCGCCATTTCTGGTTAGGGAGACACCCATGATGAAACGGATTTTCCTGGCGGCGATCGTTGCCACCTTTGCAGCGGGCTCGGCCTTCGCGCAAGAAACCTGCGAGAGCAAGGCGGTCGGCAAGGACGGCAAGCCGCTGGCCGGCGCCGCCAAGACCTCGTTCCTGAAGAAGTGCAAGGCCGACGCCTGCACGCCCAAGGCCGTCAACGCCGACGGCAAGCCGCTCGCGGGCGCTGCCAAGAACAGCTTCATGAAGAAGTGCGAGACCAGCGCGTAAGGCGCGATGAGGTCGCGTTAGCGGGCGATTGCCAAAGCGAACTTCGTCATGGCCGGGCTTGTCCCGGCCATCCACGTTCTGGAGGCCCGGCAGCAGATCCGTGGATGCCCGGGA
>NZ_JAEMSD010000011.1:0-11066 GCF_016462955.1 Bradyrhizobium sp. | reverse complement strand
ACGTCGCCCAACGGGTTGATCAGCCTCACCGTCGGCGACGGAAAGTGGATCGGCAGGATCAGCGCATCGGTGTCCGCGACGGAGGCGAAGAACTTTCGCCGCGACACCGCCGACTGCTTCGGATCCCGATCCGGTTTCGCCGTCCAGTCCGGCGCGCGGCACCGGATCTGGTAATGCACGAGGCCGCCCGCAACGACCGCGTGCTGGTCGTTCGAGGAGATGTTCACGCAGCAACGACACGGCCAATGCCCCGGCGTCGGGTCGGCGTCACGGTATCATCGCGTAATCGTCGTCGACCAGCAGCGCCTGCCTCTGTTCCTCAGCGGGCGTGCCGGGCGTAGCGACCGCCGGCGTCGCCGTGTAAGGTCTTGCGAACTGACAGTCAGGGACGTCCATGCCAAACCCTCACGTCCTCCTCGCTTGGGAGCTCGGCGCCAACAGGGGACACGTGACGGCCCTGGGCGGTATTGCACGCGCACTGTCACGCCGTGGCGCGCGCGTCACTTTTGCGGTCCAACGGCTCGACGCGATGCGAGCACTGCGTCCCCTCGAGGACTCATGGGTCTTCGTGCAGGCACCGGTTTGGCCGGGCCTGCTGGTCAATGCGGGCTTCGGCGGGCGGCAACCGACTGTGACATTCGGCGACATTCTTGCAATCCTCGGCCTCCGAGATTCCGGCGTTGTCGAATTCCTCGTGCGCGGATGGGACGGCCTTCTCAATGCAACGCGACCCGACGCGGTCGTCGCCGACTTCGCGCCAATGCTGCAACTGGCGGCGCGCAAGCGTCTCCCGGTCGTCGCCACCGGCAATGGCTTCTCGCTTCCGCCGGACCATCTGGAGGCCTACCCTCCGTTGTGGAACTCGCGTCCGACGTTTCCCGAGCGCGAGCTGCTCAATGCAATTAATGTCGCTCTCGAACGATGCGGCAGGCCTGCGCTGGCGCGATTACCCGAGATCATGGCCGCAGAGCGGCGCATGCCGCACTCTCTCGCGCTCTTCGATCCCTATGGCGATGCACGGCGCGACCGCATGCTCGCACCAATCCTCCCGAACTGGAGTCCTTCCCATGTCGCGGAGGGCGATGAGATTTTCGTCTACTTTTCGGAGACTGCTCACGGGGCCGAGCGCATCTATGAGGCGCTCGCGCGATACGGGTCGAGGGTGAGGATACACGTCCCTAATCTCGCCGGAACATACCTGGATAAACTCCGGGCTGCGGGCGTCATCTTCGAACCGCGTCCGCTGAAAATCGTAGATATCGCATTGCGTAGCCGCATCGTTGTTTCCCACGGCGGACTGGGGCTTGTCTCGATGACGCTTGCGGCTGGCCTGCCGCAGCTTGTGCTTGCGCCGGACCTCGAGAAACGCCTCATCGGCGAGACCGTGGCGCGTCTTGGCGTCGGCAGGCTCTTGCCCTGGAGCGATGCTACGGCGGACTCCATCGTCGCCAATATCGATGCGTTGTGTGCTGATGTGAACATACGCCGACGCGCATCGCAGATCGGTCGAACGATTGCCCCGCTCCTTTCGGATGATGCGTCCGAGATAATCGCCGACTCTGTTTTGTCTTTATGTACATAGCCCGTGCACGCGTGATGTTGTTGTTGCGCAGTGCGAGCGGCGCGACATTTCACAAGCTCAGCGAATTTGGAACCCTGTTTGCGATTGCATTAATGCGCGAAGTCAACGTATATTAAATTTTTAGAACTGGCTGCTCGGCATTAATTACTCGGGGAGCCAGGAGCGTTTTCTCTATCTTTAATAATGAAATTGATTGAAAAAAATGGGGTGCGTCTATGGCCGTCACCGCCGCTCAATTTGAATCGCAAATCGACGCTTTTCTCGACAAGATTAGAAACAGCATCGTTTCCGAGGTCAGTAACAGCGACCTTCCACTCATCGGAGCGATCGGAACCGTCGCAGAGAAAGTCGGCGGGGTTGATACTCTCGATCCATTCGCGGCTCTGAAGGTCGAAATACACGATGCGCTTACGCAGGCGCAGAGCGCCGGCGGAAGCCTCGCGGACGCGCTTGTCGCCAAACTCAATGAGATTCCCGGGGTCACCGCGTCGGTTTCGGCAGCCGGCGACATAAGCCTTGCTTTCAACACGACGGTGACGGCCGAGACGGAAGATTTCAATATCGCCGTCGACGAGCTTCCGATCTTCAAGATAAATGCGAGTGGTAACGCCGATTTCAGCGCCAAGCTGCAGGCCCAGATCTCCATCAATTCGAACGGTACGTTCACGATGGTGGATGGCGCGCCGGAGGTCGAAGTTGGCATCGGGGCGAGCTTTTCGATCCAAGATACCGAAGCGGACCTCGGCCTTGCCAAGATCGAGGTCGATGACGCCGACCCAACCAAGGACGAATTTACGGCCACTTTCAAAATTGACGTCGACTACAACGGGACGACATTCTCCGCGACCCCGACGGTCGAGGCGGATGTCGGTCTCGATCTCAAGTTCGAGACGACCTTCCTCGCCGATGTTCTTCCGAAGATTCATGGTGAGCTCACCTTCAGCTTCGGAACCGACGGAAAGACCTTCACTGCGCCGACGCTCGGGTTGGAGCACGTCACCATCAATCTGAAGGAGTATCTCGGTCTCGTTGGCGACACGCTGGGCGATATCGCCAGCATTTTCAATCACGGTGCGCTCGGCACCATCGTCGATATCGCCATGGAGCCCATGCCGGCGCTGAACGGGATCGCCCAGGCGTTCACGCCGCTGCTTGATCAGTTCGACAAAGTCGGCTCGATCAGCGGCGGTGGTGACGGCATCATCACGATCGGCGACCTCGCGGCCTATGCGAATCCATCCTTGCAGCAGCCGATCGGCAATTTCTACCGCGCAGTGAAGATTATCGCCGAACTACGCAAGTTCGCGGCACCGGACGGCTCCGGCGAAATCGACATCGGCGGCGGTTCATTGTTCGGTGGCGCCACGACGTCGAACATCGATCCTGAGGCAGTGATCGATCAGCTCACCTCGAAGATCGGCGCGCTGAGTGGGCTTTCCGACATCGCCAAGGACTTCCTCAAGGTTGTCGACGATCTCCTGCCGCCCGAAGCAACTTCGACCGGCTTCGAGTTCTCGCTGTTCGAGCACCCCGAAACCATTCTCAACATCTTCTTCCAGAACACCGTTCCGGTCGACATCATCAAGTACGACGTGCCAGAGTTCAGCTTCGAGGTGCAAGCGGGTGGCTTCTTCCCGGTGCTCGGTCCGCTCGGCTTCACGCTGAGGGGCGCGCTCGCAGCAGGCATCGACATCGACATCGGCTACGACACGGAAGGCCTGGCAACGAAGAACTTCTTCGATGGGTTCTACTTCACCACCAAGGCGGACAACCCGGATCTGCACGGTCCTAGCCGCCTCAATAAGGCCACGGGCGTGCCATTCGCCTATGAGCCGGTCGGCTGGCTCAACACCAGCATCAGCGGCGGCGCGGCAATCAACTTCGTGGCCGGCGAGGCCGGCGTTGCGGCCGAGTTCGGTTTCAATACGGACGCCTATTTCACGGTCGAGAAGTTCCGTCCCTCCAGTGCCGACTGGGGCTGCGCGTTCGACATCAACGGGCGCGCCTATGTCGACGTCCATCTCTACATCCAGGTCGGATTCGGGCCATTTTCGGTCGAGAAGAACATCTCTCTCGCCGGCGCCACGCTCGCTGATTTCTCGGATTTCGAATGCCCGCCGGAAACCGTGGTGCCCACGGCTTCCGCACCCGGCCTCGCGTCGATGGAGGGAATCGATCTCCAGCTCAATGTCGGCCCACGGGCGAACCTTCGCATCGTCGCCGACAACACCGGCAAGGAAGTTCACCTCGTCGATCCCAACAACCCGGACATTGAAGGCTATGTGATTGCCTTGGCCCGCAAGCCGGATCCGGACGGCGAGGACATTGATCCAAAGGATGATTCCCCGAGAGAAATCGAGCCCGGCTTCCTCGATGTGAACGCGTTCGGGGTCACCCAGCGCGTGGCGATTCCCACCACCATCAGGGCTGACTTCGGCGCCGGAAACGACTTCGTCGTCATCCAGAATGACGTGCACGTCAACAGCGTGATGTTTGGCGGAGCCGGCAACGATACGCTGATCGGTGGTGCCGCACACGACGAACTGTGGGGCGATGACCTCGCCAACACCCAGACAGGCGCGGACTCGCTCTCCGGCGGAGACGGCAACGACATTCTCCGCGGCGGCAAGGGCGACGACACGCTGGAGGGCGGCAAGGGTGCCGACTTCCTCGATGGCGGCGAAGGTAATGATACGGTCGACTACTCCAAGGCCAACCGCGACCTGCCGACACCGACCGGCATCTACATCACCCTGTCCGACTCCGCATACTACGGCTCGGGCGGAGATGCGGAGGGCGATCAGTTTGTGTCGATCGAGCGGGCCATCGGCACCGATTTCGACGACTACATTCGCGCCGACTACGCCCCTTACAATGTGTTCCTCGAAGGCGGCAAGGGCAACGATAACCTGCTCGGCGGCTTCGGGAATGACCTCCTGCTCGGCGGCGAAGGCGCTGACCTGCTGAACGGTGCAGGTGGATTCGTTCCGGCCGGCAGCAACGGCGGCGAGGACGGCACCACCTACATCACCTCCTGGGGTGCGGTGTATATCGACCTCACGCGCGTCAACCAGCTTGGCGGCGACGCCGAGGGCGACAAATTCTATTCGATCGAGGACGTACAGGGGTCGATCAACAACGACAGCTTGCAAGGCGATCAGTTCCGCAACGTCCTGGACGGCAGTAGCGGCGACGACGTTCTGGAAGGCCGCGGTGGATCCGATGTTCTGCTCGGCGGCTTCGGCAACGACGTTGTGCGGGGCGGCGGTGACGGTGACGAACTGCTCGATGGCGGTCCGGGCGGCTACGACACACTCACCTATGCCCATCTGACCGGGCCGGTCACCGTGGATCTCGGGGTCGGCGCGGGTGCGGGTGGCGACAGGATCGGGATGGAAATCCCCGCGCCAGCCGGCGGCCGCGGCATCAGCTCCTTCAACCACCTCATCGGCACGGGCGCGAGCGATTCACTCACGGGCGACCTCGGCTACAATACCATCGAGGGCGGCGATGGAGCCGACTTCATCAATGGCGACGGTGGCGACGACATCTTGATCGGTGGCCGGGGCGCCGACATCATCGTCGGTGGCGCAGGCAGAGACTGGACGCTCTACAGCGACTCCGATGCGGGGGTAACCGTCGATCTGTTTGGCGTCGGGGCCGGCGGGACGGCCGCAGGTGACATATACAATCTCGGCGGTGAGACCGTCGAAAACGTGCTTGGTTCGGCTTACGGCGACACGCTGCGCGGCAATAACCTCGACAACATCCTGGATCCAAACATCTCCGGTCGGGAAGTCGTTGAGACCGTCGACGGACGCGGCAATCGTACCTCCGGCGACGTGCCGGCCGATCTGCCGGGCGACGTCCTGCGTGTCGTCTACTCCGGCTACTATGCGGACGTCGGCCAGGGTGTGACCGGCGGCTTCGCGCTCGGGTCGACGACCGGCGGCCAGCTTACCCGACAGAACGCGACCAACAACGGCCAGCTTGACCAGGTCAACTTCTCGAACATCGAGCGGCTCTGGCTCACCGGGACGTCCAAGGCGGACACGGTCTATGGCGGTCAGTCGGCCGACCGCATATACACCAACAGTGGTGACGACATCGTCATCGCGGGACGCGGCGCGGACGACGTTCACACCGGAAGCGGCAACGATACGGTCGCCTGGGGAACAAACGTCAATCGAACGCTCGACTTTGGCGGCGCCGCCGCATCGCAGCCAGCCGCCTTTCATCTCGACGGCGGCAGCGGCCTCGACACGCTGTCGATCGATCTCTCCTTCACCAGCCAGAACCTGAGGCTGATCGGCCAGGAAGGAACGGCCGAAAATCAGGGCGCGAACTTCTCGATCTCGAATGGTGCCGGCGCCGAGCACTTCGAATATCTAGGCGACGTTCGCACGGGCGCCGGCAATGATCTCGTTGCGCAGCTTGGCGTGCATAACAACCATTTCGACACCGGCGACGGTGAAGACGTCATCCTCTCCGGCCTCGGCTTCGACACCGTCGACGGCGGTCGAGACTCGGTTGGCGATCCGGGACCTTACGGCACCCCGAGCCTCGCCTTTGTTCAAGCTGCTGGCGACCGCCTGTTTCTCGACTATTCGAGTCTCGGATCAGACCAGAATGTGCGCAGTTCGTCCTTCCTCGTTTCAACCGACAAAACGGTCTACTACAGCACGCTCTGGACAAATCAGGGAAGCTACACTGCATCCGCCGTCGGAAATCCGAATTCGGTAACGTCTTCCGTCAACTTCACGGGCATCGAAGGCCTGTCGGTTCTGGGCTCGCAGGGTGACGACGTCCTGAACGGGACGGACACGGTCTTCCGCGATATCGGCTGGCTGGGCGAGAATCGCGGCGGCGATGACCATCTCTTCGGCGAAGGCGGCAACGACATACTGGTTGGCCACGCGGGTGACGACGAGCTGAACGGCGGCGAAGGCAGCGACTACCTCGACGGCGGCGCGAGCGTCGGGATGAACGATTTTACCCAGGTCGACCTCCTCACGGGCGGTACGGGTGCCGATCGCTTCGTTCTCGGCACCGGAAACGGTGCCGCCTATGACGGCGGCCGCGATCTCGACTACGCCGACATCAAGGACTTCGACGCCAGCGAAGGCGATACCATCTCGCTGCACGATGGCGAGGATTATCGCGTCGAGTTCGTCGGCAGTGACGCCTATATCTACGTCCATCACGAGGACTCCGGTGGTTATGGCGGATACGGTGGGTATGGCGGGTATGGCGGATACGGTAGCTATGACGACCTGATCGCAAAGGTCAGGAATGTGAACGGCGATTTCGACCTCAACGCCGATTACATCGTCAGCGACAACGAAGCGTGGGTGCCGAGTTCGTCGCCGTCGGATGGGCTGACGGCACTGTCCGGGCTCGACAGCAGCCGTGGCGCCATGTCGCTCATGTCGCTTTCGACGCTCGCCACACCGTGGATCACCGCGGCCCCGACCGCGACGGCACTGGAGGCGGCGCTGGAAGGCGCGAGCGGTGTGAACGGCACACTGACGGTGGAGGGGAACGCCGAGTCGTTCGCAACGTTCAACGGCGATCCCTTCGGACTGGGCTCAGGCATAATTCTCTCGACGGGTCGTGCGGCGGATCTAGCGGGACCGAACGAAACATCGGGCCCGACGTCGATCGCAGGCAGCATCCCCCTCACCGTCACGCGGGTGGGCGACACCGGTGGCGCGACCATCTACCGAGCCGAGTTGACAGGGCTGGGAATCGACATCAAGTCGCTGCTGATCGAGGACAGTGGTTCAGGCAGGGGCGGCTCTTCAGGCAAGTTCAGCGGTTTCGATCTCGACGCGATCGTGCTGAGCCGTCAGTTCATTGGCAGTACGAACTCCGCCGCCGTCATGAACGGCATCTCGAAGCTGGACGTGTTTGACTACAGCAACAACGGCACTGTGCTGCGGTCGGGCACCATGCGCGACGGAGGCTTTCAAACTGCGGAACTGGACGGTCATACCAACGGCCTGCTAGATGGTCTCGCGACCCTCGGTATATTTGACACCACCGGTCTGGCGTCGGAAGTCGGGCACAGCGTGACGCTCGGGGACGGCGGCGCAATCGGCTTCGATCTGACGACGGCAGTCAGCACCAAGCAGCCGCTCTATCTCTATATCTCCGAAGCGGGCGTGAGCGCGGAAGAGACCGTGCGCGGCTTCGTATCCGCCTCGGCGGACACGATCGAGCGGACCAGCGACCTGTCGACCGACCTGGGCACCGCAGGCTTGGAAGACGACAGCGCCAAGCTCACCTATACCTTCACGCCGAAGCCGGGCGACACCGCATTCTCGTTCGATGCCGTGCTGTTCTCCGAGGAGTTGCCCGAATTCGACGGCAGCGATCTGACCGATATCTTCTCGATCAAGCTCAACGGCGTCGATATCGGCTCGCTGTCGAACGGCGCCGCGCTTTCGATTAAGAATCTCGTCTATTCTGGGTCGGGCGACCTGGTCTACAACCTGCCGACGACAGGACCGTTAGCCGATCAGATCCGCGCGGATGCCTACACGCATACGCTCACGATCAGCGGCCTCGTGATCCCGGGGACCGTCAACACCCTGACCATCGAGGTGCGAGACGATCGCGACGCATTCCTCGACAGTGGCATGCTGATCAAGGAGGGCTCGTTCAAGACCTTCGTCGCGCCAGTGGCCTCGACGCTGGCGAACAACCCGCCCGTGATCGTCGGTCCGAACGACCAGATTCACGTGCCGGAGAACACGAAGGCGGTGACGACCGTGTCGGCATCGGACCCCGATCCGGGACAGACGCTGACCTACGAGATCGTCGGCGGCGCGGATGCCGGCAAGTTCAACATCAACGCCTCCACCGGCGCGATCACCTTCAAGGACGCTCCGGACTACGAAAATCCGACGGATGGCAACGGCGACAACGTCTATGATCTGCTGGTAAAGGTGAAAGACAACAGTGGCGGAAGCGCCATGCAGGACTACCACGTCAAGGTCGACGACGTCGTGGTCGAGAACGTCGCGCCAGTCGCCAGCGGCGATAGCTACGCCACCAACCTGCATCAAGCGCTCCATGTTGCAGGCCCCGGCGTGCTCGCCAACGACACTGACGTCGACAGCGCGCTATTGAGTGCGGTCCTGCAGGCGGGCCCGGCGCATGCGTCGTCCTTCGTCCTCCACGCCGATGGCTCGTTCGATTACACGCCGCTGCTGACATTCACCGGCAACGACAGCTTCACCTATGTGGCATCCGACGGCACGTCGAACAGCACTCCCGTAACCGTCTCGCTCACCGTCAACGACGGGCCCAATGCCTATAACTTCCAAGCGAGTTCGGCGAATACGACCATCAGCCTCAGCGGGACTGCGGGTGCCAGTATCGCCTTCAGTGCGCCGACCGGCGTGCAGAAGCTTGCCGGCGTGGTCAACAATGTCATCGGCGGATCCGGCAACGATACGATCTCCGGCAACAACAATGGCAATATCCTCATCGGCGGCGCGGGTAATGACGTCATCACCGGGGGAAGCGGGAATGACGTCATCAGCGGTGACAATGGAACCAATCGTCTTAAGGGCGGTGCAGGCAGCGACACCTTCGTATTCAAAGAAGGCAACTTCAATACGACCATCGCGGACTTCGACCCGACGAAGGACGTGCTGGACTTCCAGGGTTTCGCTGGCTTGACGGTCGACCAAATCCTTGCTGACAGCAGCCCCGGGAATAACACGGTGATCACGTTGGGGGTCAACGAGCATATCCAGCTGCTCGGCGTAAGCCAGAGCCAGCTGCTAAACCTTCAACCGTTCGAGTTTAATATTTGAGCGACAGTAGAAGATAGAAGCCGAGAAAGTAGTAGAGAGTAACAGGAGAACTTCGATGCCCAGTTTCTGGCTTTGCGTTGGCCGCGCCTTGGCTTCCGTCTGCCTCTTGCTTGTCGTCTGTTTCAGCGGTGAAACCCGTGCCGCTACCATCAATGTGACCGACTGGACTTCAGGTACGACCACCACATCGGTAACCATCAACGGTACGCTTGGTGGCAACCTCGACTTCACGCTGGATCTGCGACAGTCAGGCGATCCGGTGTTCGGCAATTTCCTGATGTCGATTTCCAGTCCCAGCAACGCGAATCTGCTCAACCTGGTGCTCAATTCGTTTCCGCAAACCCCAGGGCCTTCTACGGCCGACGGCCTCTACGGAAACATTACCGCGACGCCGGCGGCGCCGGATACCACGGGGTCCTTGTACGATGTCACGACCTGGAGGGTGGTTCTGGAGGCGAGTGACCTCTTAGGCGGGCCGGTGACGATCAACATCACACCTAACTTGCTACGCGCTGACACGGTCCCCTTTGACCCGTCACCGCTCCTGACCCTGGATTTGAGTGGAGATCTGAGCATCGCAGCGGTCCCTGGTCCGATCGTCGGCGCGGGCCTGCCCGGCCTGGTCCTTGTCTGCGGTGGCCTGCTCGGTTGGTGGCGTAGACGAAGCGCAACCTGTCTGGCGTGATCTAGCCCCTTGCCATCGAGCATCGCCGTTTTGAGATGCTGTGGTGAAAAGCAGTGACTCGACGAAGAGCGCCCATCGGAGGCGGGGTTCGTTTGTGTCTGCGCGCATGATCCTCAAGGAAAACCGCTGCGCACTTCTCCGGATCATGTCCTAGCTCCGCAATCCCGGCGCCTCCTGCCCGGTGCGCGCGACATATTCCGTGTAGCCGCCGCCATATTGGTGGATGCCCTCCGGCGTCAGCTCCAGCACGCGGTTCGACAGCACGCTGAGGAAATGCCGGTCGTGCGAGACGAACAGCATTGTGCCCTCGAAATCCGAGAGCGCGGTGATCAGCATCTCCTTGGTGGCGAGGTCGAGATGGTTGGTCGGCTCGTCCAGCACCAGGAAGTTCGGCGGGTCGAACAGCATCTTGGCCATCACGAGCCGCGCCTTCTCGCCGCCTGAGAGCACCCGGCAGCGCTTCTCGACGTCGTCGCCGGAGAAGCCGAAGCAGCCGGCGAGCGCGCGCAAACTGCCCTGCCCCGCGGTCGGAAACGCATCCTCCAGCGACTGGAACACGGTGCGCTCGCCCTCGAGCAAGTCCATCGCGTGCTGGGCGAAATACCCCATCTTGACGCTGCCCCCTAGCGCCACGGTGCCCTCGTCCGGCTCGCTTGCGCCCGCGACCAGCTTGAGCAGCGTCGACTTGCCGGCGCCGTTGACGCCCATCACGCACCAGCGTTCCTTGCGGCGAATCATGAAGTCGAGCCCGTCATAGATACGCTTTGAGCCGTAGCCCTTGTGCACGTTCTTCAGCGCCACGACGTCCTCGCCCGAGCGCGGCGCCGGCAGGAAGTCGAACGCGACGCTCTGGCGGCGGCGCGGCGGCTCGACCCGCTCGATCTTGTCGAGCTTCTTCACCCGGCTCTGCACCTGGGCGGCGTGCGAGGCGCGCGCCTTGAAGCGCTCGATGAACTTGATCTCTTTCGACAGC
>NZ_JAEMSD010000181.1:10493-12038 GCF_016462955.1 Bradyrhizobium sp. | reverse complement strand
ATTCTAGAGCCGTTCTAGGCTTTGATCGAGCCAGTTTGGAATAGCTTCAAATACCGGTTTTTCCTTTTGCATCCGGCCGGCTCGTTAAATATCGATGATGGCGCATCACCGAAGGGCCTGCCGCTTCCATGATCGTTTGTTCCTGTAACGTGCTGAGCGATGAGGATATCCGCGCTGCCGTCGCCGAGGCCGACGATGCCGTGCGTCATGCCAAGCAAGTCTATGGATGTCTCGGCTGTAGTGCCGAATGCGGTCGCTGTGCCCGGACCATCAAGACCATCATCGACGAGGCGCTGGGTCCGTGCGCGCAGTCCTGCTGCACAGGCTGTCCCCACACCCACACCGTGGCCGCCAATGACGAGACGGCCGAACCCGCCGAGTTTGCCCTCGCGGCCTGCTGAAAACTTCAGCACGTTCGGCTGAGCTTTTCCCCCCGCTTCGTCTGCGTAGCTGGTTGCCCTTCTCCCGAAAGTCATTTAGAAGCGTTCTAAACTCGGTTAGGGCCGATTTGGACTGCAAGAGCTGGAGTGGACCATGCAGGGCGACGCAAAAGTCATCGACTATCTCAACAAGGCGCTGCGTCACGAGCTGACTGCGATCAATCAGTACTGGCTGCACTACCGTTTCCTCGACAATTGGGGCCTCCTGGACATGGCCAAGGTCTGGCGCAAGGAGTCGATCGAGGAGATGGAGCACGCCGACAAGCTCACCGAGCGTATCCTGTTCTTCGACGGCTTTCCGAACATGCAGGTGCTCGACCCCTTGCGCATCGGCCAGAACGTCAAGGAGATCATCGAGTGCGATCTCGCTGCCGAGATGAGCGCGCGGGCGCTCTATCAGGAAGCGGCGACCTACTGCCACGGCGTCAAGGACTACGTCACGCGCGACCTGTTCGAGAAGCTGATGAGCGACGAGGAACACCACATCGACTTCCTCGAAACCCAGCTCGACCTGATCGGCCGCATCGGCCTCGAGCTCTACACCCAGAAGCACGTCGGCGGGCTCGAAGGCGACGGGCATTAGGCTCCAGCGTCGCGACAGACGTCGTTGCCACACACTCCGCCGTCATCCCCGCGAAAGCGGGGACCATCACCCTGGGGCAGAGCGTGGCGCGAGGCTGGTAACTCCGAGTTTTCGCCAAACCACGTCCTGTGGTTATTGATCCCGGGCTCGCTTCGCCCCCCGGGACGACACCATCATTGCCGCGCGACCTAGAGCTGCGTCTTGTAAAGCTCTTCCACGGTCTCCTGGCTTGCCGGTTCGCCAAGGCCGGTCTGGTCGTGAATGATCGTGCCGATGCTCGGCATGACCGAGCGCTGCATCTTCTCCGACGACCATAGGTTCGAGCGCATCAGTGCCTTGCCGCAGTGGAAATAAACCTCGCTGACCGCGACGTTGAGGACCGCGCGGGGCGGCTTGCCGAACTCGACCATCGCGGCAAGCAGATCCGGATCGGCCGACAACGTGCCGCGTCCGCCGACGCGCAGAGTCTCGTCGATCCCCGGAACGAAGAACAACAGATGCACGAAGCCCGAGCCTTCGACG
>NZ_JAEMSD010000181.1:0-10483 GCF_016462955.1 Bradyrhizobium sp. | reverse complement strand
GACGTTGCGGAAGCTGTCGATGCGGTTGTTGCCGGAGCGGTCGGGCATCAGCAACTGATTGGGACCGGCGACCTGGACGAAGCCGATGCCGCCGCCGCGCGGCGAAGCGTCGACGCTGCCGTCCGCACCTGACGTCGCGAGCACGCAGAACGGCGACATCTCGATGAACTTCTTCGCATGCGCATCGATCGCGGGCCGTGCCTTCGCGATCACGCGCGGGGTCGGCTTGGCATAGATCGCGGCGAGATCTTCGGCGTTAAGATCGGTCAACGGCGTGCCTCCCTGTCAGCTGGCGTCAAGCTACCCGATCAGGTTTCTACAGCCAACGAAATCCATCCTGCCTTGTTGTCGAAGCCTACACCGCATCCGCAGGCACGAAGCAGCTGATGATGATGGCGCCGCGATGGTGGACATACCATACCACGGCCTGGCCGATCGGATTGCCCTGGTCGCGGATGATGGCGCGTCCGGGCACCTCGAGCCATTGTCCCTCGATAGGCACCCAATATGCGCCATTGCGGACGTCGTATTCGGTGCGGTGGCCGTCGGAGATGTCGCAGCAGGGAACCCCGTTTGGCGCGATCACGCTCTTGAACCATGCGCGGATGTCGGGCGGGACGTGGTCGTATTGGCCGTTGTCGCGCGCGAACGCAACGTTTGCCAGCGCCGTCGCTGCGACCAGCCAAACGCACAGTGCGAGCCTGTGCATGCGATCCTCCTCATCGCCGATCGTGCCATTGGCGCGCGGTTGTCCTGCGCGTCGATTCGTACCGTTGGCACGGATTAAGCCTGAGCCGTCGCTGCAATGCATGCTCAAATAATATGCGGCGTCGGTGCGCCGGATATGATGCGCTGCGAGATGCAAGCTTGTGGCGGTGCGCATCCACCGAGTCGGTTGGCGTGCCCATGCGGGACGTCGCAGAAGTGAGAAGGCGGATGTAGGATTTCGGCTCAGACCTTCGTCTTCAGGAAAACGCCGGGAGAGAATGCATGTGCCGCAACATCAAGACGCTGTTCAACTTCGAGCCGCCGGCAACGGAGGATGAGATCCACGCCAGCGCTCTGCAGTTCGTGCGAAAACTGTCCGGTTTCAACAAGCCCTCGCAGGTCAACGAGGCGGCGTTCGAGCGTGCGGTGACCGAGGTCTCCGAAGCGGCGCGAAGGCTCCTGACCTCGCTGCAGACGCATGCGCCGGCGCGCGACCGCGAGGTGGAGGCGGAAAGGGCGAAAGAGCGCTCGCGGTTGCGCTTTGGTTCGTGAGCTCCGGCAAGGCGGTCCGTGATCTGGCTCACGGAATCCACTGCCTCGGCTTGCGATGGTGGCCGCCGGGGTTTTGATCGCCCGGAGCACGACCATGAGCCGTCCCCTTCTTCCTCTGAAAGCAGGTGCCACCGTCTTCACGCTGCTGTGGACCGCGTGGATGATGTGGTGGAGCGGCTCGTTCTCGGGCGCCAACGTGATCATCCTTGCGCTGTGCGGCGCGGCGGTCGGCTATCTCTGGTACCGCGCCATGCGCTGGCAGTTCGAGCGCATGGGCATGCTGCCGCGGCGCGAGGATCGGCCGAGATAGGCCGCGCCGTCAGTCCTTGTGGCCGTGCTTCTTCTTCTTCCTTTTTTTCTTGTTATCGTCGCCGTCATCGCTCTCGTCGTCTGCGATAGCCTCGTCCGTCTCCTGCACGGCGGCCTCGAGCGCTTCGCGTTCGGCGGCTTCGCGCTCGCGCTGGCGGCGGCGTTCGTCCCAGGCGTCGAACAGCTGGTCGAGCCATGGCAGCACCTGCTCGATCGACGGCAATTGGCCGGGCGGACCCGGCTCGCCGCGCGGGCCTTGCGGCCCGGTCGGCCCCTGCGGCCCGGCAGGTCCCGGCGCGCCGGCCGGCCCACGTGGGCCGGCTTCGCCCTGCTTGCCTTGCGGCCCGGGCTTGCCGGTCGGGCCGGCCTTTCCGATCGGCCCGGGCTTGCCTTGCGGTCCCGGTTTGCCGCGTGCCCCGTCCGGGCCGCGCCGGCCGGGATGACCCTGCGGTCCCGGCCGTCCCGGTTCGCCCTGTCGCCCACGAGGGCCCTGAGGTCCCGGCCGTCGTCCTTGATCGTCTGCCACGCCGCTGCTCCCTTCACCCGAAGCCAGCTACTTAGCGGCGTTTGACGACAGCAGCAATTCTGCCCGCGCATCGCGGGGACGCCGTCCACGTCGAAGCGCGCGAACGTCGCGCTTAGTCCTGACAGGCAGGCACCTCGATGCCGGAGGCGGCATAGAGCCTGATCTTGTTGCGCAGCGTGCGCACCGACAAGCCCAGCACGCGCGAGGCGCGCGTGCGGTTGCCGTCGCAGCGCGCCAGGGTCTGGAGCACGAGCTCGCGTTCGACCTCGTCGACGGTGGCGCCGATCAGAAGCGGAACGATCTGGTTGGGTGCAAGAAATTGGACGCCCGGGTCGGACGCGGCGACATGAACAGTGGTCATCAATACACTCCCCGATCAACGCCCGCTTCCATCGTCGGAAAGCGGATCGAGAACAAACGACCCCCAAGCCGTAGATCTACGGTGGGCGGGTTTGGTTAATGAAAGGTTAAGCGCGCCCGATCGCACCACATGACCTTGAGAATGCCAAGATGCGGCCGCGATTGGCGGGGGCCTTCCCTCACACCGTGCGATAGCCGCCGTCGACCATCACGATCGTTCCGGTGACATAGGCCGACAGATCGGATGCCAGGAAGATCGCTGGGCCGACGATATCATCGGGCTTGCCGGTGCGCGCCAGCGGCGTGTGATCGAGGAAGGCCTGCACCAGCGCCGGATTGGTCGCGCGCACATTGGCGTTGATGTTGGTCTCGATGAAGCCGGGGCCGATCGCATTGACGCGCACGCCCTCCTTGCCGAGCTCGGCCGCGAGCGCCTTGGTGAAACCGAGCACGCCGTGTTTCGAGGTCGTGTAGGCGGCCGAGCTCGGCGTGCGCAGATGCACGAAGGACTGGATCGAGCCGATATTGACGATGCGGCCCTTGCTGGCGCGCAAGGGGCCAAGGAACGCCTGAGTCATGTTGAAGACGCCGTTGAGGTTGAGCGCGATGATGTCGTTCCAGTCCTTCGCCACCGTCTCGGTCTCGGCGGTGAAAGCGTTGCGGCGGGTGATACCGGCGTTGTTGACGAGGATCGAGACCTGCCCGATCTTGTCGGCAACCTGCCCGGCCAATGCGAAGCAATCCTCGCGCCTGGTGACGTCGAGCGCAAAGCTCTCGGCCTTGCCGCCCGATGTCCGGATCTCCTGCGCCGCCTCCGCCACCGTCTCGGCATTGACGTCGAGCAGCACCACTTGCGCGCCCTCGCGCGCATAACCGGTCGCGATCGCCCGGCCGATGCCGGAACCGGCGCCGGTGACGACGGCGATGTGGTTGGCGAGCAGCGCCATGACATATTCCTCCCGTTTTGGTTTCGAAGTGTTGCGAAAAGCTAACCCGAAATTAAGGGGTCGGAAACGGCGGCCTTGGCATACTGATCTTCATTGCTAAACGTTGCGCGCATGATGGAACGGCTCGAAACCTGGAAACTCGCCCTGGAAAGGGTGCGGTCGGCGCAATCCGCCGTCTGGGCCGAGGCCGGCCGGCTCGTGGCCGAGATCGCGCGGATGAGCGGCGACGTCACGCTGCGCCAGGCCGCCGAGCAGGCGCTTCCGGTGCTGCGCCAGGCCGTCGACAACGACGATCACAGCGTCACGCTGGCGGCGCACCGCCGCGTCGGCGTCGTGCTCGATGTCGTTCACGACCTGACCGCGCCGCGCTTCGGCCGCCGCAACGCCGCGCCGAAGAAGCTCTCCAGCGAGGACCGCGCCCGCAAGATGCTCGGCCTGCCGCTCGCCGTGCAGCTCACCTGCGAGGACATCAACCAGGCCTATCGCCGCGCCGCCAAGGGCATGCATCCCGACCACGGCGGCAGCGCGCAGGCCTTCATGGATCTCGCCGCCGCGCGCGACGTCCTGATTCATCCCGGCGCGCACAAGGACGCGTGAGCGCGAAAAGAAACGGGCAAGGACGCATGCACGTCCTTGCCCGCCTTTCGTTCGCCGGTCGATTACTTCACCACTTGCAGCTGCCGCTCTTGAGCGCCGCGTCCTTGACCATGAGGGCGTCGATGAAGGTCGGCACGCTGGCGCTGGCGCGATGATAGCCGGCCGGCCACGGCGTGGTCGGGATGCTCTCGTCCCAGATCTGGCAGAAGCCGCTGTCCTGCCAGCGGATCAGGTGATAGCTGGCCTCGGCCGGGCTCGCGGCGGCAAAGGCGGTAATGGCAACACCGGCGGCAGCGCACAGCATGGAAATACGACGCATGATCAGCTCCTCAAATGAATGACGTGATGCGCCTCCCGGCAATGGCGGGAGGGGTGGTGTGGGACGCGGTTGGGCCTGCGTCCCGGACAAGATGTGAGTAGTTCCGCCTGGCGCCGAGGTTCAAAAGGAAAGGGCGGATCGCTCGCGCGACCCGCCCTTCGAATCCGGTCCGTCGTGAGCGCGTTCAGAGCGTGCACTTGCGCTCGGAGCGCAATTTGATCTGCAGGTCCGAGGCCTGCTGGAAGGTCGGGAACGGCTTGCTGACGACCTTGTAGGTCGACACCCCGATCTGGAACGGCTTGTACTTCAAGTCCTCGTTCCAGACCTGGCAGATGCCGGTGTTGTCCCAGCGGATCACGTAATAGCCGACCGCCGCCGAGGCCGGCACGGCGAACACGGAACTGGCGATGCCGGCGACGGCACAGAGGGCGAGAACGCGACGCATGAAGGATCTCCTGTGGGAAAGTGGATCTCAGAGTTCGTGCGGTAAAAGCAGGACCTTTGCAAGCCGGGGCGCGGCGGCTCACGGACATGTCAGTCGTTCCATGGCATTTGGTTCGGCCGCGTGCCCGGCCGGCCACACGCTCACCTCGCCAGCGACGCCACCGCCTCGATCTCGATCAGCATCTCCGGCCTGGGCAGCGCCTGCACCACGCACGTCGTCCGCGCCGGATAGGGCGGCGGGCCGAAGGCGCCGGCATAGAGCGCGTTCATGGCGGCGACGTCGCCGGCGCGGGTCAAGAGCACGTTGACCTTGACGAGGTCGCGGAAGGTGGCGCCGGCCTCGTCCAGCACCCGGCCGACGTTGACGACGACGTTGGCGAACTGCGCCTCGAAGCCGTCGGGCAGCTCGCCCGACGCGTCGAAGCCGGGAATGCCCGAGACGAACAGGAGATCGCCGACGCGCGTCGCAAAGGACAGCGGCGGCGCCTTGACTTGCGGCGGGGGCGCGAAATGCTGGATCGGCATGGGGTCACCTCAAGGACGGTCGCGGGACGCATGGACGGGGGCGAGGGAGGAGCCTCGCAAAACGAAAGTGCGAAAACAACCCCATGCACAGTAGGCGCCGCACGGAAATCATTGATGTTTTTCAGAATTCGGTAAAGGCGAAGCATTCGCTTGCTCCGTCGGGCAATACAGGGGTAGTATGGCATGCTGGCGAAGGTCGGTGCGCGGCTCCAATCTCCGCTGTCATGCCCCGCGCAGGCGGGGCATCCAGTACGCCGCGGCTTCTCGGCTCGATCACAACCTTCTCGGCGTACTGGATCGCCCGCCCCTGTGCGCAATTGCGCACTAGGCGGGCGATGACAGTTGGGGTGTTGCAACAGCCCGCAACCCACGTCCATCCACCCCATCATGTTGCCGCCGCGATCGATCGGATACATTCGCCGCGTCTGATTCGAATCCACTCTTGAAAAAATAGCCCCCGGAGACACCCATGAAGCTCGCATCCATCTTCCGCGCCGCGCTGGTCGCGATCGCCGCTCTGGCCGGCCTCTCGACCGCCGCGCGGGCCGACAGCGGCACGGTGACGCTGACGATCTACAAGGCGGGCTGGATCATCGGCGGCTCGGGCGGATCGGGCGTGCTCAATTTCCGCGGCCGCACTTACGCGCTCTCCACCGGCGGCCTCGACTACGGCCTCGTGTTCGGCGGATCCAAGACCGTGCTGCGCGGACGCGTCTCCAACATCAACCGCCCCTCGGACGTCGCCGGCGTCTATGGCGCCGCCGGTGCCGGCCTCGCCGTCGGCCGCGGCGCCCGCGCGATCGTGCTCTCCAACCAGAAGGGCGCGGTGCTGGAGCTGACGGGCACGCAGGTCGGCCTGATGGCGAATGCCGATCTCAGCGGGCTCGCGATCACGATGCGGTAGGAGATGGTGCCGTAGGGTGGGTTAGCACTGCGGAGGCGCGAAGCGAATCCGCGGGGCGTAACCCACCTCTTTGGCGTCACAGGAGACGAACAGTGGTGGGTTACGCATCGGACAGCGCTTCGCGCCGCCCGAAGCTAACCCACCTTACGATTTCTCGACCATCGCATGCACCCGCTCGCAATGCGCGACGAGATTTCCCTGCGCATCGACGAAGGCCTTCAGCGGCGTCGGGATCGGAAAGTAGTAGATGTTGGCGATGAAGCCGTAGATGCCGGCATCGATGCTGGTCGGCGCCGCGCCGTGGACGAAGCCCGCGGCCGGCACGATCTCAGCCAGCACCTGCAAATCCGCGAGCCCCCGCGCGTAGGCCTGCTCGGGCGTGTAGCGGCCGATGCCCTGGAAGTGATAGCGCTGCGCGTTGTAGGCCTTGGCCTTCTCGAAGCCTTCGCTACTGACCTGCGGATGCTGCGCGATGAAGCCGTCGCGGAACGCCGGATAGAAGCGCTCGTCCTTCCAGCGCGAATAGGACATCACCCAGTAGAGATCGTCCAGCATGCGCGTCATGAGGTGATTGGTGCGGCGTTGCTCCGCGGACAATGCTGCATCGATGGTCAGGCGGTACTTCGCGATCGCATGCGCGATGATGACCTCGCTGTCGCCGATGGGCTCAAAGTCGTCGACGACGTAGGGCAGCTGCCCGCGCGGCGCGGCGGAGGCATCGAAGACGTGCTCATGCACGAACGGCACGCCTGCAAGCTTGAGAAAGGCATAGACCTTGAGGCCATAGCCGTTGTTGTCGGCGACGCCGAAGAGGTTGGGGTAGGAGTAGAGGGTCAGCATCGGCGGGCTCCTCCGGGGTGGTGAGGCAAGCATGAAGAGGTTTGGCGACGGACGCAACGGTGGTCTGGTAGCCCGCATGAGCGCAGCGACATGCGGGAGCGGGCTCCCCGGATATCGCTGACGCTCATCCGGGCTACGTCGGAGCGCCGCTTGCGACTTGCTTCCTGCGAAATAGGATGACCGCAATCCGCTCGACCAGGAGATCACGATGGCCATCAACACGGACAAGATCGACGACGCGGCGCTAGCCTTGCTCTATCTCACCCTGCACGACGGCTATCGGGCCTGGAAAGGTTTCGACTGGGACGTGCTCGGCCGCCTGCATGACAAGGGCATGATCGACGATCCCGTCGGCAAGGTGAAGTCGGTGGTGTTCACGGACGAAGGACTCGAACGCGCGAAGACGCTGTTCAAGGAATTGTTCGAGGAGTGATGCCGTGCGTCGCCGCTGGTGGCGTGCCCCGGACGCAGTGCAGCGCGCCCCTGGCGATACGAAGCATCGTCCAGTGCGGCGTGATGCGCTGCAGAGCCGGGGCGCATGACGACGCGTGCCGAAGCTTCCGGGCGCCGGGTCTGCGCTCCGCTTGCCCAGGACGCGGGAGCAGATCTCGTAGGGTGGGCAAAGGCGCGCCCTTCGCGCGCCGTGCCCACGTCCTGCCGGACCCACGGAGAGATGGTGGGCATGGCGCAAGAGCGCCTTTGCCCACCCTACGACACCGCGTGTGCGGCGCTAGCTTTCATTCACCTCCGCAGCGATCCACGCCGCCGGTTCGCGCCAAGGCTCGATCGTCCAATGTCCCGACGCACCCCGGGAAGGTGACGGCAGCACGAATGTCTCCGCACAATTGTAGCCCGCATGAGCGTTTGCGACATGCGGGACCATTATTGATTTCCGTGTGTGGACAGGAGACCGTCTCCCGAACGATCTAGCTGAAGCCCGTCATGCTGGAAAAGATGGCGACGCGCTTCTGCTTCAAGCTCCCTCGCTTGTACTTTTTGATCCAGCTGTCGTCCTCTGCCAGGAACAGGCTCTCCCGGTCGCGCTTGCGCTTCTCGTCCTCGTCGAGCTTCAGCGTGGATTCCTGGACCGAGCGAAAATAGTAGTGAAAGAAAAGGCGGTTGAACTCGGTGAAGTAGATATCCGCCACGCGGCGGTCTCCGCGGATGACCAGCATGTTCTCGTCGTTGTCGTTGGTGGACGGCTTGCTGAAGTTCGCCGAGCCCGTCACGACGATCGGATCGTCGGAGAGCGGATCGGCCAGAAGAAATTTCGAGTGAATGTAACTGACGTGCTTGTTGAGTTGGAGCGATTTGGCGTTCGTCTCGCGGGTCCATTGGTAGAGAGGATCGCGCAAATAGGAACCCCACGCCTTGTAGACGTTGTTGCTGGCGTTGAGGCCGACGAACGCCTTCTTGCTCCTGGGGTTCGGCTTGTCCTCCTTTTCGAGGAGGAAGAAGGCGATGTGGCTCGCCGAGGTGTTGTCGCTGAAAAGCTCCTTGAACACCTCGCTGATGCCGAATGCGAGCGTGATGCAGGAGACGTTCTTGGCGTCGTCGATCATGTGGGCGTACATGTCCAGAACGTCCGAGCCGCTGCGCGGGCTGAAGATCGAGGTGGTGCCGGATTTGACGTCGGTCAATGATGCCGGCGTCTCCTGCAATTCTTCGACGGCGGCCCTGAGCTCCTTGTTCTTGCGCCTGACCGTCGCAGCGTCGTCGCCGTCCTTCGGGCCAGGATCTTCGCTGAGGAGGTCCCAATAGGCTTTGAACTCGCTTGCGATACGGGCGTCGCGGACCCAATGGCCGACATTGGTCTGGCCGTGGATGCCGCCGTCGGAAAGGTTGGTGGATCCGGTCCACACCTCGGCGGGCTCCGCGCGTTTCCCCTTCAGGAGGACCATGAACTTGTTGTGCTGGATCTCGTTCGGCTTTGCCTCGCGCAGGATGACGTTCCTCTTCGGGATGCCGGCTTTCTTCAGCGTTCTGAGATTTTCTTCGCGCGGAAAGCTCTCGTGGAACACGCCCTTGTTGTCGGTTCTCTCGTTCACCTTGGCATCGACGATGAGCTGCAACTCGACGCCGCGGTCGGCTGCAGCCTTCAGTGCCTGGGCAGCGGGCAGATAGCGAAATTCGTAGAAGCAGCACAGCAATGTGTCGTTCTTCTTCGCGTTGCCAATGAACGCCAGCATCGCTTCGTCGAGGCTCCGGCTCAGCCACTCCATGGCTTCCTTGCGCTTTTCTGGATCAAGCTTGTCCGGCTTCTTGTTGTCGAACTTGCGGGCATAGGCCTGGCTGCTGGCGATTCCGCGATTGAAGAACACGTCGTGCTTCTTCGACGAGAACAGCGGCTCGGTGCGCACCTCGATCGAAATCGGCGGAGCGCTCCGATCCAGATTCTTCGGTGTGCCCTTCAGCGGATGGAAGAGATACTCGTAGGTTCGTTTCGGCTTGGCCGTGAAGTCGTCCCAGACGAAGCTCTGGACCGGATGGTCGAAGGTCTTGACCGTCGTCGTTTCGTCGGGGCTTGGAACGACGGACGGAAAGACCTTGTACCCGAACATGAAGTATCGCTCCTTCTCCGCCGGATCGCTTCGCTCGACGGCGAAGCCGAGCAACCCCTTGGTGTCGGCGTCCTTGAAGTCGATGCCGAATGAAACCGTGTTAGTGCCGGACACGGCGAACACCTGATAACCATTGGTCTTTCGAGATTTGAATCGCATGAAATACCCCTGTGGCTGCCAAATATGGATCAATTACAGGGGGTCTTATACCATCGAACAATCTCTAATTGATGTGGGCGGATTGGATTTTTTCACGATGATAGGGGTCTGCGCTACTCTTGGCCGGGACACGGGAGCAGATGCAATCCGGCAGCCGGAGGGTGGGCAAAGGCGCGCATTTCGCGCGCCGTGCCCACGACCTGCCGGACACACGGAAAGAGCGTGGGCACGGCGCAAGAGCGCCTTTGCCCACCCTACGCAGCTTGTGTGTCCGTGGCGACAGATGCGGTGGGTTACGCCGCGCCGCCTGCGCCTCGCGCAGTCGCGCGTTTAACCCACCCTACGCAGCGATCCACGCCGCAAGTTCGCGCCACGGCTCGATCGTCCAATGCCCCGAAGCCGCACCGGACGGCGACGGCAGCACAAATATCTCCGGCAAGCTTTCGTCGCGCACCTGCCGCCCCAGCGAAATCGCAGCTGACGGCCGGCGATAAAACAAGCTGGCCGCCTTCTTGCTCGTGAACGCAATCGTCCGCGGCCGGTACGTCTCCATCTTCGCCCTGAAGCCCGGCACGTCGATCGTCTCCGCCGCGATCTGGTGATCCATCCCGGCCCCCGTCTTGCAGAGATCGGTGAAGCCGATCCCGAGCGCGATAGCGACGCAAACTCGCTTGGCTGATAGCGCCGCGGCGTGATCCCGGCCTCATGAATCGCGCGCCAGAAGCGGTTGCC
>NZ_JAEMSD010000647.1 GCF_016462955.1 Bradyrhizobium sp. | reverse complement strand
GGCCTGCTGGTCGGCACCGCCTTCGGCCTTGCCAACGGCTGGCTGGTTGCGATCGTGGGCATCCCGCCCTTCGTCGCGACCCTTGGCACGCTCGGCATGGCGCAGGGACTGTCGCTGATCGTCAGCGACGGCCAGAGCGTGGTGGGCATTCCCCATAGCGTGCGCGACATCTACTCGGCGACGCTTCTGGGAGTCCCCGTTCCGATCGTGATGGCGCTCGTAACCTACGCGGTCTTCCACGTGCTGCTCTATCATACGAGGTTCGGCACCTACATCTTCGCGCTCGGCGGCAACCGCGAGGCGCTGCGCTATGCCGGGCTCTCGCCCAACAGGCTGCTGATCGCGGTCTATGCGATCGGCGGCGCCATGGCCGGCATTGCCGGCCTGTTGATGACGGCGCGGATGAACTCCGGCCACCCCACTGCCGGCCTCGGGCTCGAATTCGAGGCCATCGCGGCGGTCGCCGTCGGCGGGACCTCGTTCGAGCGCGGCAATGGCTGGCTGCTTGGCACGCTGCTCGGCGTCCTCTCCGTCGGCGTGCTGCGCAACGGGCTGAACCTGATCTCGCTGCCGTCCTCGGTTCAGGTCGCAAGCGTCGGTGTGCTCGTCATCCTCGCGCTGTTCCTCGACGGACTCAGGAGCCGGGCATGACCGACATCACCAAAGAAGCGATGATGCCCCCCCGCTCGTTCCTGTCGCAGGATGCGATCCAGGTGTTCTATCGCCTGCTCGCGGCGCTCCTGATCTGCGCCGCGCTCGCCGTGCTCAGCGATTCTTTCCTGAGCCTCGGCAACATCCTCAACGTGCTCCGCCAGGCGAGCCTGACCTTCTTCATTGCCTCGGGCCTGACGCTGGTGGTCCTGACCGCCGGCCTCGATCTCTCCGTCGGCGCCAATGTCGCGCTGTCGGCCTGCCTCGCCGGCACGGTGATTCACACGACCGGCTCGCCTGCGCTCGGCATCCTCACCGGGCTTGCGAGCGGCGGCCTCGTCGGCCTGCTCAACGGCATCATGGTCACCGCGCTACGCATCCCCTCCTTCATCGCCACCTACGGGATGCTCTGGGTGCTGAACGGCCTCACCTATTGGTACATGGCGGGCGAGACCCTGCACGGCTTTCCGGCCGGCTTCCGCCAGATCGGCAGTGGCTATCTGTTCGGCCTGCCGATCCCGGTCTATCTGCTGCTGGTGTTCCTCGGCATCGGCACGTTCTTCGCGCAGCGCACGGTCTGGGGCCAGGAGATCTATGCGATCGGCGCCAATCCGGTTGCGGCGCGCCTCTCCGGCATTCCGGTCGCGCGGCGCCTGCTGCTGGTCTATGCGGTCTCGGGCACCATGGCGGGGCTCGCCTCGATCATCTTCCTGTCGCGGCTCAATTCAGCCGAAGCCGACATCGGCGAGAGCCTGACCTTGCCGGCGATCGCGGCCGTGCTGATCGGCGGCACCTCGCTGTTCGGCGGCGTCGGCACCGTGTTCGGCACCTTCATCGGCGCGCTGATCCTCACCCTGGTGCTGAACGGCATGAACCTGCTCTCGGTCAGCGCCAACTGGCAGCCGCTCGTCACCGGCGTCATCGTCATTCTCGCGGTCTGGCTCGACATGAAGACGCGCCGCCGCGCGCAGTGAGTTCTAGCAATCCAACAAGCAAAACGAGGGATGGAAGCAACATGAGAAAGACAATGGGCTATATGGCGCTGCCGCTGCTGATGGCGACTGCGTTCACCACTACGGCGCGCGCCGACGGCGAGACCATCGCCGTCTTCACCAAGAACCAGACGAACCCGTTCTTCCAGACGGTGCGGGTCGGCGCCGACAACATGGCGAAGGTGCTGAACGCGAAGACGCTGCAATACATCCCGACCAAGCCGGACTCGATCCCCGAGCAGCTCAGCCAGATCGAGGACGTCGTGGTGAAGAAGCCGAGCGCGATCGTGTTCACGCCAGTCGACTACAAGGCGATGGTTCCGGGCGTCGAGAAGATCAACGAGGCCAAGATCCCGCTCGTCAACATCACCGACCGCTCGGCCGGCGGCAAGTTCCTGTCCTTCGTCGGCGCCGACGATTATAGCCTCGGGCTGGAGACAGCGCGCTTCCTGCTGAAGACGCTGGGCGGCAAGGGCAACATCGTCATCATCGAGGGCGTCAAGGGCTCGCTGACCAATGTCGACCGCGTCCGCGGCTTCAACGACGCCCTGAAGGAGGCGCCCGGCGCCAAGCTCCTGGCCTCGCAGCCCGGCAACTACCAGCGGCTGCAGGCGCTCCAGGTCATGGAGAACCTGATGCAGTCGAATCCGCAGATCGACGGCGTGCTCGCCGCCAACGACGCCATGGCGGTCGGCGCGATCGAGGCGCTCGACGGCGCCAATCGCAAGGCGCAGGTGATCGGCATCAACGGCACCAAGGAGGCGATCGACGCGATCAAGTCCGGCAAGCTGCTCGCGAGCGGCGACTACAACGGCTTTGCGCAAGGCTGTCTCGGCACCATGATGGCGATCCGGTCCTTGCGCAATGAGCCCATCATCGCCGAGATCGTGCTGAAGCCGACGGTGATCACCAAGGACAATTACCAGCCGTTCGACGTGCCGCTGGAGCAGCGCAAATGCCCCACCTTCGAGGAAGCCGGCAAGCTCAGCGCGAAGTAAACTGACCGATCACTGCGAACCCGGACGGCCGCAGCTGCGGCCGTCCCAATACCGAAGCAAGACACGGAGACACCATGCTGTTCGCCATTCACGCGCTCGATCGCGCCGGAGCGCTCCCGACGCGGCTTGCCAATTACGACGCCCACAAGGCGTTCCTGAGCGACACCTCGCGCTTCGGGGTCAAGATCGTGATGTCGGGGCCGCTGGTGTCCGACGACGGCCAGACCATGATCGGCAGCCTGTTCCTGATCGAGGCCCCTAGCCGTGGCGAAGTCGAGGCCTTCAACCGCGCCGATCCGTTTGCCGCGGCCGGGATCTGGGACAAGGTGACGATCACCGGCTTCCTGCGCCGGCAGGGTTGAGGTCCGCCATCACAAAGTTACGAAAACAACCCCATGCACAGTAGAACAGGCTTGTTTTCGCTTACGAATTTCCGATTCACCGCGCGGCCTCCGATCCGAGGCCATCTCGACGCAGATCGGCGGTGGATTTTGACTCGTCGGGCAAAACAGCGGCATAATGCCATCGTCACCCGACGTCAGTCGCACCTTCCGTCAGAGCGATCGCATATGGCTCTGCGCGAGTTGAGCGCGCGCCTCGTCCTTCGAGACGCCCGCC
>NZ_JAEMSD010000646.1:418-3270 GCF_016462955.1 Bradyrhizobium sp. | reverse complement strand
CAGCACGAGCGGATCGAGATTGCCCTGCACGGCGACCTTGCTCTGCACGCGTTCGCGGATGAAGGCCGGCTCCGCGGTCCAGTCGATGCTGACCGCGTCGACGCCGGTCGTCTCGACATAGCCGGGCAGCAGCGCGCCGGCGCCGCGGGGAAAGCCGATGATCTTCGCATCCGGCACCTTGGCCCGCACGCCCTCGACGATGCGCCGCGTCGGCTCGGTCGACCAGCGCGCGAACTCGGCCGGCGGCAACACGCCGGCCCAGGTGTCGAAGATCTGCAGAGCGTCGGCGCCGGCGGCGAGCTGCGCCAGCAGGTACTCGATCGAGCTGTCGACCACCGCGTCGATGATTTTCGAGAACGCGTCGGGATGGCGGTAGGCCATCATCCGGGCCGGCGCCTGGTCGGGTGTGCCGTGGCCGGCGACCATGTAGGTCGCGACCGTCCACGGCGCGCCGCAGAAGCCGATCAGAGCGACCTTGGGATCGAGCGCGCCGCGCACCAGCTTCAGCGCATCGAACACCGGCTGAAGCTTGCCGAGATCCGCGCGCGGCGCCAGCGTCGCGACCTGGGCCGGCTCGTCCAGCGGCTCGAGCCGCGGGCCCTCGCCGGCCTCGAACCGCACCTCACGTCCGAGCGCATAAGGGATCACCAGAATGTCGGAGAAGATGATCGCCGCATCGAAGCCGAACCGGCGGATCGGCTGCAGCGTCACCTCGGCGGCAAGCTCTGGGTTGAAGCAGAGATCGAGGAAGCCGCCCGCCTTGGCGCGCACCTCGCGATATTCCGGCAGGTAGCGCCCGGCCTGGCGCATCATCCACATGGGCGGGATGGCTTGGCGCCGGCCGGAGAGCACGTCGATGAAGGGTTTCGTCGGAGACTGGGGCACCAAGGATCCTGCAGAAGGTGAGGGCCCTTGATACACCGCCGCGGTCCTCAGCGGAACAGGGGAACCAGGACAATCGAGCCGCGTTGACCCGCCGATGGAGGAGATCATGGCTGAGACATTCAATCCCGCCCCGCACGACAAGCATGCCGACGATCTACACGAGGCCCTCGCCGCCGATCGGCAGTCCAAGCTCGACGCCGGGCTGAAGGATACGTTCCCGGCCTCCGATCCTGTGAGCGCCGCGCAGCCGACCCCCTCGAAGGCCGATGCTGATGCCGACAGTCCCTCGCTCTGGGGCAAGGTCAAGCGGATCTTCAGCTAGAAGGCGGGAGCCGGATTCCGACGGGTTCGCTAACGCCCTGTTAGCGATGGGCTGATTGCGGTGTCCGTAGGACTACTGGAACCGGGGCGGATCTCGCCCGGCTTCAGGAGTGATTTCAGAGTTCACCGATAGAAGCGGCAGAGTTTCCGAACGATCGGAGAAACTCTGCCGCATGAATGCTGCGACCCAAAAAGCCGGACTGAGTCTGCCGTTGCGGGCGGCGGCGTTCGTCGCGCTGACCTGCATAGCCATCCTTGGCGTCAGCGGCTGGCGCGAATGGGCAGCTCGTGATGCGGTGCTCAAGGCCGCCGAAACCGAACTGGCGAATGTCGCACGCTCGCTGAGGCAGCATGCGGAGGACAGTCTCGACCTGCTGGATACCGCCGTCGTCGGCGTCGTCAGCCGGCTGGAGATGGACGGCGCCGGGCCGGCCACGATCGGCAAGCTCGGGATCATCCTGGACGCGCGCAAGAAGGCGATCGATCGAATTCACAGCCTCGCCATCATGGACGATCAGGGCAATTGGCTGACCTCGCCCGGCACGATCGGATCGACCTTGAGCGATGATGGTTTCTTCCGCTATCACCAGCTGTCGCGCAAGCGAGAGCCTCATATCGGCCATCCGGTGAAGAGCCTGCTCGACGGCGAATGGGTCGTCACCCTTTCGCGCCGCTTCAACAAGCCGGATGGCAGCTTCGGCGGCGTCGCGCTTGCGACCATCAGCGCCAACTATCTTTCGCGTTTCTACGAGCAGTTCGAGATCGGCCGCAACAGTTCCGTCGCACTGACTCATGCCGACGGCATCATCGTCGCGCGCAATCCCGGCAACGACAAATTCGTCGGACGCAGCGTTGCCGACACCGCGCTCTTCCGCGACCCCAGCCTGCAGCGGCCGAGCGGGGCCTATCATTTTCAATCGCCGCTTGATGGCGCCGAGCGCGTCAGCTTCTTCTGGCGCAGCAGCCGTTATCCGCTCGTTCTGGTAGCCACGCTGGATAAGGAGGAACTGCTCGCGCCCTGGCGAACCGCGGCGATCTCGCGCATGCTCCATGTGTTCGCGCTGGTGATGCTGATTGCAGTGATCGGCGGCGTGCTGGTGCGGCAGTTGTTTCGGGGCAAGCGCATGGCCGTCGCGCTGGCCGAGAAGGAGGCGCATTTCCGCCTGCTCGCCGAAGGCTCCAGCGACATGGTGACGCGCATCGGCCTCGACGAGCGGCTGCGCTATGTCTCGCCCTCGTCGGTGCGCGTCGTCGGTTGGCGCCCCGATCAGTTGATCGGCACGCCGGCTCTTGGGGGCGTCAACCCGGACGATCTGCCGGAGGTCAAGGCCATCGTCGGCGCCTTGCAGCGTGGCGAGAGGGAAGAGGCGCGGCTTACCTACCGCAACGCGCACCGGCAGCACGGCGACGTCTGGCTCGAATCGACCATGCGGGTGACACGCAAGGGCAACGGCAGTGTCGATGGCATGGTCGCGATCACGCGTGACATTACCGAGCAGAAGAGGCTGGAAATCAGGCTGGAGACGCTTGCGATCGAGGACGGCCTCACCGGCCTCGCCAATCGCCGCCGCTTCGACGAGCGTCTGAAAGAGGAATGGGCACGCGCGTATCGCGATCGCTCGAGCATCGCCCTGCTGATGATCGAC
>NZ_JAEMSD010000646.1:0-408 GCF_016462955.1 Bradyrhizobium sp. | reverse complement strand
CGGCCATCCCGCCGGCGATGCCTGCCTGCGTCTGGTCGCAAAGATCATCGCGGCCGAGACGGAGCGCGCCGGCGATCTGGCCGCGCGCTATGGCGGTGAGGAATTCGCGATGCTGCTGCCGAACACCGACGCTGCCGGCTGCGCCCGGATCGGCGAGCGGATCCGCAGCGTCATCCACGAGGCCGGCCTCGCGCACAGCACAAATCTGCCGGCCGGATGCGTCACCGCCTCGATCGGCGGCGCAGCCTGCCGGCCGGCGCTGGAGCGCACCGCGGGCGTGGCCACGCTGGTCGAAGCTGCCGACGAGGCGCTCTACGCCGCCAAGGAGGCCGGGCGCAACCGGTTGATGATGTCGGGCGAGGTCGCTGACCTGATGCTCGAGGCGTCCGGTCAGTAACACCTTTCAAT
>NZ_JAEMSD010000645.1 GCF_016462955.1 Bradyrhizobium sp. | reverse complement strand
GCTTCGTGCCGCGCCAGGGCAACAATTCCTACATCTTCCCCGGCGTCGGCCTCGGCGTCATCGCCAGCGGCTCGCGCCTCGTGACCGACGAGATGTTCATGGCGGCGGCTCATACGCTTGCCGATTGCGTCGGCGAGGATGACCTCGCGCAAGGCAGCCTCTATCCGGCACTGCCGCGCATTCGCGAAGTCTCGGTCCGCATCGCGGCGGCCGTCGCGGACGTCGCCTACCAACGTGGGCTCGCGGACGGACCCGCACCCAACGACGTGAAGGCCCTCGTTCAGTCGCAGATGTACGAGCCGCACTACTGACCGGCCTGCGGGCCAGAACGGCTCGGTTCACGCTAACGTCTCCACATCGTCATGGCCGGGCTTGTCCCGGCCATCCACGTCTTGTCGGCGGCACGAAGAACGTGGATGCCCGGGACAAGCCCGGGCATGACGACCTCTGCACAAATCAGATGCGATCGCCTTGCCTGTAAAACGGGGATAAGGCGCGAGCCTGACGCGCTCTGTCCCGATTCAGAACAAGTCACTGTGGTGAAATCGCCACAGCTGACGCGAAACGACGGCGGTCCTAGAGCCGCTTTTGTTCCGACAAGGTTCTGCCCTCATTGCCCACCGAAAATCGGGCCGTTCGGAGGGCGTACCATGTCTCGCATTGCACGTACCGAAACGGCCCGGATTTCCTTCACAACCTCATGCCGGCTGCTGCTCGCCGTCGTCGTCGCAGCATCGCTGGCCGCCTGCGCGCAGGCGCCGGTCGGCCGCCAGAAGGCCGATCTTGCCGGCACCAGCCGGCAGGCCGCAGTGGAGCGCCCGCACAGGGTCGCCGCGCTGCATCCGCGCCCGATCAGCCGGGCGCGCGCTGGGAATGGTGAGGCAAAGCAAACGACGGCGCACGGTGTCGCCAGCTTCTATTCGGATACGGTGACAGCGAGCGGCGAGAAGTTCGACAAGAACGAATTGACCGCGGCGCATCCCACGCTGCCGTTCGGCACCAAGCTGCGCGTCACCGACACGTCCTCAGGCCGCTTCGTCACCGTCAGGGTCAACGATCGCGGACCTTTCGTGCGCGGACGCGTTGTCGACGTCTCGCCTTCCGCCGCCGAAGCGCTCGGCATGGTCGACAAGGGCATCACCACTGTCAGGCTCGAGGTCGTGCAATAGATCACAGCGCGTCGAGGCCGACGCAGCCGCTTAACCGGCTGTTAGCGGCTTTTCGAGCACCATGGCTTCCCACGCAATTCGGGGCTTTCGGGGGGCAGCGCTTGAACACGATCCAGTATCTCGAAGATCAGGCCGCGCGCGCCGAGCGGCTCGCCAAACGGATCACGGATACGTCGACGATCGAAAAGCTCCTGACCTTCGCGGGCGAACGCCGCCGCGAAATCGAAGTCATCGCCGGCAAGCGCTGCCGCAACTAAAGCTCCTCAGGAATGGCCTTCCACGAAATCGCTGAGATAGTCGGGAAGCTCAATTCCATCGATCTCGCAGCGGGCACGGATCTCGCCGGCGACATCGGTCGAGATGTCCTTCATCCAATGTTCGAGCGTGTTGAACGAGAGCACCTTGACGGGATCGTTGAAGCAGCCGGCGACGAGCTCGCCGATCGTGGTTTCGAGATCGCTTCGCTCGACAGGAACTTCGGTAGCCTCACCGCGGCGATCGATCACCACGAATAGGGTCTGGTCCGCCCCGTAAGGAACGATCGGTGATGGTAGGCCGGCGTCAAGCATCTCGATGCGCTCACGTCCTTGCTTCCGATCCCTGACAACGGGGAGATCCGGAAGAAGGTTCCTGTCGCGAGATTGCGATGCCGTCAGAGAAATTCTCTCAGGCGCGATAATTCGATGACGTGTTCGGGGGAGAGGATGTCCGTGACCAGCGGCGGCTGTGCCGTCGTGTGGATCTCATAGAGGTGCCGCGTCGTCGCCGGCTTCTGCATGAAGGCCGAGATGCACTGGTCAAGCGTGCCTTCGATGACCTGATAGGGCTCCCGGTCAGGCTGACGCTGGTTTGCCAGCGACGGCCACTTATGCAGCACCGCAAGCGCGCCGAAATCGACCTTCGAATCCCCGACTACGTCCCCCATGCCTGGTCCTCACGCAAAAGACGACCCCAGCACACGGATTCGCGTGCCGGGGTCGATACACCTGTCGCTGTATCACAATGCCACGACCACACAACGCAGCCGCCGGGAACAAGTTCCCGGCGGCCTTGTCGGTGCATCAGCTCGCGGCGGCCGCGATCCGGAGCCCCGGGCTGGCGTTGCCCTTGTTGTTTTCGTCACTGCTGCCGACCTTGGGCGGGAGCCCGGCGAAGCGCCGCAAGGCTTCCGCCATCTGCACCCGGCCGGGCACGCCGGTGATCACCACATCGACCATGGCGAAGGACGAGTGGAAATGGCCGCGCGCCTTGAGCTGCTCGACCGGCACGCCAGCTGCGGCCATGGCCTCGGCATAGGCGATACCCTCGTCCCGCAGCGGATCGAACTCGCAGGTGACGACGAAGGCCGGTGGCAGGCCGCCGACCTTGCCACGGAGCGGCGAGACGCGTGGGTCGGTGCGGTCGGCCGGCGAGCAGTAGAGGTCCCAGAACCAGTACATCAGCGAGCGCGTCAGGAAATAGCCGACTGCGTTGTCGTTGTAGGAGGGCCGGTCGAACGTGCAGTCGGTGACCGGGCAGACCAGAAGCTGGCCGGCGATGTCGGGTCCGCCGCGGTCGCGTGCGAGCTGGCAGGTCACGGCGGCGATGTTGCCGCCGGCGCTCCAGCCGGCGACCGAGACCGGCCCGGGCTTGCCGCCGAGTTCGGCAGCGTGCTCGGCGATCCAGCGTGCTGCCGCGTAGCCGTCCTCGGCAGCCGTGGGGAAACGATGCTCCGGCGCATGACGATAGCCGACGCTGACGAACATCATGCCGGTCCGCCGCACCATGTCGCGGCAGAACGGCTCGTCCGACTGCTCGTCGCCGAGCACCCAGCCGCCGCCGTGGAAATAGACCACGACCGGATGCGGTCCCGGCGTCGCCGGCTTGTAGACGCGGTAAGGCAGCGTGCCGTCGGCGATGGGCAGGGTGCCGTCGACGATGTCGCCGATCGGCCGCCCGGCAGGCCGGCCCTTGTTGAACTCGTTGACGAAGGCGCGCGCGCCGATCGCGCCCATCGACTCGATCGGCGGCAGGTTCAGCGACGCCAGCAGGTTCATCACCAGCCGCACGTCCGGCTGGAGCCGCACCACCTCGCCGTCGTTGCATTGCACGGCGCCAACGTGCCGGGCAAGGT
>NZ_JAEMSD010000644.1:1468-3282 GCF_016462955.1 Bradyrhizobium sp. | reverse complement strand
GAGGCGATCTGCAACAGCGTCTGCCGCGCGATCGCGGCATCGGTGTCATCGAGCAGGCGGTGAACCGTGGCCGCAAGTGGCGTGTTCGGTGCGAGCGATGGCGCGGCGATGGCCTGCGACGCCGGCAATGCGCCACGGAACGGCGGTGGCGTGGTCGCCTGGCTGGCCGCCTCCGAGACGTGGCCGTCGGGCACGGCCTTGTTGGAGCCGGGCAAATTGCCGAGCATGCGCGGCAGGTTTTGCGTCATCTCCTGCAACAGGCTGGCGGCAAGGCCTGCGGTCATGGTCCGCGGCGATGCGGCCTGCGAAACGGCGGCGGCATCGGCCAGGACTGCAGCCGCGCGTGCGGCGTTGCGCGGCATTTCCTGGGGTTGGGCGATCTCGGCCTCGGCTAACCGAACGCCGGCCGGCACGGTGCTACTTGTGGCCTGAGCCGGTGCGGCTGTTGCCGTCGTGCCAGCCGGGAGCGCGGCAGTGCCGAGCGTGGCCAAGGTCTGGCGCAGGACCAGCAGCGCGGCCTTGAGATCGGGCGTCGCCCCGGACGACGGCGCCGCGCCCGCCGCCAGCGAGGCCTCGAGGAACAGGCCGGATTTCTGAAAGGCAGTCTCGATATCGCCGCCGTCGAGCCCGGCATGGAGCGGCGTCTGCTGCGCCAGCACGTCGAGCACGGCCTGCTTCAAGCCCGCCGGCAGATCGCTGCCGCTGACCACCGCGGCGAGATTGGCAAATAGCGGGGCCTGGCTGCCCTGCCTGGTCGCGGTCTCGGCAGAGGCTGCGCTGACGGCAACGTGTTCTGCCGGGGTCAGGGCGTTGCGCGCCGCGCTTGCGGAGGGCGCAAGCGGCGGGCTCTCCACCAGCGAGGCGGCGCGAGCCGTCAAGGTGACCTGATCGGGAAGCGCCTCGCTCGCTCCGTTCATCACCGCGAGCCGGATCGTGCCGTCGTTCTTGGACACGGCGAGCTGGAGATTCTGGCCGGGGGTGAGCGCCACCTCCGACATCACATCCATCGAGAGGTTGGCGATCGCGATCCGTACCAGATTGTCGGCCATCACGCTGACCACCCTGGCATCGACGACCCGGCCCGCTTGCAGCACAAGATCCGGCGTCGCCGCATCAGCCAAGGGGCTGGCGGCGCTGACGGGGGCGATGGAGGTGACCGGCGTCGGCATCTCGGGGAGCCTCAGGGAGCGCCGGCCACCCTACCGCTGCGTCGTAAACCTCTCGTTAAGGACCTTCGACGGCCGACGGCCTCATCGCCGCCAGAACCGTCACGGCGGCCTGGAAATCCTTCTGGCGTGTGGCGCGACGGGCGGCGGCCTCCTCGTCCACGCCCCATTGATCGATGTTCCAGTCCTCATCGACATGGGCCGCGGCCCAGACCTGGTCGGCGTCCCGCGCGCCCTGCGCCAGCGCCAGCGCGAGCAGCGCCGAGCCGGTCAGGGTTGTGACCATGTGGAGCGCCGCGACCGACCAGGCATCCCCCGGCAGTGCTGCGCGCGCGGCCCGGACCGCCTCGTCCGGCTGCTTCACATGCATGACGCCCTCGGACAGGATGAAATGCGCCCCCAGCGTCTGCGCCGCCCAAAACAGCACGGGATCCCAATGCGCCGCCTCGCGGGCAACCAGCCCTTCGGGGTGGCCGGCGCGATAAAATAGCAGGTCGGTCTCGAAGTACTTCGCCAGATCGTCGCTGACAAGCTCGACCCGGTCGATCACGCCCTCGACCACGCTGTTGGCGATCCGGGTCAGCGGCATGGTGACGGGATCAATCGTCTCGGCTTGCGCGACCCATTCGGAGGCCACCGCGTCGGCGA
>NZ_JAEMSD010000644.1:0-1458 GCF_016462955.1 Bradyrhizobium sp. | reverse complement strand
CGGCGACGCCGGCTTCCTTGTAGAAGCGCTTGCGCAGCGGCGGGCGCGCGGCCGCGCGCACCGATTCCCGGGGATCCGGCGCAGGTTGCCCCGCAGCTTCTTCGAACAATTCGCGCATGGCCGTATCAGGTCCCTGTCGTCAGTCAGATTGCATGCGTTCGGTCAGTTGGCGCAACTTCGCGCAAATGTGCCGCGATCGGCCGGGCCAAGTCCCGCGGCTGCAGCATCGTCGAGGCACCTGGAGACGCGATCGCCGAATGAATTGCGCGGGAGCGGCTGGTAGTTGTAGCGCGGCGGCGCATCGAATTGCGGAACCTTCGGCACCTCGATCTTCGGCGGCGGTGGCGGCCGAGGCAGCGGGGGAGCGAGCTGCGAGGCACCGGGCAGCACATATTGCGCCTGGGCGGCATGCTCCAGAGTGGCCATCAGCACAACGCAGATCGCGAGCCGTCTCATGGCGGAGATGTCGTGCGTCCGCTGCCCCTGTTCAACCCTGCTATTCCTCCGGCGCGTTCTCGATAGGATCGAATCTCGATGCATCGAGCCCGAGCAGGTTCCACGACTGCTGCATATGCGGCGGCAACGGCGCCGTGGCGTCGATCACGCCGCCGCGCGGATGCGGGATGACGATGCGGCGTGCCAAGAGATGCAGCCGGTTCTGCAGTCCGCCCGGCAGCTGCCAGTTCTCGATGTTGAAATATTTGGGATCGCCGACGATGGGATGGCCGATATGGGCCATGTGGGCGCGCAGCTGGTGGGTGCGGCCCGTCACCGGCTTCAGCGACACCCAGGTCAGCTTGTTGCCGGCGGTCTCGACCACCGCATAATACGTCACCGCGTGGCTGGCGCCCTCGTCGCCATGCTGGGCGATCCGCATGATGGTGTCGTCCTCGCTTTCCTCTTTGGCGAGGAAGGTCGAGATGCGGCCCTGCTTCGGCTTCGGCAGACCGGGCACCAATGCCCAATACACCTTTCGCGCCGAGCGCGAGCGGAATGCGCCGGTGAGGTGCGAGGCGGCAAAGCGCGTCTTGGCGATCAGCAGGCAGCCCGACGTCTCGCGGTCGATGCGGTGCACCAGGCGTGGCTTCTGGCCCTTGGCATCGCGCATCACCTCCAGCATCTGGTCGATGTGTCGCGTCATGCCCGAACCGCCCTGCACGGCAAGACCGGCGGGCTTGTTCAGGACGAGGACGTCGTCGTCCTCGTAGATCGTCATCTCCTTCAGCGCCTTGAGCGTCTTCTGCGCGGCCTCCGAGAGCTCGCCGACGGCCTTCGGCGTGTCGAGCTTGAGCGGCGGGATACGAACGCTCTGGCCCTCTTCCAGCCGATCCTTGCTGTCGACGCGCTTGCCGTCGACGCGCAGCTCGCCTTTGCGCACGACGCGCTGGATGTGGGAGAACGACAGGCCGGGAAAGCGCGCTTCGAGGAAACGATCGACGCGCATGTTGTTCTCGTCCG
>NZ_JAEMSD010000180.1:4940-12188 GCF_016462955.1 Bradyrhizobium sp. | reverse complement strand
GAACCTGCGACCCCTGCGTCCCGAACGCAGTGCTCTACCGGGCTGAGCCACACTCCGACAAGAAGGCGGCTTATAGCGTCGGGTTTGACCCACTGCAAGCGGCCGAGCCGAGGAATTTTATCCCTGTGAAAACGGGTCTTGAAACGCTGATTTTGCCGGCCGGCAACGCCGGCGCGGAGGCCGCCGCCCGGCGACTTGCGGCCGGCGGGCTGGTCGCGTTTCCGACCGAGACGGTCTATGGGCTCGGGGCCGACGCCGCCAATGCCACGGCGATTGCCCATCTCTATGCCGCCAAGGGGCGGCCGGCGTTCAATCCGCTGATCGCGCACGTGCCGGATATCGCGGCTGCCCGGCGGATCGGGCGGTTCGATGCGCGGGCGCTCGAGCTTGCGGAAACGTTCTGGCCAGGGCCGCTGACGCTGGTGGTGCCCAAGACGGAGGGCTGCCCGGTGGCGGATCTCGCCACCGCGGGCCTCGACACCGTGGCAATCCGCATTCCCGCCCACCCTGTCGCGCAGGCGATCCTGCGCGCATTCGGCGGTGCCGTGGTGGCGCCGTCCGCCAATATCTCCGGACACGTCTCGCCGACGCTGGCGGCGCATGTCGAGAGCGACCTTGCCGGGCGGATCGACCTCATCGTGGACGGCGGGCCCGTCACGGTCGGCGTCGAATCCACCATCGTCGGCTGCTTCGAAGCGCCGATGCTGCTGCGGCCTGGTGGGCTGTCGCGCGAGCGGATCGAGGCGGTGCTCGGCATGCCCCTGGCGCGGCCGCCGGTGGAGGCCGGGGACGACGATGGCCAGCCGCTGGCGCCGGGCATGCTGGCGTCGCATTACGCGCCGCGCGCCCATGTGCGGCTCGAAGTGCGCGAAGTGGCGCCGGGCGAAGCGCTGCTGGCATTCGGCTCCGAGCGCCTGCCCGGCATGGAGGCCGCCACAGCCGTCATGAATCTGTCGCCCGGCGGTGATCTCGATGAAGCCGCCGCCAATCTGTTCGGCTATCTTCGCAGCCTGGATGCGACAACGCCGAGGACGATCGCGGTGATGCCGATACCGGACGATGGTCTTGGCGAGGCAATCAACGACCGGCTGCGGCGGGCCGCGGTGGCGCGATAAGAGTGGAAGAGACAATGAACATCAACAAGCCTGTCATCCCGCCGCTCGCGCCCGAGTTGATCGAGCAATTCCGCAAGATCGTCGGCGAACGCCATGCCATCACCGATGCGAACGACATCGCGCCTTACGTCACCGAGGAGCGCAATCTGTTCCACGGCCGCTCGCCGCTGGTGTTGCGCCCGGGCTCGACGGCGGAGGTCTCCGCGATCTGCAAGCTCGCGTCCGCGCACAACATCGCGCTGGTGCCGCAGGGCGGCAACACCGGGCTCGTTGGTGGGCAGACGCCGCACAATGGTGAGGTCGTGGTGTCGCTCCGGCGCCTCGACAAGATCCGCGAGGTCGATACCGCGTCCAACACCATGACGTGTGAGGCCGGCGTCGTGCTGCAGGTCGCGCAAGCGAAGGCGTCCGATGTCGACCGGCTGTTTCCGCTCTCGCTCGGCGCCGAAGGCAGCTGCACCATCGGCGGCAATCTCTCCACCAATGCCGGCGGCACCGCCGCGCTCGCCTATGGCGTGGCGCGCGAGATGGCGCTTGGCCTCGAGGTGGTGCTCGCCGACGGCCGCGTGCTCAACACGCTGTCGAAGCTAAAGAAGGACAACACCGGCTACAATCTGCACAACCTCTTCATCGGCGCCGAAGGCACGCTCGGCATCATCACGGCGGCGACCCTGAAACTGTTTCCGAAGCCGCGGTCGGTCGAGACGGCCTTCGTCGGACTGAAATCGCCGGCGGCGGCCCTCAAATTGCTCACGATCGCGCAGGGCGAGGCCGCCAATACATTGACGAGCTTCGAGCTGCTGTCGGAGATGGCGGTGGATTTCTCGGTGCGGCACGGCATCGACGTGCGCGATCCGCTTAGCGAGAAGCATCCCTGGTACGTGCTGATGGAATTGTCTTCTCCCGGCGATGACGCCCGCACGCCGCTGGAGACGATCCTTGCCCGTGCCTTGGAAGAGGAGATCGTCGACGACGCCGTGATCGCGGCGAGCCTCGCCCAGCGCGGTGCGTTCTGGAAGCTGCGCGACGAGATGTCTGCGGCGCAGAAGCCGGAGGGCGGCTCGATCAAGCACGACATCTCCGTGCCGGTCGCGGCCGTGCCCGCCTTCATCGCCGAGGCCGATGCCGCCGTCGTGAAGCTGATTCCGGGCGCGCGCCCGGTGCCATTCGGCCATCTCGGCGACGGCAATTTGCACTACAATGTCAGCCAGCCCATCGGCGCCAACACCGCCGATTACCTCGCGCGCTGGCACGAGGTGAACGCCGTGGTGTTCGAGATCGTGCTGCGCATGGGCGGCTCGATCTCGGCCGAGCACGGCATCGGTGTGCTCAAGCGCGACGAGCTGCCGGAGGTCAAGGACAAGACCGCGATCGAGCTGATGCGCGCCATCAAGGCGATGCTCGATCCGCACGGCATCATGAATCCGGGGAAGGTGCTGTGAGTGCGTCGCTTGTGATCGACGCGGTCACCGATGCCGATGTCGAGAAGGTCGTCGCGCTGTGGCAGCGCTGCGGCCTGACCCGGCCCTGGAACGATCCGCATGCCGACATCGCACTGGCGCGGCGGCGCGACAATTCCGCCGTGCTGGTCGGCCGCGAGAGCGGCGCGATCGTCGCGACCATTATGGTCGGCCACGACGGCCATCGCGGCTGGGTCTATTACGTCGCGGTTGATCCCGATTGCCAAAAGCGCGGCTTCGGCCGGGTAATCATGGCAGCGGCCGAGGACTGGCTGCGCGCGGCGGGCATTTCCAAGCTGCAGCTCCTGGTCCGGCGCGAGAATGCAAAGGCCAATGCGTTCTACGGCGCGCTGGGCTTCGAGCTGTCGACCTCCGTGATGTTCCAGAAGTGGCTCGACGGCCGCGCCACCATGCCAAGCAACTGAGATCGAGTCATGACCATTTCCGACCGTGTCCGTATCAAGGACGTTCGCCTGCTCTCAAACAATTGGACGCCGCTGAAGAACACGACCCTCGAATACCGGCGCGCCAATGGCGAGTGGCAGACGCAGCACCGCGAGACCTATGAGCGCGACAACGCCGCCGCCGTGCTGCCGTACAATCTCGCGCGGCGCACCGTGATCCTGGTGCGCCAGTTCCGCCTGCCGGCCTTCATCCGCGGCCATGACGATCTCCTGATCGAGGCCGCCGCCGGCGTGCTGGATAACGCTTCGCCGGAAGAGCGCATCCGCGCCGAGGCGGAGGAAGAAACCGGCTATCGCCTGCACCACGTCCACAAGGTGTTCGAGGCCTTCATGAGCCCCGGCGCCATCACCGAAAAGCTGCATTTCTTCGTCGCCGAATATGAGCCCGAGATGCGGGTGAGCGACGGCGGCGGCCTCGAACACGAGGGCGAGGACATCGAGGTGCTGGAGCTGTCCATCGACGAGGCCTTGGCGATGATCGCCGACGGCCGCATCATCGACGCCAAGGCAATCATGCTGCTGCAATACGTGGCACTGCATATTTTCGGTAGGTGACGCTTTTCACCCTCCCCTGGAGGGGGAGGTCGATCGCGCGCAGCGCGAGCGGGGTGGGGTGATCCCTCCACTCGGGCACTGTTGGATGTGGAGAGACCGTCACCCCACCCCGTCTCACATTTCGCTGCGCTCCATGTGAGCCGACCCTCCCCCTCCAGGGGAGGGTAAGAGACACCGCTCCATCCTCGTCTGCAATTCTGACCTGCGCCGGCTCTCCCCCGGTTGAGCTCTCTCCTGACTACCTCTAGTCTGACTCCAACCAAGAACCTGGAGACGCGCCCATGTCCGCTCCGCGCGACGACGAATTCGGCTTTGCGCCCGACTACGATGCCCCCGTTCCCTACATGCAGCGCACGCGCGACTACTACGCGGCGATCGGCTACACCACGCCCTATCGCTGGGCGCATTACACCGAGGCGCCGTTCCAGGCGCTGAAGAAGCCGCTGGCGAAGTCGCGCGTCACCATCATCACGACGGCGGCCCCCTACGATACCACCAAGGGCGATCAGGGGCCCGGCGCGGCGTATAACGGCGGCGCGAAATTCTACCAGGTCTATGACGGCGACACGTCCAGGGAGCACGATCTGCGCATCTCGCATATCGGCTACGACCGCAAGCACACCACGGCGACCGACAGCGGCACCTGGTTTCCGCTGCCGCAACTGTTGAAGGCGAGTGCTGCGGGCCGCATCGGCGAAGTCGCGCCGCGGTTCTTCGGCGCACGCACCAACCGCAGCCAGCGCGTCACGCTCGACACCGACGCGCCGGAGATTCTCTCGCGCTGCCTGGCCGACAAGGTGGACGTCGCCGTGCTGGTGCCGAACTGCCCGGTGTGTCACCAGACCACAGCGCTGGTGGCGCGGCACCTCGAGCGGAACGGGATTCCGACCGTGATCATGGGCTGCGCCAAGGACATCATCGAGCACGCCGCGGTTCCCAGGTTCCTGTTCAGCGATTTCCCGCTCGGCAATTCCGCCGGCAAGCCGCACGACGTCGCCTCGCAGGCGCAGACGCTTGAGCTTGCGCTTCAACTGCTGGAGACCGCGAGCGGGCCGCAGACGACCATGCAGTCGCCGCTGCGCTGGAGCGAGGACGCCTCCTGGAAGCTCGACTACAACAACGTCGCGCAGCTCAGCCCTGAAGAGCTGGCCCGACGCCGCGCCGAATTCGACAAGCAGAAGGAGATCGCGCGCGGCAACCGCGCCGCCTGACGCCTCCGACAACAATGAATCAAGGGAGAGCGGCGTGACGCGACCGTTCGAGGGCGTGAAGATCCTGGATTTCACGCAGGTGCTGGCCGGCCCCTATGCGAGCTATCAACTCGCTCTGCTGGGTGCCGACGTCATCAAGGTCGAGCGGCGCGAGGGCGAGGACATGCGCCGCACGCCGCTCTCCCGCGAATGGGCCGAGCGCGGGCTCGCGCCGGCCTTCCAGGCCGTCAACGGCAACAAGCGCAGCCTGACGCTCGATCTGCAGAAGCCGGAGGCGATCACGATCGTGAAGAAGCTTGCGGCGCAGGTCGACATTGTCATGGAGAATTTCCGGCCCGGCGTGATGGACAAGCTCGGCATCGGCTACGGGGCGCTGTCAGCGATCAATCCCAGGCTGATCTATTGCGCGGTCTCCGGCTTCGGCCAGACCGGGCCCGATCGTTTGCGGCCGGGCTATGACGGCAAGATGCAGGCGCTCTCGGGCATCATGGCCATCACGGGCCACCCCGAGACCGGGCCGACCCGTGCGGGCTTTGCGGTGTGCGACGTGCTCTCGGGCGCGACGGCTGCGTTCGGCGTCTCCAGCGCGCTGTATCAGCGCGACCGCACCGGCAAGGGCCAGCTGATCGACGTCTCCATGCTGGAGGCGACGCTGGCATTTCTCTCCGGACAGATCGCGGACTGGTCGGTGGCCGGCCATCGCCAGCAATTGTCGGGCAACCAGGCGGTGAGCCGCAGGACCACGGCCAATTTGTTCAAATGCGGCGACGGCCATATCCTGCTCGCCGTCAACAACGAGAAGCAGTACCGCGCGCTGATGGCGGCGCTCGGCCGCGAGGACACGCTGAGCGATCCGCGCTTTGTCGACTGGTTTTCGCGCAACGAGAACGAGGGCGCGCTTCGCGCCATCATCGAACAAGCGCTGGCGGCAAGGCCGGCGCGCGAATGGGAGACGGTTCTGGAAGACGCCGGCGCGCCCTGCGCCAGCATCTGGAAGGTCGAGGAGATCATCGACCATCCGCAGATTGCCGCGCGAGGTGCCATTCAGGAGCTGGACACGCCGTACGGCCGCCTGCGCTTTGCCGGCAGCGGCTTCAAGCTCGCGCATGGCGGCGGCAGGCTGGACCGCATGGCGCCGGAGCTGGGCGCGGATACGCAGGCGGTGCTGGGCGAGCTGGGATTTGATGCGGTGGAGATCGCGGGGCTAAGGGCAAGAGAGGTTGTGTGAGGGGCGGCAGCCACACACTCAATCGTCGTCCCGGACAAGCGCCAGCGCAGATCCGGGACCCATAACCATAGGATGGTGTTTGGCGAAAATTCGTGGTTGCCAGCGCGCACCACAACTACTTCCTGTGGCTATGGGTCCCGGATCGGCGCGCGCTTTGGGCGCGCTTTTCCGAGACGACAGCGGAGTGAGTGGTGGCAGCGTCGCCTAGAACAACGACCCCTGCCCGTCATCCGATGATGCAGCCGCAACCTTCCGCATCGCCTTCTTCAGCTTCACCGCCTCTGCCTCCGCCTCCATCTCCTCCGCACTGATCGGCAACACGAGCTGCTCGTCGTCGTTGGCGACGCGGTTGACGCGGGTGGAGACGGGATGCCAGGCGAACTCGCCGACGCGCGGCGGGCTCATCAGCGGCGGGATCGCATCGACCTCGTCGCCGCGGCAATCGAGCCAGCGCTCGAAATCGCGGGGGCTGATGGTAACGGGCACGCGGTCATGCAGCGCGGCGAGGTCCTCGCCCGCCGCCGCCGTGACGATCGCGACCGTGTCGAGCTCCTCGCCGTTCGGCCCGACCCAGGTCTCGAACAATGCGGCAAAGCCGAGCGGCTCGCCGTCGGCGCGGTGGATGAAGAAGGGCTGCTTGCGGCCGCCTTCCGACTTCCATTCGTAATAGCCGTCGGCCGGGATCAAGCCGCGCCGGCGGCGAATCGCCATCTTGAAAGCGGGCTTCTCCAGCACAGTCTCGGAGCGGGCGTTGATCAGGAGCGTGAAGCCGCGGGGGTCCTTGACCCAGGCGGGCAGCAGGCCCCAGCGCATCAGGCGGAAATGGCGCGCGCCGTTCTCGATCCATACGACCGGAATCGGTTGTGTCGGAGCCACATTGTACCGGGGCGGGAAATTTGGCTGCTCGACATAGCCGAACAGTTGCCGCAAAGCCGCGGGGGCCGAAGTTATGACGAAGCGTCCACACATGCTTTGGGCCTATATAGGGTCCGTTCAGGTCCTTTTAACCCCGAACGTTAACACTGCGGCGGATGAGCTCAACGGCCTCCCAACCCGCGCGGTCGCATGTACAGACGGGCCCTGAGGCGGCCGCCTGGGCCGAACGGCTGCGCGTGGCCAACATCAACCCGCGGACCGGGCTTGCCACCGACTACCTCAACCATTTCAATGAAGCGGTGATGCTGCTGGAAATGGTGCCGGACATGCCGGAATGCG
>NZ_JAEMSD010000180.1:0-4930 GCF_016462955.1 Bradyrhizobium sp. | reverse complement strand
GATTTCCTGACCTGGACGCCGCTGTCTTATGCCGAGCATTTCACGGCGTCGAATTTCAAGGCGCGGGACCTCGCCATCGAAGCCTATGAGAAAGCCGATCCGGCGCTTAAGGCGCAATTCGACCATCTCACAAAGAACCTGCACTCGATCCTGTCAGCGGTCGGTGCGGGCATGCGCGAAGCCCAGAAGGATGAGACCCGCGTCAAGCTGGCCGTGCAGGCTACCCAATGGGTACAGCCACTGATCTCGGCCTGCGCCGGCCTCATCCACGGCAGCGCCGAAGACGACATCGACAGCATCATGGCCAACTGAACCGGGCCGGTGACGATATTGCCCGCATCCGTGCAGCCCAGCCATCCCCAGATCGCCGTCAGCGCCGCGGTTTTTCGCGACGGCAAGGTGCTGCTGACCCGCCGCGCCCGCTCTCCCGCCAAGGGCTTCTATTCGCTGCCGGGCGGCCGGGTCGAATTCGGCGAATCGCTGCACCGGGCCCTGAGCCGCGAGATCGACGAGGAAACCGGGCTTGAGATCGAGATCGTGGGCCTGGCAGGCTGGCGCGAAGTGCTGCCGGCCGCACCGGGCGCCGGCCATTATCTGATCATGTCCTTTGCCGCCCGTTGGATAGCCAGGGAGCCGTCCCTGAACGAGGAGCTCGACGATTACCGCTGGGTCGCGCCTGACGCTCTCGGAAGCCGTGACGACCTCAAACTGACGAGTGGGCTGGAGGAGGTCATCCGGTCCGCCCACCGGCTGATCGGGGCCTGACGGCTCGCCTTGCGTCCTCGGGCTCGACGGGGCATACAGCCGCCGATGACCGCGCGACTTCCGGCCGTTCTTGCCCTGATTCTTGCCTGCGCCTGCGTGCCTGCGAAGGCCCAGGACGGGGCGGCGCCGTTTGACGGCGAACTGCAGCGGCTGGCCGAGATTCTCGGCGGCCTGCACTATCTGCGCGGCATCTGCGGGGCCAACGAAGGCAACAAATGGCGCAACGAGATGCAGGCGCTGATCGATGCCGAAACCCCCTCCGGCGAGCGCCGCACCCGCATGATCGCCGGATTCAACCGCGGCTATAACGGTTTTCAGCAGACCTATCGCAGCTGCACGCCGGCTGCGACGGTGGCGATCCGCCGCTATATCGACGAAGGCTCGAAGATTTCGCGGGATCTGACGGCACGCTACGCGAACTGAACCTTCTCTCCGTCATTCCGGGCTCGCGCAGCGAGAGCCCGGAATCCATTCATCCACCAGCTCTGCCGCACGAGGGATTCCGGGTTCGCGCGACGCGCGCCCCGGAATGACGGCTGAGGTCGACGCGCGCTGGAACCCCGTCATCGACTTTGGTCACAGCCGTTAACCGTTCCTAAAGATGTGGCCTAGCGGTCGTTAACGACCGTGCTACACCTTTCGCACAGCGCATCGTTTTGGATCGCGCCCCAGCCCTGAACGAGTTTCATGAGCCCGCCGATTTCCTACGCCCCCGCCCGCGCGCCACTGCCCGACCACGAGCAGAAACAGGCCGCCCTGAGCTATCTCAACGAGGCCTGGGCGGAGGCGCGCCATGACGGCGTCGATGGCGACTGCCTGGCGCAGGCTAGCCTGTTCGCGGCCCTGGCCGAGCTCGTGGGCACCTATGGCGAGGACGCGGTCGCGAAGTTCGTCGAGGGCTTTCCCGGCCGCATTCGCAACGGCGAATTCTCGGTCGACATCTGCAGGCAGTAGGCCATCTCGAAAATGACCCCGCCACGCGGGCGGGGCCAGTTGACGGATGAATGACTCTGCGATGCTCGTCGCGAAGTCCGCCGCTGTTATCGCACGGAAGCGATCGGACTTAGACAAGCATTAGTCTCGCGATGGCCGGGACATCTTCCCGGCGCAGCCGGGAACGCCCGCCTCAATCGGTTTCGATTGGCAGGGCCGGATCCTTCGCCCATTCCCCCATCGACGCATCGTACAGCGCCAGCCTGTCATAGCCGAGCTGCGTCAGCAGCAGCAGATCGATCGTCGCCGAGATGCCGCCCCCGCAATACAGGATGACGTCCTTGTCTCGCGTGACGCCTTGGGCGGCGAATTTTGCTTCCGCATCCGCAAGGCTCGTCAGCGTCTTGTCGGCATTGACCAGCGTTGCGGCCGGTAGGTTGACGCTGCCTGGCACGCGGCCCGGTCTGCCGTAGCGGCTCGGCTCAAGGCCACGGTGAAACTGCGGCCCGAGCGCGTTGACGATCGCCGTGGCGGGATCGCCGATGCGCGCCTTCACGACATTCTTGTCGACGAAGAGGCCTGCTCGCGGGGTGGCCCTGAAGGTCGTCGCCGGATAGGACCTCGGCGCGCCTGTCTCAATCGGCTGCCCCTCCTCCTTCCATTTGTCGAAGCCGCCGTCGAGCACGCGGGCATCGATGCCGAGCGAGCGTAACATCCACCACAAGCGTGTCGCCCACATCATCGTGCCGATGCTGTAGAGCACGATCGTCTTGCCCGCATCGAGCCCGTGGCGGCCGAACGCAGCCTCGAGCTGGGCCACATCAGGCATCATGAAGAAGTGTTGCGACGAGGTGTCGGAGAACTCGCCTTGCAGGTCGAGGAAATCGGCGCCGGGAATGTGGCCGGCTGCGAACGTCTTGTTACCGGGCACCGCGCGATAAGGCACAACGCTGCCTTCCGGTGCGGGCTCGAGATAGGTCGTGCAATCATAGAGGCGCAGGTCGGGATGGTCGAGGATGGCGGCGAGCTGATCGGTAGCGATGAGGGCGGTTGGCTGGGACATTGTCGGCCTCTCCCAATCTGCGCTTGCGTTCCCTCACACTCTGTCATTGCCCGCGAATGCGGGCAATCCGGTATTCCAGAGGCGGCGTTGATCTACCGAGAAGCCGCGGCGTACTGGATGCCCCGCCTTCGCAGCGCATGACAGTCGCGTGAGACGTTGAATCGCCCGCTATTGCTTCAGCGTCTCCAGAAATCGCACCGGCTCGCCCTGCGAGGCCGTCACGAGCTCGCCCTGCCACATCACGCGGCGGCCGCGGACGAAGGTGCCGACGGGCCAGCCGGTGACGCGCACGCCGTCATAGGGCGTCCAGCCGGCCTTGGAAGCCACCCATTTGTTGGTGATCGTCTCGCTGCGCTTCAGGTCGACGATGGTGAAGTCGGCATCGTAGCCGGCTGCGATGCGGCCCTTGCAGGCCATGTTGTAGAGCCGCGCGGGGCCCGCGCTGGTGAGATCGACGAAGCGCGCCAGAGAGAGCCGGCCGGCATTGACGTGATCGAGCATCAGCGGCACCAGCGTCTGCACCCCGGTCATGCCCGAAGGCGAGGCCGGATAGGTCTTCGACTTCTCCTCCAGCGTGTGCGGGGCGTGGTCGGAGCCGAGCACGTCGATGATGCCCTGCTCGATGCCGCGCCAGATGCCGGCGCGGTGATCGGCCCCGCGCACCGGCGGGTTCATCTGCGCGAGCGTGCCGAGTCGCTCGTAGCATTCCGGGGCAACCAGGGTGAGATGGTGCGGCGTAGCCTCGCAGGAGGCGACGTCCTTGTGGTCGCGCAGGAACTCGATCTCTTCCTTGGTCGAGATGTGCAGCACGTGGATGCGCTTGCCGGTCTCGTGCGCGAGCTTGACCAGGCGCTGCGTCGCCATCAGCGCCGCGGTCTCGTCGCGCCAGACCGGATGCGAGCGCGCATCGCCTTCGATGCGCAGCGGTTTGCGCTCGTTGAGCCGATACTCGTCCTCGGCATGGAAGGCGGCACGGCGGCGGATCACCTGGAAGATGCGGCGCAGGCTTTCGTCGTCCTCCACCAAAAGCGCGCCGGTCGAGGAGCCGATGAATACCTTGACGCCGGCACAGCCCGGCGCGCGCTCCAGCACCGGCAATTCCTGCACGTTCTCGCGGGTGCCGCCGATGAAGAAGGCGAAATCGCAATGCATGCGGTGATGGGCGCGCTTCACCTTGTCCGTGAAGGTCGCTTCCGTCACGGTCAAGGGAGACGTGTTGGGCATCTCGAACACGGCGGTGACGCCGCCCATCACGGCGCTGCGCGAGCCGGTCTCGAGGTCTTCCTTCTGCTCCAGTCCGGGTTCGCGGAAATGCACCTGCGTGTCCATCACGCCGGGCAGGATGTGCAGGCCCTTGCAGTCGATCACCTCGGCGGCACTGCCTTGCGACAGCGGACCCAGCTCGGCGATGCGACCTCCGACGATGCCGATATCGCGAACACCCTCGCCGTCCTGGTTGACCACGGTGCCGCCGGTGAGGATCACGTCGAAATGCTGGCTCATGGCAGAAGGCCCTCTCTCATCCCCAAGCGCAGGGCTCAAGGTCTTGTCGTTTATGCGTTGCGGGCTTACGTTCCGGAGCAACATGTCGCAAGAGATTTTCGCATGAAATCGGCGTTTCTTCCCAATCGGGGCGTGGTCAAGGTCGCGGGCGAGGATGCGCGCAACTTCCTCAACGGCCTCATCACCACAGATGTCGACAGGCTGAAACCGGGGCTGGGGCGATTCGGCGCGCTGCTGACGCCGCAGGGCAAGATCATCGTGGACTTCCTGATCACGGAGGCGCCGGCCGGCCACGGCGGCGGGTTCCTGATCGATTGTCCGAAAGCGCTGGCGGACACCCTCGCCACCAAGCTGAAATTCTACAAGCTGCGCGCCAAGGTCACCGTGGAAAACCTCGATCTCGGCGTGCTCGCGGCCTGGGACGGCCAGCCGGCGGCGCAGCCGGACCTTGCCTTCGCTGACCCGCGCAACGCAGCGCTCGGTACCCGCATCCTGATCCCGGAAAACCTCAAGCAGACACTGTCCGACCTGATCGGTGCCGAGCTGGTCGATGCCGCCGAATACGAGGCGCACCGCATCGCGCTCGGCGTGCCCCGCGGTGGGCTCGATTTCATGTACAACGACGCGTTCCCGCACGAGACCAACATGGACCGTCTCGCCGGCGTC
>NZ_JAEMSD010000179.1:2065-12266 GCF_016462955.1 Bradyrhizobium sp. | reverse complement strand
ACGCCGAGGAAGGTCTCGCTCGCGATCATGAAGGGACGCAAGTAGAGGCTGCCCTCGCCGCCCGGCATCCAGGCGCGATCGATGCGCACGACCTGCTCGACGGCCTCGATGAAGACGTCTTCGGGCAGCTGCGCCATCGCCATGCGATCGGCCGAGTCCTTGAAGCGCCGCGCATTGGCGTCGGGGCGGAACAGGTTCACCCCGCCATCGTCGCGCTTGTAGGCCTTCAAGCCTTCGAAGATCTCCTGGGCGTAGTGCAGCACCGCACCGGCCGGATCGAGCTGGAAGTTGGCCCGCGCCTCGATCTTCGCCTCGTACCAGCCGCCCTTGGCCTGGTTGTAGCGGACGATGGCCATGTGATCGGTGAAGACCCGTCCGAAGCCGGGGTCCACCAGCTTGGCGACGCGATCCTTCTCGGGCGTCGGATTGGATGCGGGCTGGATGTCGAATGTCATGCTCATGTCCTTGCCTCCCGCTGCCGGTGGCGGCGCTGTTGCTGGCGCCGGCCTTGCCCCCGCTTCGGAGCCCGGCTGGCTTGATTGTTTCTGCAGACCGCCACCAGCCTTGTTACGGCCGGTTTCCCGTGGCCAGCATGTCGGGCAGGACATGCTTTTGCGGAAGGCGGAAGTCCAGTATGTTTTGCCGAAATGCCGCTCGACAATCGCACGGTAGATCTGCTTTGGCCGTCGCCGCCTGTCCGGCTCTCTCAGGCCGCCCCTGCTACGATGCCACCCGGTGCGAAACGATCTAAAATTTCGTACTGGTTGATCGTTTTGTAACATTGAACCCAAGATACGTCAATATGCCTGACATAAATTTCGCAAGTGCCGCTCAAGACGCTGCTACGCCTCGGCCGGCCGCAGGCGATGGAGGCAATTTGCGCTGGGATATCATCGAGCTGCTGTTCTTCGCCTACCGCGACTTCGTCGGCGATCCCGACCAGGAGCTGGAGGCTTTCGGCTTCGGCCGCGCCCATCACCGGGTCATGCACTTCGTTTACCGCTATCCCGGGCTCAAGGTCGCCGACCTGCTCGACGTCCTGCGCATTACCAAGCAATCGCTCGGCCGCGTGCTCAAGCAGCTGCTGGACGAAGGCTACATCGTGCAGAAGACCGGCGACAACGACCGCCGCCAGCGCCTGCTCTATGCGACGCCGAAGGGCGAGGCCCTGGTGCAGAAGCTCGCCGGGCTCCAGACCACGCGGATCACCAGGGCACTCGCCGAGATGGCGCCGCAGGACGCGGAGACCGTGAAGCGCTTCCTCCGCGCCATGATCGACCGCGACGATCCGGACAAGGTGCTCGAGACGATCTTCGCTTCCGTCAACAACGACGCCAAGGAGTGACCGTGCCGCTCGCTGCCACGCTCGCCCGCGCGCCGGTGCAACCGGCCGACGATGCCCCGCATCTCCTGCTGGTCGACGACGACCGCCGCATCCGCGATCTGCTCTCGCGCTTTCTCGCGGCCGAAGGCTATCGCGTCACCACGGCCGCGAGCGCCGGCGATGCACGCTCGAAACTCATGGGCCTGCATTTCGACCTCCTGATCCTCGACGTGATGATGCCCGGCGAGACCGGCTTCGATCTCGCCCGCTTCATCCGCACCTCTTCCTCGGTGCCGATCGTGATGCTGACGGCGCGGCACGAGGCCGAAGCCCGCATCGAGGGCCTGCAGATCGGTGCCGACGACTACGTGGCAAAACCGTTCGAGCCTCGCGAGCTGGCGCTGCGCATCAACAACATCCTCAAGCGCGCCGCCCCGCCGCCGCAGGCCACGACGATCGAGAAGATCGCCTTCGGTCCCTACGTCTACCATCTCGAGCGCGGCGAATTGCGCCAGGGCGAGGAGGTCATCCACCTCACCGACCGCGAGCGCGAGATGCTGCGTATTCTCGCCGAAACACCGGGCGAGACCGTGCCGCGTAGCGCGCTGACCGGCAATGGCAGTGTCAACGAGCGCGCCGTCGACGTGCAGATCAACCGCCTCCGCCGCAAGATCGAGACCGACCCCGCCAATCCGCTGTTCCTGCAGGCGGTGCGCGGCATCGGCTACCGGCTGGTCGCCTCGCCATAAAATTGAAGCGCGCCAGATGAGCACGATCGACACCGGCCTGACGCTTCTGAAGAGCGCTGCCGGCCGCGTCTCCGCTGTCAATGGCTGGATGGGCAACGCATTCAAGGGCTGGATGCCGACCGGCCTCTATGCCCGTGCGCTCCTCATCATGATCGTGCCGATGGTGATCCTGCAATCGGTCGTCGCCTTCGTGTTTATGGAGCGTCACTGGAACACGGTGACGCGCCGGTTGTCCGCCGCGGTGGTGCAGGACATCGCCGCGCTGATCGACGTCTACAAGGGTTACCCGCAGGACAAGGACCGCAACGAGATCCGCCGCATCGCGCAGCAGCGGCTCGGCCTCGTGGTCGATTTCCTCCCGGCCGGCGACATGCCGCCGCCGGGGCCGAAGCCGTTCTTCTCGCTGCTCGACCAGACCCTGTCGGTGCAGCTCGGCCGCCAGATCGGCCGCTCATTCTGGATCGACACCGTCGGCCGCTCCAACCTCGTCGAGATCCGCATCCAGCTCGACGATGCCGTGATGCGCGTGTTCGCGCAGCGCAGCGCCGCCTATGCCTCCAATTCGGAGATCTTCCTGTTCTGGATGGTCGGGACGTCCTCGATCCTGTTGATCGTCGCGGTGCTGTTCCTGCGCAACCAGATCAAGCCGATCCTGCGGCTGGCCGACGCCGCCGAGAGTTTCGGCAAGGGCCGCGAGGCCCCGAACTTCCGTCCCCGCGGCGCACGCGAGGTGCGGCGCGCGGCAGTCGCCTTCCTGGAAATGAAATCGCGCATCGAGCGCACGATGGAGCAACGCACCGCGATGCTCGCCGGCGTCAGCCACGATTTGCGCACCATCCTGACCCGCTTCAAGCTCGAACTGGCGCTGATCGGCGACAGCCCCGAGCTCGACGGCATGCGCAAGGACGTCGACGAGATGTCGATGATGCTGGAGGACTATCTCGCCTTCGCCCGCGGCGACACCGGCGAGCAGTCGCAGCCGACCGACATGGCGCAGGCGCTCGAGGAGCTGCGCAGCGACGCCGAGCGCCACGGCCATACCGCGACGGTCGCTTTCCACGGCTTGCCCGTGGTGACGGTGAAGCCGGCCTCGTTCAAGCGGTGCCTGGCCAACCTCGTCACCAACGCGGCGCGCTACGGCAAGAAAATCGCCATCAGCGGCCAGCGCGATCACCGTTATTTGACCGTGACGGTCGACGACGACGGGCCCGGCATTCCCCCGCATTTGCGCGAAGAGGTGTTCAAGCCGTTCCTGCGGCTCGACAACGCCCGCAACCAGGACGAAGGCGGCACCGGCCTCGGCCTCGCCATCGCCCGCGACATCGCCCGCTCGCACGGCGGCGACATCACGCTCGGCGACAGCCCGATGGGCGGATTGCGGGCGAGCGTGCGAATACCGGTGTAGCCCTTCTAACTCCTCCCCGTAAGAACGGGGCGAGGGAGCGCACCGTCCGCGCGGCGAGCAGGCCTACTTCGGCAGCAGCGCCTTCAGCTTGTCCATGTCGCGCACGTTCATCTTGAAGCCGCCGGGCATGACGATGTCGCCGGGCTTCTGATCCGGCTTGCAGGCCCCGAGCCACTTGGCTTGCAGCGTCGTGGTGCTGTCGCGCCCGGCCGTACCGGCAACGCCGCCTTTGGCGTGCGACGTGGTCTTCACCGTGTAGGCCGAGTTGAAGTCTCCGGTGATCTCGGCATGCGAGGTCGTGCTGACGCCGGCGACGCTGCACTCGGAATCGCTGACATAGCCGGTTGCGGTCTTCTTGATCTCCTGCTTGGCACAGATCTGCTTGGCCATCGGGGAGACGTTGTTGCTCATCTCCTTGTCGACGGTCTCGTCGGTGCAATGCTGCATGGTCATCTCGGGCACGGGCGAGCCTGATGTGACCAGCTTCATTTCCCAGAGACCGGCCTTGCGCACCGGCAAATCGTCGGCGCCGGCGCGGCCTGCTGACAGCGCAAGGCAAAGCGTCCAGCCGAGCAAAGCGAGTTTGCGCGTCATGCGGAAATCTCCCGGCAGAGATCAAGTGCGGTTACGACGCCTCAGTACAGCGTGCGGATCGGGCGCTCGGCGGCGCCATAGGGCACCCAGCGGCAGGAAAAGGAGATGTAGCCGCCCTCATAGGCCTGCACGCCGAGGAATTTCACGACCTTGCCATAACGCGCGCAGTGATCGACCGCGACCTGGCGGGCATCGACCTGGGCGGCCATGGAATAGGCGATGATGCCGCCGGTGTCGTTGCCCTTGAACGGCGGCACGATATCGGCGCGCGCCGGCTGGCTCGCCGTCAGGCCCGAGGCAACCAGGCTGGCGAGAAGACCCGCGGCCGCAATGATTCGCATTACCGTTACTCCAATTGGCTGGTGCCAGTTTACGGCGCCGTGATCGCCATGAAAAGAACTGATGCCCTGCTGGCGGCAGCGTTGCAGTCAACTCCCGGCGAAGTGTTGCCGCGCTGCACTTGACCTCCCCCGGCCTTCGCGGCACCGTCCGGGCTCCGCAAGACCTAGCTGTCTGGATTGACCATGCGCGCCTCCTCCCTGAAATCGCTCCGCTTTGCCGCCGTGCTCGGCCTCATGTTCGGAGCGCTGTCGCTCGGCGAGGCCAGGGCCGCCAATCCGCTGGAGCTGAATTTCTGGCTGAGCGGGCCGCGTTATGACGGTGCCGTTGCTCCTTGCGACTGGGCCCTGCCGAGGATCGTGCATGAGTTCGCCGAAAAGGAGTCCACGTTCTGGAATTCTTCGTTGCAGATCACCGGCTTCTCCGCCGTTCGCGAGACCGCGTTCCGGCCCTGGCAGTCCGACAACATTCCGCGCCGCTATTGCAGCGGCGAGGCCATGCTCAATGACGGCAAGCCGCGCAAGGTGCATTTCTCGATCATCGAGGATGGCGGCTTTGCCTCCTACGGCAACGGTGTCGAATGGTGCGTCGTCGGCGTGGATCGCAACTGGGCCTACAATCCGGCCTGTCGGGCCGCAAAGCCCTGATTCGGGTTGGTCCGGCCCGCGACGCGGCGGGCGCCTGAATTTTGTTCTTGAAATGTTCTCATCGCCTGCTAGGCTCGCTGCACAGTCTAGTTGAGGGGCGTCGCCATGTTTCATGCCAGATTGCATTCGTTCTCCCGCCTCGTGATCTCGCTGACTTTGTCGCTGATCCTGTCCGCAAGCCTCGCGTCCTTCGGCAGTGACGCAAGGGCCCAGGACAAGCGGCAGAACGCGCCGGGCGAGTTCGACTTCTATGTGCTGGCGCTTTCATGGTCGCCCTCGTTCTGCGAGGAAGCGGCCGAGCGCGGCGGCCGCTCCCAGATGCAGTGTGGCGGACGCCCCTATGCCTTCGTGGTGCACGGGCTGTGGCCGCAATATGAGAACGGCTTCCCCGAATATTGTCAGCGTCCGGCACCGCGGCTGAACCGCAACATCGTTTCCTCGATGCTCGATTTGATGCCGGCGACGGGCCTGATCTTCAACGAATGGGACAAGCACGGCACCTGCTCGGGCCTCGAGGGCCGGAGCTATTTTGAGACGATCCGCAAAGCACGCGCCGCGATCAAGATCCCGGCCGAATATCTCGATCTGTCGCAGGCCAAGACCGTCGCGCCGGCGGAGGTCGAGGAGGCCTTCGTCAAGGCCAATCCCGGCCTCAGCAATGCCGCCGTCTCGGTCACCTGCAACCGGACGCGGCTCTCCGAGGTCCGCATCTGCCTGAGCAAGGACCTGCAATTCCGCGCCTGCGACGAGATCGAGCGCCGCGCCTGCCGCCGCGAGCAGGTGACGATGCCGCCGATCAGGGGCGGTTGAGGCCAACTTTCCCAGATCGTCATTCCGGGGCGCGCAAAGCGCGAGCCCGGAATCCATTGGCAAGCATAGCCCGCGGTGAAATGGATTCGGGGTTCGGTGCTGCGCACCGCCCCGGAATCACGGGAGTTGCTTTCATCGCGCGATGTCGTAACTCTCCGCCATGAACTACCGCCACGCCTTCCACGCCGGCAGCTTCACCGATGTCGTCAAGCACATCGTGCTGGCGCGCATCCTCACTTATTTGCAGGACAAGCCGGCGGCGTTCCGCGTCATCGACACCCACGCCGGCGCCGGCCTCTACGATCTCGAGGGCGAGGAGGCACGCCGCGGTGGCGAATGGCTGACCGGCATCGCACGGCTGATGCAGGCGCGCCTGTCGAATGAGAGTGCGGCACTGACCAAGCCCTATCTCGACATTGTCCGAGCCTACAATCCGAAGGGCGAGCTCAGGGCTTATCCGGGCTCACCGCTGATTGCGCGCGGCCTGCTCAGGCCGCAGGACCGGCTCGTCGCCTGCGAGCTCGAGCCCAAGGCGCGCAAGGCGCTGATCGACGTGTTGCGCCGCGACGAGCAGGCGCGTGTCGTCGATCTCGACGGTTGGGTGGCATTACCGGCCTTCGTACCGCCGAAGGAGCGGCGCGGGCTCGTGCTGATCGATCCGCCGTTCGAGGCCAAGGACGAGTTCGAGCGGCTGAGCGAAGCGTTCTCGGCGGCCTTCGCGAAATGGCCGACCGGTATCTACGTAATCTGGTATCCGGCCAAGAGCCGGCGCGCCACCGACACGCTGGTTCAAACGGTCGCGCGGCTCGCAGCTGCAGCAAAGCCGCCGGGGAAATGCTTGCGCCTCGAATTCAGCGTCGCGCCGCAAGCCGGCAGCGCTGCCCTCACCTCCACCGGACTCCTGATCGTCAATCCGCCCTATACGCTGCAAGGGGAGCTCAAGACGATCCTTCCCGAACTGGAGATGCCGCTCGGCCAAGGCGGAGCTGCCAGATTCCGATTGGAAGTGCCCAAGCCATCGCTGTAACAGCCCGGCATTCTTGGGAAAAATATGCAGTACCGGTAGTCAATCTGTGAAGAACCGTATTATGCTGTTTCCGTGACTGGCTTTACGTTCCGCTTCCGCGAATGGTTGCGGCGGAGTGAAGGCCCTAAGAAAGATCCCGTCGGACCGATAAGGTCCGTCCAAGGATGGCCAGCTCCCGGGCTCCGTAAGGCCCGGTCATGCCGTGACGTGAGTCTGCGTCGCGGCGGAGGAGCAATGAGGGGGAGTTTCCCGATGGCCATGACGGGAACGGTCAAGTTCTTCAACGGCGAGCGCGGCTACGGCTTCATCAAGCCCGACGACGGCGGTCGCGATGTCTTCGTTCACATCACCGCGGTGGAGCGGGCGGGACTGAAGGACCTTGCCGAAGGACAGCGTATTACTTTCGAGGTTGAGCCGGACAAGAAGGGGAAGGGACCAAAGGCGGTCAATTTGGTGATCGTCTCCTAGAGCCTCTGCCGTTCCGATCGAATCGGAACGGCGCTCTAGACTTTCGTATTTGACGCGTTTTCTTGACGCGAACCGGCGTCCACTTCGCTCGAAAACGCTCTTGCGAACTGGCGTAAAAAAAATCCCGGCCGCGAGCGGCCGGGAGGCTGGTCCGGTATTTTCTTCTTTGGATCTCAGAAGCGGTAGTTCACGCCTGCGCGGACAACGCTGGCGCTGTAGCCGTTCGACACGCCCGTGATTGCGAACTGGCTCGTCGACAGATCGATGTAGAGATATTCGAGCTTGGCGCTCCAGTTCGGCGCGAGGCCCACTTCCGCGCCGGCACCGATGGTCCAGCCTGCGGTTGTGTGCGACTCCGACCAGCCGAAGGTCTGCGCGCGCAGTTCGCCGAAGGCGAGACCGGCGGTGCCGTAGAACAGCACATTGTTGAACGCATAGCCGGCGCGGCCGCGCAGGGTGCCGAACCACGGATTGGAGAACTTCCACGGCGCAAAGGTGTCGTCGGCGCCCGCTGCTTGGATGTCGCCCTCGACACCGAACACCCATGGGCCGTTCTGGAAATTGTAGCCGGCCTGCACGCCGCCAACGAAGCCGGACGGCTTGGTGGGGTTGTTGTCGACCGAGCCCCATCCATAGCCGATGTTGCCGCCGAGATAGGGACCTGCCCAGCTATAGGCATTGAGCGGCTGGTTGACCGTATAGGGCGCCCGCTGCCCGTAACTGAGATCGGCGGCCTTTGCCGAAGCTGTCCAGCCGGCAGCAGCCAACGCGGCTGCGCCCACAACGAGCCTCTTCATCACTCACTCCAACGCAACTGCCGCAACCCTTGCGATGCCTGCGCCGCCGCGCCGGCCCCCGTCGCTTGGTTACGGAACCAAGAACCTTTCGCGTAGGATTTATCGAGAGTTTTAAGTTAAAGGGCTGTTAAGTCGGGTTACCGCGCGCTTAACAGACTTAAGGAAGTGTTACCGGGAACTGGCCTCCATCTCGGGCGCGCCGCCTGCCCGGAACTTCAAATCGGCACCCCTAGCGCCTAAATTCGCCCCATGGTTCACGATTCCTCCGACAATCCGGACGACCACGCGCGCAAGTCGCCGCCGGCCGCTGCGGGCGATGCGCCGCCCGAAGCGCTGGCCGCGCCCGACGTCGACCCCGCAGCAGCCGGGGACGACGAGGACGATGCGCTGCTGCCGGATATCCTGGAAGAGAGCGGCGCCGTTGGGGAGGGCCCGCTCGCGACCGGGCACGAGGCGATCGAGCGCGCGGTCCGCCTCGCGCCGACATCGCCCGGCGTGTACCGCATGCTCAACGCCAATGCCGACGTGCTCTATGTCGGCAAGGCCAAGAACGTCAAAAAGCGCCTGTCCAGTTACGCGCGCCAGAGTGCGCCGTTGCCGGCCCGCATCCTGCGCATGATCGCGGCCACCGTCACCGTGGAGATCATCTCGACCACCACCGAGACCGAGGCGCTGCTGCTGGAGGCCAACCTCATCAAGCAGCTGCGGCCGCGCTTCAACGTGCAGCTGCGCGACGACAAGTCGTTTCCCTATATCCTGATCACCGGCGACCATTGGGCGCCGCAGATCCTGAAACATCGCGGTGCGCAGACCCGCCCCGGGCGCTATTTCGGCCCGTTCGCCTCCGCCGGCGCGGTCAACCGCACCATCACGGCGCTGCAGCGCGCGTTCCTGATCCGCTCCTGCACCGATTCCTTCTTCGAGAGCCGCACCCGGCCCTGCCTGCTCCACCAGATCCGACGCTGCGCCGGTCCCTGTACCCGCGAGATCGATTTCGGCGGCTATTCGACGCTGGTGCGCGAGGCGAGCGACTTTCTCTCCGGCAAAAGCCATGCGGTGAAGCAGGAGCTCGCCGGCGAGATGGAGAAGGCGGCGGGTGAGCTCGAATTCGAGCGCGCCGCGCTGTACCGCGACCGCCTCGCCGCGCTCTCGGCGATCCAGTCGCAGCAGGGCATCAATCCGCGCACGGTGGAGGAAGCCGACGTTTTCGCCATCCACCAGGAGGGCGGCTTCTCCTGCGTCGAGGTGTTCTTCTTCCGCACCGGCCAGAACTGGGGCAACCGAGCCTATTTCCCGCGCGCGGAAAAGACCTTCAACCCCGAAGAAGTGCTCGGCTCGTTCCTCGCGCAGTTCTACGACGACAAGCCGCCGCCAAGGAACATCCTGCTCTCGCACGAGATCGAGGAGAGCGAGCTGCTCGCCAATGCGCTCTCGATCAAGGCCGGCCGCAAGGTCGAGGTCACCGCGCCCAAGCGCGGCGAGAAGAAGGAGCTCGTCACCCACGCGCTGACCAACGCGCGGGAGGCGCTCGGCCGCAAGCTCGCGGACACCGCCACCCAGAGCCGCCTGCTCAACGCCATGGCCGCAACGCTGAGCCTGCCGCATTCGCCCAAGCGCATCGAGGTCTACGACAACAGCCATATCCAGGGCACCAATGCGGTCGGCGCCATGATCGTCGCAGGCCCCGACGGCTTCGTGAAGAACCAGTACCGCAAGTTCAACATCAAGTCGGAAGGGATCACGCCCGGCGACGACTTCGCCATGATGCGCGAGGTGCTCGAGCGCCGTTTCAAGCGCCTGATCAATCCCCCCGAGGACGCCGGCTCCAAGGAAAGCAACAAGGCCAGGGACGACGATTTCCCGCAATGGCCCGACCTCGTGATCATCGACGGCGGCCGCGGCCAGCTCAACGCCGTGCGCGAGATCTTCGCAAATCTCGGCCTCACCCAGGTGTCGCTGATGGCGGTCGCCAAGCGACCGGACCGCGATGCCGGCCGCGAGACCCTGTACAAGCCGGAACGCGAGGCGATCAAGCTGGAGC
>NZ_JAEMSD010000179.1:0-2055 GCF_016462955.1 Bradyrhizobium sp. | reverse complement strand
GCGCGATCCCGTGCTCTATTTCATCCAGCGCCTGCGCGACGAGGCCCACCGCTTCGTCATCGGCTCGCACCGAAAGCTGCGCAAGAAGGACATCCGCGAGGCCGGTTTGCAGGAAATTCCGGGCATCGGCCCGTCACGCAAACGTGCCCTGCTGCATCATTTCGGGACCTTGAAGGAGATCGAACGGGCCTCGATCGCCGATCTCGGCAAGGTTCCGGGGGTCAGCGCGGAGAGCGCCCGCAGGATTTTCGAGTATTTCCATCCGCAGCCGGGATGAATTAAAGGGGGATCGCAGTCATATGATCGTCGTGTCCGCACCTCATTTGGAGAGTGGAACGGTTGACCTTCAGGCTTGAGCGGTATTGGTAGCACGGATGAACATCGCCACCACACGAGGGACCACCAGCCGCGCGATGTCCCTCCCCAACATCCTAACCTATGGCCGGATCGCCGCGATCCCGGTCGTGGTCGGGTGCATCTATGCGCAGTCGATCCTCGATCAGCCGCTCTGGCTGCGCTGGCTCGCGGTCGCCATCTTCATTGCCGCTGCGATCACCGATTACCTCGACGGCTACTATGCGCGAATCTGGAATCAACAATCGGCCTTCGGCCGGATGCTCGATCCGATCGCCGACAAGTTGCTGGTCGCGTCCTGCCTCTTGATGCTGGCGGCCGACGGCATCATCCACGGCTGGTCGCTGTGGGCCGCCATCGTGATCCTGTGCCGCGAGATCCTGGTTTCGGGCCTGCGCGAATACCTCGCTGCGCTCCGAGTCAGCGTTCCCGTGACCAAGCTTGCGAAGTGGAAGACCACGGTCCAGCTGATTGCGATCGGCTTCCTGCTCGCCGGTCCGGCGGGTGACATCGTGGTACCCGTCGTCTCGATGATTGGCCTCGCTCTGCTGTGGGCCTCGGCGATTCTCACCATGTACACCGGATACGATTATTTCCGAGCCGGCATCCATCACCTCATCGAGGAGGACGAGGGATGAAGGTGAAGTATTTCGCCTGGGTGCGCGAGCGCGTCGGCAAGGCGGAGGAGACGATCGAGCCGCCGGCCAGCGTGCGCACCGTCGAAGAGCTGATCGCCTGGCTGTCCGCCCGGAGCGAGGCCTATGCCTATGCGTTCGAGAAGCCGAAGGTGATCCGCGCAGCGATCGACCACGCGCATGTCAAATCGGACGCTGTGATCGCAGGCGCCCGCGAAATCGCTTTCTTCCCGCCGATGACCGGTGGCTAGGCTATGGCATCGCCTGACACCGCCTGCCCCGTCACCATCCGCATCCAGGAGGCTGATTTCGACATCGCCCGCGAGATCGCCGTCCTGACCCAAAGCCGAACCGACATCGGCGCCGTCGTGAGCTTCTCGGGCATCTGCCGTGCCGATGAGGACAGCGCCAAGGTCGCCGCGCTGACGCTCGAACATTACCCCGGTATGGCCGAGGAAGAGATCAGGCGCCATACTGACGAGGCTGTGTCGCGCTGGCCGCTGAACGGAATCACCGTGATCCACCGCGTGGGCCGCTTCATGCCGGGCCAGAACATTGTGCTGGTGCTGACTGCCTCGCAGCACCGCCAGGCCGCGTTCCAAGCGGCCGAGTTCCTGATGGACTATCTCAAGACCAACGCGCCGTTCTGGAAGAAGGAAGAGAGCGCCACCGGCACCGGCTGGGTCGTGGCCCACACCCGCGACGACGAAGCCGCCGCACGCTGGACCAAACCCTGATGGCAAAAGCTGCAAAAAAGTCCGCGCGCGGCCGCGCCGCGCCGCGGCTTGCGAAGGTGCGGCCCGGCGAGCTCCTCACCCTGCTCGACCTCGTCCGGTATGCGGTGAGCCGCTTCGTCGAGGCCAGGCTCGCTTTTGCTCACGGCACCACCGATCCAGTGGCGGAAGCCGCCTTCCTGGTCTGCGAGGCCCTGCATCTGCATCCCGAGCAGCTCGACACCTTCGCCAACGCGCGCGTCACCGCCGCGGAAGGCAAGACCATCCTCGGTCTCATCCATCGGCGCGTCACCACCCGCAAACCAGCCGCCTATCTCGTCAACAAGATCTAT
>NZ_JAEMSD010000643.1 GCF_016462955.1 Bradyrhizobium sp. | reverse complement strand
TCTTCGGGCAGTTTCGCCTCCGCGCGTTCGCGCTCCTTGCGCGAGGTCGAGGCGAACAGCAGGTTGCGCCGGCGCGGCGCTTCCGCAGCGGCGGGCGGCGCAGCAGCTTCGCCCTCCTGCGGTCCCTCGGCGCGCGAACGCTCGCGCGCGGCAGCTTCGCTCTGCCATGGCGGCGGACTTGCTGGCGGCCGTGCCGGCGCCGACTCGGCTCGCGCCGTCGCAGCGGCGACCGGCTCGGGTGTGCCGGCGTCCGGCACCGCGAGCCCCGGCAGAACGGGCCTGACCCGAACCTCGGACGAGGCCACAGCATCGGTCAGCCGGCGCGCAATGCCCTTCAGTTCAAGCAGCACCAGATGCAGGCCGACCAGTAACATTCCGGAGCAGACGGCAATGGTGCCAGCGATTATGAGCGTTCCGCCGAGGCTGAATTCACTGATTGTCAGGCCGAAAATGACCGCAAGGAGGCCCGCCAGGACGGCGCAGATCCCCGCGATCAGCAATGCCAAATTCATCGAACTCACCCCCGGCCGCGCACCCGCCGCGACAACCGCTTCGCCACGATACCGTCATACGATGTTCCACGCCAACGGCCAATTCTGGGCGGCGTTCCTAAAGGGAAGGAAATCAGGGACTTATTCACATTCCCTTCAGCTGCGGGTTGGTAGGGCTTAGGCCGCACTCAAGATTATCGGAATTGCGGCCAACCCGGAATTGCTGCGTCGCATCAGGATTTTAGCCATAATGCCCAATTACTTGGTAATGGAACTGCGCTATACGGAGTCCGGGGTTGAGGCCCGCGCGCGCCAGCAGGGCCAAGAGGGGATTCCGGGGCACCGATAGCCATGACATCCATCACGACGTCGGCGATCGACACGCCTCAACGGCGCTCGATCGAACGAACTTGCGACGATCTCGCCATGCTGGTGCTGGCCGCGGTCGCCGTCATCGCAGGCTTGACCTTCCGCGACTACGGGCTCGGCTGGGACGACTACACCCACGCTGAATATGCCGACCTGCTGCTGCGCATGTTCGGTTCCGGCTTCAAGGACACCGCGGCGCTCTCCTTCGCCAATCTCTACATGTATGGCGGCGGCTTCGATATGGCCGCGGCCCTCCTGCACAAGGTCATTCCGCTCGAGCTGTTCGAGACGCGCCGTCTGGTCGGCGCCATCGTCGGCGTGATCGGGCTTGCGGTGACGTGGCGGCTCGGCCGCCGCGTCGGCGGGCCCCTTGCCGGTCTTGCCGCACTGCTGCTGCTCGCGCTATGCCCGACCTTCTACGGCCACATGTTCATGAACCCGAAGGATGCGCCCTTCGCAGTGGCCATGATCATCCTGATGCTCGGGCTCGTCCGGCTCGCCGAGGAATATCCGCAGCCGTCGCCGCGCACGATCCTGATCGTTGGCCTGGGTGCCGGCCTTGCGCTGGGCTGCCGCATTCTCGGCGGCCTCGCGCTGGTCTACGCCATGGTCGGCTTCGTACCGCTGTTGCTGGAGGAATTGCGCAACGAAGGTTTGCGCGAGTCGGCCCGCCGCTTTGCCCATGTCGTCTACGTGCTGCTGCCCGGCCTCGTGCTCGGCTACCTCGTGATGGGCCTGATCTGGCCGTGGTCGATCATGCGGCCCGGCAATCCGTTCGAGGCGCTGACCTACTTCTCGCATTTCTTCGAGAAGCCGTGGAAGGAGATGTTCGACGGCGCGATCGTGTCGGTCCCGGACATGCCCTGGTCCTATCTGCCGACGCTGTTCGCACTGCAGCTGCCCGAGGTGATGCTGGTGCTGACGGCGGGCGCGGTGTTCAGCACCTTCGCCATGCTGCCGCGGCGCGAGGTTCCGGCGCGCCGCAAGACCATCCTGCTGATGCTGACGCTGGCTGCCACGCTGCCGCTCGCGATCGCGATGGTGAAGCGCCCTGCGCTCTACAACGGCATCCGCCATTTCGTCTTCGTGATCCCGCCGATGGCGGTGCTCGGCGGCGTCGCGTTCGCCTGGACCATGGAGCGCCTGCGCGCCAATCACCGCACCTGGCAGCCGGTCGTGCTGGCGGTGTTCTGCTTCGGCCTCGCGCTCCCGCTCGCCGAGATGATCCGGCTGCATCCGTATCAGTACAGCCATTTCAACCACGTCGCGGGCACCGTCCGCGGCGCCGACAACCGTTTCATGCTGGACTATTGGGGCCTCGCGCTGAAGCAGGCCTCCGACGAATTGCGCGAGCAGCTGGTCGAGCGCCAGGAAGTGCCGCCCGCAAACCGCAAATGGAAGGTCGCGGTGTGCGGTCCGCAGCGCCCGGCCCAGGTCGCGCTCGGGCCCGACTTCACCATCGGCTGGGATTCCAACGCGGCCGATTTCGCCATGACGCTCGGCGAGTTCTACTGCAAGGGCCTCACCGCGCCCGTCATGGTCGAGATCAAGCGCGACGACGTGGTGTTCGCCCGCGTCTACGACATCCGAGGCCGCGCCATTTCCGGCCTGCTGTCGATCCCGGCGCCGTAATCATCTTCTCCAAAGCCGCATCGCTTCCGCCTTCGCTCTTCGGCCAAGACGGACAAGCATGCGGGCGGCGCTGGCCTGCCGCGCTTCCGATGCGCCTTGCTGCCGGTCTCGCCCGCGACTACGCTCCCGCTCCGCAACAACGATGTTTCGGAGAGATCAGCCATGTCGCCAGCAGAAGCCCGCCTGAGGGAAGTGCCCTCCAATATGACGGAGGCGGAGTGGCAGCAACGGGTCAATCTGGCCGCCTGCTATCGCCTGGTCGCGCTGTACGGCTGGGACGACCTGGTCGACACCCACATCTCGGCGCGCGTGCCCGGCCCCGACCATCACTTCCTCATCAATCCCTACGGGCTGATGTTCGACGAGATCACCGCGTCCAGTCTCGTCAAGGTCGACCTGCACGGCAACCAGCTCTCCGAGAGCGAATACAGCATCAACCCTGCCGGCTTCACCATCCATTCGGCGATCCACGAGGTGCGCGAGGACGCGATCTGCGTGCTGCATCTCCACACCCTCGACGGCACCGCGGTGTCGAGCAGCGCGGAAGGCCTGCTGCCGCTGAACCAGACCGCGCAGCTCGTCACCCACGACCTCGCCTATCACGACTATGAAGGCATCGCGCTCGATCACGACGAGCGGCCGCGGCTGCAAAAGGATCTCGGCGACCACAACCACATGCTGCTGCGCAACCACGGCACGCTGACGGTCGGCCGCTCGGTCGCCTCCGCGTTCGAACGCATGTATCATTTGGAGCGCGCCTGCTCGATGCAGGTGCGTACGCGCGCGCTGGGGACCCCGGTCTATCCGGTCGACCACAGCGCGAT
>NZ_JAEMSD010000642.1:2738-3324 GCF_016462955.1 Bradyrhizobium sp. | reverse complement strand
GCTCCCTTCGTCTAGCGGTTAGGACGCGGCCCTCTCAAGGCTGAAACAGGGGTTCGATTCCCCTAGGGAGCGCCAAATCGCCGCCATTCAGAATGTGACTGCGAACTCGGGGCCTGGGATCGGCCCTCTCATTGCTCCACCCGCGTCTGTTTGGGCCGCTAAACTTGGTTGGTTTGCTCGTAAGTGTTCTTAAGCAAGCCAATTCTCCACGTTCAGGCCGACGATACGTTTGAACTCGCTGGTATTGGCGGTCACAATCGTGGCGCCAGTCGCATAAGCATGGGCGGCGATCAGCAGGTCGTTGCCGCCGATCGGCTTTCCCGCCGCCTCCAGTTTGGCGCGAATTCCGCCGTATTCGGTGTCGGCGGGCACTTCGAACGGCAGCACATTTATCTCGCCGAGCAGGTCTTCGACAGCTTTGAGCAGTCGCTTCGATCCGCTCTTCGCGCAGCCGTAGCGCAGTTCGGCCGCCACGATAATGCTGATACAGATCTTGTCCTCGCCCAGTTTGGCGATCCGCCTTGCAACTTTGCCCTGCGGATTTCTTATCAGGTCGGAAACGATGTTCGTGTCCAGCATGTAGCGC
>NZ_JAEMSD010000642.1:1389-2728 GCF_016462955.1 Bradyrhizobium sp. | reverse complement strand
CGGCTTCATTGTTTTGAGCAGGCCGACCAGTCCGCGCTTACGCACCGGCTCGATCACCAGACGATCGCCGTCGCGATGCATGATCGCTTCGTCGCCGGGCAACTCGAACTCGACGGGAATGCGAACCGCCTGATTGCGACCGTTGCGGAATAGTCTGACGTGTCTACGGTCAGGCACGGTTTATCTCCAAGGCATAGGCCTCAAGCATATGCCGATATATGCCAAATTTCAAGGGCTGCCCAAGCCGGATAGTTCCCTCGCAGCCTGATGCCAGGATCGCCCGTCTCTTGCCGTTGGGTGCTCACCGCTTCGCGAACCCGTAGCTCCGAGGTCAGAGTCGACCGCGGTCATCAAAATACCCCATGCGATCCATGACGCTGCCCGCGAGGGCCACCTTGTAGACGGCTTCGGCGAAGCGCCTGTCGTCGACTATCCGGCTCAGCCTACTGTTGCCGAGGTTCTGCGGCAGCAGCCTGCAGACCGGATCGAGCATTTCAATTTCAAACGGGATGATTGCGCCGGCCGTCATCAAGAACGTCCCAGGTGCAAATCGTACGCCGCAACGCCGGGAGTTGCGCTTCAGCCGAAGCGGAGATCCCGGAATCGAGGCGTCATACCGGACACATCGGGTGTCGCCGCAACTCTCCGAGGCGAAGCGCGAACGCCTGGCGGAGAAGGCGAGCCGCGCCCCGGAACTGGTGGTGATCCAGCCGTTGAACCAGGAGTGGACGTGCCATCGCTGCGGCGGCTCCGGTGGTCTCCTGATGATGGAGCCTCCTGGCCCGGCCTGTCTGCACTGCGTTGGCCTCGATGATCTCGAATTTCTGCCGGCCGGCGATGCCCTGCTCACGCGGCGCGCGAAGGCGAACAGTGCCCGATATGCGGTCGTCGTCCGCTTCAGCAGGACTCGCCGCCGTTACGAACGACAGGGCCTGCTCGTCGAGCCGCGCGCCCTTGCGGACGCGCTGTGATTGTGAATGGCGCGCACCCGCGGCGGGATCACGTCATTCGCCATATGACGAGCCAACCATTCGCTGAACGCGCGAAGCTCAGGCAACCCGCCCTCCGCTCATTGCCTCTCCCCTTGATAGAATCGAATCCGATAGTCATGCGGCAGCACGTTGAGGCGGCGGCGGAACGCGCGGCGCAGATGCTCCTCGTTTTGAAAGCCTGTGCGCGCGGCGATCTCCTTGATGGGAGCGGCGGACTCTTCCAGCGCGCGGCGGGCGGCCTCGACGCGAAGCTCTTCCACCGCCTTGCCGGGGGTGCGGCCGGTCTTCTGGCGAAAGACGCGCGCGAAGGTGCGGGGGCTCATGCCAGCTCGTTCGGCGAGACTTTC
>NZ_JAEMSD010000642.1:0-1379 GCF_016462955.1 Bradyrhizobium sp. | reverse complement strand
AGTTCGAAATCTTCTCGAGCGCCCGATCTTCCGAGGCCTGCATTGACAGCGGCACGCTGAATTGCGCCTGCCCGCCGGGCCGCTTGAGGAAGACGACGAGGCGGCGCGCGATGCGCATGGCCTCGCGATGGCCGAGATCGTCTTCCAGCAGCGTGAGCGCCAGATCGATGCCGGCCGTCACGCCGGCGGATGTCCAGATGCCGCGATCATGCACGAAGACCGGATCGACCTGAACCGACACGTCGGGATGTTTTGCGCGAAGCAGGTCGCAGGAGCCCCAGTGGGTGACCGCGCGCCGCCCGTGCAGCAGCCCGGCCGCAGCCAGGACGAACGTCCCGGTGCAGACCGAGCAGACGCGCCTTGCCTTCGGCGCCGCCAGGCGAAACCAATCGACCAGCGCGGCGTCTGCAGCGGCGCGGTGGACGCCGGGACCGCCACCGACCATCAGCGTGTCGATGGACTTGCGGTCGCAGTCGGCGAGGGCGGTCGTCATGACCTCCAGGCCGGACGAGGTTTTGACCGGCCCGCCCTTCAGCGAACAGATCTGCCAGACATAGGGCGCGCGTCCGGCTTCGAACGTTTCGCAGGCCAGCTCGATGGCCTGCAGCGGCCCTGCGAAGTCGAGCAGCAGGCAATCGTCGAACAGGACGAAGACCACACGGCGGGCGGCGGAACGGGCCATCGGCAGCGCCTTTTTGCCAGGGAAGGCTTGGCAGGAATTGCGTGTATTATGACATTTCGGCAAACAGCCTCCGCTGTCAACATCGGTCCGTCCAACGCAGGAGGGCCACATGACCGGCAAGCGGATCGAGATCGGAATTCTGTACTATCCCGGGATGACGCAACTGGACGTCACCGGCCCCTTCGAGGTGTTTGCCCGCCTGCCGAACGTTCGCATGCACCTGCTGTGGAAGCGGATCGAGCCCGTGGTCAGCGACGTCGGTCTGCCGTTGCTGCCGACCACGACCTTCGCCGATTGTCCTGACCTCGACGTGTTCTGCATCGGCGGCGGCCCGGGGCAGGTCGCCATCATGGACGATGACGAGGTGATTGCCTTCGTTCGCGACAAGGGCGGGCCGGCGCGCTACATCACCTCGGTTTGCGCCGGTTGCCTGGTCCTCGGCGCCGCGGGCCTGATCGACGGCTACAGGTCGGCCTGCCATTGGCTGATGAGCGACCAGCTCGCCGCCTTCGGCGCCATCGCCGTCGATGAACGCGTCGTGGTCGACCGCAACCGCATTTCCGGCGGCGGTGTCACCGCCGGTATCGATTTCGGCTTCCAGGTCGCCGCCGAACTGTGCGGCGAAGACGTCGCGAAAAATCTGCAGCTGATGCTGGAATATCAGCCCCAGCCGCCGTTCGACATCACCGTGCAGAAT
>NZ_JAEMSD010000641.1 GCF_016462955.1 Bradyrhizobium sp. | reverse complement strand
GCATTTCCGGATTGGCGGGCAGAAGGCTCCGACAGAGATGTGTGAACATAGTAGCGCAGGCGGGGGAGGGAGCCGACCGCCATCGCGGCGACAGCTACGTCCTGGTCGCCTGCCAGGTGCCGCTGCACTGGTCGCCGGAGATGACGCCTTTCCAAGATCCCGTTCCGCTCACGCCGGCGAGGCGGCCGCCGCCGCTGGCACGGGAGGCGCCGACCGAGACCTGGACGGCGACCGCGCCGCTGCGCCTGACCGTGCCGGAGACCCGGCCGCCGCCAGCGGAGGAGACGCGGCTGCCCGTGACGGTGAAGGGAACGCTGTAGCCCGAGCTGCAATTGCCGCGGGTGGTGGCGAAGGTCACGTTCCAGATACCGTCATAGACGCCGGCGCGGGCATCGGCGGCCTGTGGCAGCGCAGCCGCGGCGATCACGGCAAACAGCGCCAGATGGCGGGGACGGGCAAAACCGGCCAGTGAAATCGGAAATTGCAGAAAATGGGCCATTTTGGACCTGTTTCAGAACGAGTAGGCTTGTAATGCGGGTGACAGCCTCCAATAGTCGGCGGGCAAGTTCCAGCGGTTCATCGTTGCCATTTTGCCCTTCCTCTGTCATAAGCCCAGCCTTCATCGCCCGGCTGATTTACGGGCTGCCGTGGCGGTGTCTCGTGCGGGTTTCGCGCTTGTTCGCAAAACTTGAGCACAATCAACGCTCTAACGAGCATTTTTGACGGTCCAGCCGCCCTTGCGGGCGGATATCTGCGGCCATTAGGAGAGCCAAATGCCCAAGCTGAAGACCAAATCGGGCGCTAAAAAGCGCTTCAAGGTGACTGCCACCGGCAAAGTGATGCACGCCCAGCGCGGCAAGCGCCACGGCATGATCAAGCGGACGAAGAAGCAGATCCGTCAGCTCCGCGGCACCCGCGTGCTGTTCAAGACCGACGGCGACAACGTCAAGAAGTACTTCTTGCCGAACGCCTGATCGCGTCCACGATCATTGCCAGCCGTGCCGCGCATCCCGCGGCGATCCGCTAACCAAAGTCATCTCTGAAGGATTTCGTCATGTCTCGCGTCAAACGCGGTGTGACCGCCCACGCCAAGCACAAGAAAGTCTACAAGGCCGCCAAGGGTTTCTATGGCCGCCGCAAGAACACCATCCGTGCCGCCAAGCCGGCCGTGGAGAAGGCGATGCAATACGCCTTCCGCGACCGCAAGCGCAAGAAGCGCACGTTCCGCGCGCTCTGGATCCAGCGCATCAACGCGGCCGTCCGTCCGTTCGGCCTGACCTACAGCCGATTTATCGACGGCATGGCCAAGTCCGGGATCACCGTGGACCGCAAGGTGCTGTCGGATCTGGCGATCAGCGAGCCCGCCGCGTTCCAGGCGATCGCCGAGAAGGCCAAGGCCGCGCTGGCGGCCTGAGGCCGGCGCTAGCGGGCCTTTGGGCCCGCAGCCTTCAACGCGCGCTGCGAGTAGCGCTGGGCGACCTGCGCCCGGCAAAAGGCCGTGAACGAGAGATACATGGTGCCGGACTTGTTCCGGTACTTGCGATCGCACGCCTGCAACTCGCGCTGATAGCTGAGCTTCTGCGGCGGCTTCTGCTGGCCGACGAAATCAGCTTCGCATTTCTTCTCGACCACTTCACCGAACTGCACGTCGCCGCTGGCGCCATAGGCGCAGGCCTCGAACAGCTTCATGGCAGCGCCGCAGCCAGGCGCCGCATCGAGGACAGCGATGACGTCGTCCATCGACGTCGATTTGGCCGGGCATTCCTCGGCGTCGGCCGCGCCACCCGAAACACCTTGCAAGAGAAGCAGGGCCAGGCCGACCAGGCGGGATCTCGAAAGCATCGCAAAACTCTCCTCGTCCCCGTTGGTGCCGGGCCGCCGCGCCGGGTTCAACCCAGCCGCCCGCAAGCCCGAAATGACCGGCTTTTTGCTTGACGTTACGGCCTTCGGGCGGCGACAACCCAGCCGAATTTAGAGCCAAGGATTTGCCTGTGTCCGACCTCGCAACGCTCGAAACGTCCATCCTCGAACAAATCGCCGCCGCCGGCGATGAAGCCGCTCTCGAAGCCGTGCGCGTCGCTGCCCTCGGCAAGAAGGGCTCGATCTCCGCGCTGCTCGCCACGCTCGGCAAAATGTCGCCGGACGAGCGCAAGACGCAAGGCGCGGCGATCAACCAGGCCAAGGATGCAGTCACCCAGGCGCTCGCCGCACGTCGCGACGTGCTGAAGTCGGCCGCGCTCGATGCGCGGCTCGCCGCCGAGACCGTCGACGTCACGCTGCCGCTGCGCGACGCGGCGGCCGAAGCCGGCCGCATCCATCCGCTGAGCCAGGTCTGGGACGAGCTGACCACGATCTTCGCCGACATGGGATTCTCGGTTGCCGAAGGCCCCGACATCGAGACCGACGACTACAACTTCACCAAGCTGAATTTCCCGGTAGGCCATCCCGCGCGCGAGATGCACGACACGTTCTTCTTCCATCCGAAGGAGGACGGCTCGCGCATGCTGCTGCGGACTCACACCTCGCCGGTGCAGGTGCGCACCATGCTGAGCCAGAAGCCGCCGATCCGCGTGATCTGTCCGGGCCGCACCTATCGCATCGATTCGGACGCGACCCACACGCCGCAATTCCACCAGGTCGAGGGCCTCGTCATCGACAAGAGCTCGCATCTCGGCCACCTCAAATGGATCCTGCACGAGTTCTGCAAGGCGTTCTTCGAGGTCGACCACATCAACATGCGCTTCCGTCCCTCGTTCTTCCCGTTCACCGAGCCATCGCTGGAAGTCGACATCCAGTGCCGCCGCGACAAGGGCGAGATCCGCTTCGGCGAAGGCGAGGACTGGCTCGAGATTCTCGGCTGCGGCATGGTGCATCCGAACGTGCTGCGCGCTTGCGGCATCGATCCCGACGAGTACCAGGGCTTTGCCTGGGGCATGGGCATCGACCGCATCGCCATGCTGAAATACGGCATCGCCGATTTGCGCCAGCTGTTCGACAGCGACGTCCGCTGGCTGAGCCACTACGGCTTCAAGCCGCTGGAGGTGCCGACGCTGGCAGGGGGGCTGAGCACGTGAGGTTTGTGAGTGGCCGTACAAAAACTCTCCCCGTTCCCTCCCCCCTTGTGGGGGAGGGTCAGGGAGGGGGGTAGCCACGGATGCCGCACGCAGTTGTAAGCGAGCGACAGCGCAGCCGGGCGAAACAGCTTCGCCGAGCGATGACGCGCGCCGAAACACTGCTGTGGCGGCACCTGAAGGCTAACCGCATGGATGGCGTTGGCATCCGTCGCCAATCGCCAATCGGAAATTACATTGCTGACTTCGTGTGC
>NZ_JAEMSD010000010.1:31739-42323 GCF_016462955.1 Bradyrhizobium sp. | reverse complement strand
CCGGCACGATCTCCTCCACCGGCACCGGCAGCGATGCCGGCCAGGCGCTCGACCTGGACGACGTCAATTCGAGCGGCGTCAATACCGTCATCAACAACGCGGCGACCGGGGTGATTTCCGCCGCCGATGCCGACGCGTTGCGTCCAGGCGCCAATGCCACCATCAACAATCACGGACAGATCGTCAGCCACAACGCCTCGGCCTCCTCCTCGGGTAACGACGCGATCGATTTCCAGTCGGTCAACAGCGGCGGCGTGGTCAACAATTTCGCCGGCGGTGTCATCGAAGGCGCGCGCCACGGCATCACCGGCGATCAGCCGATCACCGTCAACAATGACGGGACGATCACGGGCGCGGCCGGGTCCGGCATCAACCTGGACAGCGCGCCGGCTACGACCACCGCCGTCACGAACCATGGCACCATTACCGGAACCTCAGTCGGCGGCGCGGATGCCGACGGCATCGACATCGATGGCCTCGTGTCGATCGACAATTTCGGCACGATCCAGGCGGTCGGGCTGGTCACCGCCGCGAACGGTCTCAACGAGGCACTCGCGATCGGCGGCGGCTTCGTCCACAACCAGGTCGGCGGCCTGATCGCCAGCGACCAGCGCGCGATCACGGTGAACGACAGCGATGACGGCAGCGCCTTCGGCGCCATCACGATCATCAACGACGGCACGATCCGCGGTAACAACGGCGAGGCGATCTCGATCGTCGGAGCGTTCGACGACAGCATCACCAACACGGGCAGCATCTTCGGCAGCATCGCACTCGACGGCGGCGACGATACGCTCGTCAACGGTGGAACCATCATCGGCGACGCCATGATGGGGGAGGGGGACGACAGCATCACCAACACGGGCAGCATCTTCGGCAACATCATGCTGGACGGTGGAGACGACACCCTCATCACCGGTGGAATCATCACCGGCGATGCCATGATGGGGGAGGGGGACGATAGCATCGACATCCTCACGGGTTCGGTGGTCACAGGCACCATCGACGGCGGCGCCGGCATCGACACGCTGGAATTGTCCGGCAGCGGCTTCGGCTCGTTGCTCGGCACGGTGGTCGATGTCGAGAAGCTCGATATCCGGAGCGGCGTCTGGCGCGTCGAGGACGCCGCCGGCTATACCGAGATCACGGTCGAGAGCGGCGCGGGCGTCGCGCTGGAAGGGACGGCCACCGGAATGGTGGTTTCCGCTGGCGCGTCCCTGTGGGTGTACGGTTCGGACACGGATTCGGTGGTTTCCGGCAACCAGTATATTCAGAGCGGCGGATCGGCCCATGGCACAACGGTGGCGGCCGGTGGCGAGCAGGACATCCGTGGCGGCGGTCTTGCCGGCCAGACCACGATCGACGGCGGCACGCAGACCGTGTTCGGTGTCGCGACCGATACCACGATCGCGAACGGCGGCATCCAGCACGTCCACAACAACGTCTTCTCGACCATCGTGAATGACGGCGGCGACCAGAATGTCTATGCCGAGGGCAGCGCCACCGGGACCACCATCAACGCCGGCGGTGTCCAGATCGACTGGGGCTTCACCATCACCACGACGATCAGCGGTGGTTACCAGTTCGTGTTCGGATCGGCGAGCCTGACGACGATCAATTCGGGCGTGCAGACCGTTCAGGGCGGCGGGACAGCGAGCGACACGACGATCCATAGCGGCGAACAGAACGTCTATTCCGGCGGGAACGCGATCAACACCACGATGGACGGCGGCAGCCAGGCGGTCTACGGCGGTGCAACCCAAACCATCATCGGCAACGGCGCCATCCAGTATCTTCACGGCACCGCTTCGCTGACCACGGTCAACGCGGGCGGCAAGCAGAGTGTCTATGCGGACGGCTTTGCGACCGGGACTACGATCAATGCCGGCGGCTATCAACTCGATTGGGGCACCGCCAGCGGTACCGTCGTCAACGGCGGTGTGCAATATGTGTACGGAAGCGCGATCGGGACCACCGTTCTGGCGGGCGTACAGCACGTGCAGTCCGGCGGCAGTGCAGACGACACCACGATCGGCGCGGGAGCACTGACCTTTGTGCATGCGGGTGGTACGATTGACGACGTCGTCTTCGGAGGTCCCGACGCCGCGCTGGTGCTCGCTCAGGCCTCGAGCTTCACCGGCACCATCTCCGGCTGGCAGGACTATGACAGCATCGCTCTCGCTGACATCCTGTTCAACGACGGCGTGACCTCGCTCAGCTATGCGGCGAACGACGACAACAGCGACGGCACACTGACGGTATCGGACGGCACGCAAACCGCGACGCTGAGCCTGCTCGGCCAGTACAGCGCGGCCGATTTTGCATTGTCGTCGGACGGTCATGGAGGCACGCTGATCAGCGACCCCGGCGTGGTTCAGCAGAGCCAGCTCGCACCGGCCCTGCACGGCTGACCCCGGGAGGTGGCGGCTATCCGCCGCCTCAAGGAACCCGGGTGGGCGAATCTGGCCGGTCGCATGGGCCCAGGTGGCGGCCCCTGCGAAGGGGCCATAGCGCCCCGGCCGAGTTCGGGATAAAAGCTGCTCCCAACCAAACAAGCCGGGGCTCGCGCGCGCCCGGCAAAACAGGGGAGGAAGCATGCGGAATTTCATCTGGGCTGCGGCATCGATAGCCACGCTGGTGCTGAGCGGGCCGGCGTTGGCCCAATCGCCTGTCATCATCAAGTTCAGCCACGTCGTCGCCACCGACACGCCGAAAGGCAAGGGCGCGGAGAAATTCAAGGAGCTTGCCGAGAAATACACGGGCGGTAAGGTCAAGGTCGAAGTCTATCCGAATTCGACGCTCTACAAGGACAAGGAAGAGCTCGAGGCGCTCCAGCTCGGCAGCGTGCAGATGCTGGCGCCGTCCAACTCCAAGTTCGGGCCGCTCGGCATCCGCGAGTTCGAGGTGTTCGACCTGCCCTACATCCTGCCCGACCTGAAGACGCTGCGGAAGGTGACGGAAGGGCCGCTCGGCACCAAACTGCTCAAGCTGCTGGATGCCAAGGGCATCACCGGCCTTGCCTATTGGGACAACGGCTTCAAGCAGATGAGCGCGAACAAGAAGCTGATCACGCCCGCCGACTATCAGGGCGTCAAGTTCCGCATCCAGTCCTCGCGCGTGATCCAGGCGCAGTTCAAGTCGCTCGGCTCGCTGCCGCAGGTGATGGCGTTCTCGGAAGTCTACCAGGCACTCCAGACCGGCGTTGTCGACGGCCAGGAGAACACCTGGTCGAACATCTACACCCAGAAGATGCACGAGGTTCAGAAGTACATCACCGAAACCAATCACGGCTATATCGGCTACGTCGTGATCGTGAACAAGAAGTTCTGGGACGATCTGCCGGCCGACATCCGTGATCCATTGTCGAAGGCGATGAAGGAGGCGACCGAGTTCAGCAACGCGCAGTCGCAGAAGGAGAACGACGACGCGCTGGCCGAGATCAAGAAGAGCGGCAAGAGCGAGATCATCAAGCTCACGGCCGATCAGGACGAGGCGATGCGCAAGGCGATGGAGCCGGTTTACAAGGAGGCCGCGGGCCGCATTGGCCAGGGGCTGATCGACGAGTTCCTGAAGGAAGCCAAGAGTACGACGAACTGATCGTAACAAACGATGAACGAAGGCTTCCGTGCGGTCGGCACGGAAGCCTTTTCGTTGCCAATAATTTCCGATGTGCGGTTGGCGGTAAAATCGGCCGTTACATCTTCGTAACCTCGTGCTCCCTGTCCAAGTTGTAAGTTGCGCGTCCGCCGCGCTGCGCTCATCCTCCGGGGCATCCTTCTGGAGGAGGTCCGCATGAAGAAATTCACCATCGCTGCCATCGCCGTGCTCAGCATCGCCGGCTCGGGCGCGGTCTACGCTCAATATCATCGCCCGTGGATAGAGCACGTCCGCCACACGCGCTTGAACCCCGAGGACCGGGCTGCCTTCGTCGATGCCCGGATTGCCGCCGTCCACGCCGGACTGAAGCTGAACGCCGACCAGGAGAAGCTGTGGCCGCCGGTCGAGACGGCCGTGCGGGAGTTCGCCAAGCTGCGCATCGACCGCGCCAATGCGCGGATGAATGCCGGGCCAGGTGATAGGTCCAGGGATGGCGACACGTCGCGGGATGCCGGCAAGCCTGAGGATCCGATCGCCCGCCTGCGCCAGCGCGCCGAGGACATGGGCGCCAGCTCCGCGGCCCTGAAGAAGATCGCCGATGCCGCCGATCCGCTCTACAAGACCCTGGACGAGGGCCAGAAACGGCGCCTCGCCGTGCTGACTCGCCCCCGCGGCCCGTTCGGCGGCGGCGAAGACGGCCCGCGGCACCACCGTTTCATGGAGCGCATGGATCGCATGATGGAGCGGGGCATGGACCACTTCCACCATGACCGTTTCGACCGCGACGGCGGTCCCGACCGGGACCGGGAGGGCCGGCTCTGAACGGACCTGGCTCGCGAGCCATCGACCTTGGCGAAGCCGCTGGAATCCAGCGGCTTTTCGCGTTTCGGGACCCGTGGACGAAGCCTTGGAAAACTTGCGCCCGATCGCTTGCCAGACCCCGATCGCTTTGCTAAACGACCGGCCTCGCAAGGCTTTGACCGCCTTTCGGGCGCATAGCTCAGTTGGTAGAGCAGCTGACTCTTAATCAGCGGGTCCCAGGTTCGAGCCCTGGTGCGCCCACCATTAAAATCAAACACTTAAGCGGTTTGATCAAGCGGCGAGAACAGCGCCGTTTACACCACCGTTTACAGTTTTGTTCTCGCTTCGAGCTTCAGCACCGCGGCTTCCGCGAGCTGAATGTCACGACCGAGATAGTGCGCGTCGAGAATGGCCTCGACGTCCTTCAACGAGTGACCGGTGACGGCCGCGATCTGCGGCACGCTGGCGCCGGCGATCGCCAATCGAACCACCGCCGTGCCGCGCAAATCATGAAACGTCAGGCCGTCGATACCGGCGCGCTCGCATGCCTTCGCCCACGACGTACGAAAGCCATCGGAGGTCCAGGGACGGCCAAGCGTGTTTGTTAGGATGAGCGGCCCCCGGCGGTTCGTCGCATCGAGCAAGGCCCTCAGGGGGGCGCCCGCGGGCATCGCGACCCGACGACCACCTTTCGATTGGCGGACGCGAATGTAGGGGCTCTCGTAAGCTGACCAAGGCAGACGCAGGAGGTCCCCCTGTCGCTGCCCGCTCCACAACGCCAAGATCAGCGCCAGCTGGATCTCGCTAGATGCGACCGCGAGAACCGCGGCAATGTCTTGCTCGGTCCAGATCTTGTCCTTGCGGTCTGCTACGTAGAGCCGGCCGCCGCGTTCGCACGGGTTGATCGCGATGATGCCCCGATCCTTTGCAAACGACATGATCCGCGCCAGCGTGGTCCAGGCATAGTCCGCCTTCCGCGGCGTCTCTACGAACAGGTCACGCCAGGCCTTGAACTCACCGCGCACCCGACGATCGGCCAGAGCCGCCAAGGGCAGGTCGCCGAACTCATCTTCGATCAGTTTGATGTAAGCCAGGTAGGCGCGGCGAGTTGAAGCCGCCAAGCCGGTGAACTCCGGCGCAGCCTTGTACTGTGCAATGATCGTCATGAATGTGCCGGCGCGCGGCCGGCGAAGGCTCGCGTGGGCGTCATGGTACTCTCGAATGAAGTCCGGTGTACCAGGCTGCGCGTGGATAGCGGGACCACCACGCCATGCATAAAAATGCAGCTTGATCTCGCCGTTTGCGAGCCGCCTTTTAACCTTGTGAACTCCTCTAAGAACGACGCGCACGCTTCTCCCTCCATTCGTCCAAGGGCGATGATGATGTTTCGGTTTCGGAACGCAGGCCGCTTAACTTGTCCAAGGCAACGTCGATGGCCTTGAGGTCCCACCGGGTAGTGCCGGGCAGGGGATGCGGCAATTTCCCCAAGCGTACCCAATTTGAGAACGAACTCGGCGAAAGGTTGCAATAATCGGCAGCTTGCTGCCTTGATAGTAATCGCGGTCGTATCCCCTCATGCGCGAGGCGCGGCACGTAATCGATCGAGTCGCCGTTGCGCACGCTCATGACGGTCGGGCTCCACAACGGGAGCTCGAATGAGAAGTCTGACGATTGTATAGACAAAACGAGCAAAGCGACGAAGCCGAGAAGCCCCGCAGAGCGAGAACCATAGACATAGCCAACACACATTGCCCGGGAAGGGCAGGTTGCGCACTGGCCGAAGGCTCAGTCTAGTTCGAAGGCAGCCAGTCACTGGTCTGCCTGGTTTCGCTGAATCAGAAGGCGGTTTGCACTCGGCACCGCCCGCCCCAAAACCGCGTCCGCGCCCGGGTGTCATGGTTGATTCACACAGTGAATGGTATTATACCACCTTTGTGCTCACGTCAAGATGCCCAGGTCTCAAATTTTTCGAAGAACGTCTCGTGAAATAAGGCAAAAATGGGAGTGCCACGGTGGTTCAGATGACATCCTCGACAAACAGAAAACGCCGCCGCAGCCGCGGGTTAGTTTTGCCGAAGCCCGCGCTTTCCGCGAAAGCGAAGCGTTTGGCCGACTTGGAGCGCGCTAAGGCTGTCGCTTCCCAAAACTTTCCAGAATTGAACGCTTGGCTCGATGAGCGAGCAGATGAAGTGCGTGAAGTTCAATTCGGCAAACGGTTCGCCTACCACGAGGTGCTGGCAGAAATATACAAGCAGATAATCGACTGGGATGGTGACGATCTACTAGAAGATCGCGCTTCAACGATTGCCAATCTCCGAGGCGAGTATCGCCGCAAAAACCTCTCTCCGATTAATATTATTGTGGGCGCCATCGGTGATCGCGCCGACCGCAACCGGCAGCTCGTAAGCCGTTGGTCGAAAGACTTGAAGAAGGCGCTTAGCGAGGGCGTGAGCCCAACGGACATCAAGCAATTTCTGCGCGAAGGATAGGAGATCATCGATGAAGCACAAAGGCATCATAATCAAGGGTCCTAAGAATAAGAGCCCGAAAGGAATAACGGACACGCGCATAATCGCTGTCCCGATAGAAAAGATCACTGTCTCCGAAGCTTCGCGTCGGCCAATTGATGCGAAAGCGGTTGATCGACTAGCGAAAGCGATTTCTCGTACCGGTAAAATCACGCCCATTGACGTCGTTCGCCGAAAGACGATAACGGGTGCGACGAAGTTCCAACTTTGCGCCGGAGCACACCGTCATGCCGCATGTAAGAAATTGGGGCTGACTGAGGTCCCGGTTGCGATTTTGACGTCGGCGCAAGCGAAAAGCTGGGAGCAGGCCGAGAACCTCTTCCGCCACCTGCACGTTCTAGACGAATCCGAGCACATGGTGAAGTTCGTCGAGACCGAAGGAATCTTGAGCCAGGTGGCCAACCAAAAAGGCGGCAAGCAGCCGCATGACGAGGGCTACAGCCGGATAGCTAAGAGCATAGGCTGGGATCGGAAACGAGTGGCGGAGGCTTACGCGCACAATGGTTTGCCGAAATCAATAAAAAGCTTGTACGTGCCAGCGCCGGCAGCTTGGACGACAACCGCTCGTTTCTGACGCGGCTATCCAAACTGCCTACCATCGTTGCGCAACGCGAGTTGCTCAAAAAGATGTCTCGAACTCGCGCTTCTAGCCAGAAGCAGTTATCAATCTCGACAACCTCACCTCAAATGACCGTTGCGCAGATTCGCAAGCGCGTAACGGATCTCGAGTGCGCTTGGGAGAATTCGATGTGCAAAACTGCTTATGACAGTCAACCGCCAAAAGTGCAGCGTGAGTTTCTGCGTGCGCTAATGCCGTAAGCTCATTTGCGAATCTCGAGAGGGTGCGCAAGTTGCGCACCCTTTTTGCCGTTTGTTGCTTTGCTTCTCAACGGCGCTATCTGTTGCGGAGCTGAACTTCGATCATCGAGTGGAGCATTGCGTATCGGATAATTCTAGGAGCGCTACAGTACATGTTTGAAGGCGCTGCTGCTGTCGTTGTTTCTGGCGCTTGCTGCTGCTGCTGCTCTAACACTTCATCAGCTCAAACTCGCAGTTAGAGCCCCCAACTAGGGAGTTAGAGTTGCCAGCAGCCAAATCTCTGTTACGCGACCTACCTTGTAAATGATGTTCGTTCCCCAGCAGAGTGAGAATGAACATGCCTTCTTTCTTCGACAACTCACGAATTGCCTATTGGCAGACCATCGAGCGCAGCAGAATGCTATCTACTTTCGAGAGTTCTCGAAAGCGGCACAAGCTATCTCCCGTAGATCGGCACCGCATCAAGCCTCAGCGGCCGGATCAGCTACGGGCCGTCAATAGCCACTCTAGAATTAATTGGGGGCGGATCGTTTGTGGAGAACTCGCCCGCTTCTTTTGCGACGGCGGTGACGGTACCGATCATAATCAGGAAATTCTATTCGTCACGCTCTGTGATCGGGCATGTGTAAAATCGGCGGATGGTCTCACCGAAGTTGAGCTTTCCGAGATCAAGGAGAGGCTCAGATACGGTCTTCGCGGGCTAAACTATTTTGCAGTCGTTGAACCGGCTCTCTACGTCAACTGGCAGCTTGGTCACCATCGCCGTGCAGCCAAGCAATGTATCTCGTGGCACATACATGCGCTGGTCTGGGGCATCACGAAGAAGAAGATGCAGAAACGTCTGCGTGCCTTAAAGAAGCGAGGTTGGTACCAGAAACTAGAACGGGGCTCAAAGCCGACCAGCGTCAAGCCCATTGGATTAGGGCGATTGCCTCGGGCGGTAGCCTATATGATCAAATCTCCGGCCTTTGCGTATCGCGTGTCCGCGGTCGACTGCATTGTGAATGGCATTGAGGTCATTGACGAGCATGGTGAGGTCCAGCGGAGATTCAAGCAGAGTAAATGGCCTCTAAGGCACGGCGAGCGGCTGACGCTCTACTTTGCAATGCGCTATCTCTATCTCGATGATCTAACCTTGGCTGGCGGACAGGGAAGGCCGATGTTGGCAAATGCCAAGCGCCTAGCTCGACCCCGACGTCCGCCTTCTTTGGGGCTCCCGAACCGCTACCGACGCCCTCCCGGTGGTAGAGGTTGAGGGTAGGGCGGTTCGGCCAAGGGCCAGATGTGGGCCGAACCACTCCCTTAATTTCGTTTGTCATCAAGCGCCGCCCAGACCCGGAGAGGCTGCACTACAACACCGCCGAAGCGGTACTCGCGCGCGCGGCATTCGATGCCGTTCACATACAGAGGAAAGCTCTCGGCTCTCGGTGACCTGATTATTCTGCTCCCTACGGTGATTTCTAGACCGCCTGAGAAGCCCTCGTTTGCCAATGTCACTAACCTGCCGACTTCATCGACGACCGCGGCCTGACATTGCTGACATAGTGCGCCAGGGTGTCTTGCACTTCTGCGCCCCGGCCCACCACAAACTGGACAGATGCTGCCATCGGCCAACCAACTCGCGCTCATGATACGCCTCCGCGATCTTATTGCCTGGACGGCCCTCGACTCCGCCATCGACGCACCTCCGCCGTACAGCATGGCGGATGTGCGTGATGCAGTCAGCCCATTAATCGGGAGGGCCGCTGAATGTAAACGACGCGCGGCCTTGGTCAGTCTGAATATCTGCCCTCACGATCCGGCATGCGCTGGGGAAGATCATGCTCTCGCCGACCTTTAAGGTAACACTCTCCTGCTCATTCGGTCTGCAATCGGGCCGATCATTGACAGTGACCGCCGTCACGGTGACCTCCTTGTCACCCACGTTCAGCACTTTGATGATGTTCCCTTGATGGAAGAAACCTGTACGCTCGACTTCGAGCTTCGGCCCGCTGCCGAGCTTGAGCAGGTTGGCGATCAAGAACGCCGCCGCGCAGAATCCTATGAGGACTTTGAGGCCACGTCTGGTCTTTGGCTTCTCGGCCGGTAGCGGCGGCGGGTTTGGAGAAATTTGGTCAGTCATCAGCTCTCTCGTCACGGTCTGTTGAGTTTTTGACGAATAGTGACTATAGTCCCTAGAGACTATATGCCCGATGCTGCTCCATCCAGCAAATGCAGGATTGGCGCAGCATCGTGGGTAGGAATGTCCGGCGGATCCGTCGGCAGCGTCAGATGACGCAGGAAAAGCTGGCGTTCGAGGCGGACCTCGATTTGACGTATGTCGGCGGTATTGAGAGGGGTAAGCGCAATCCGAGTCTTCTAGCCATGGCCCGCATCGCTGAGGCGCTTTCCGTGCCGCTCACAAAGCTGTTGAGCGACTAGATAGTCGCGCCGTCCGTAGCGCTAATATTCGTCAGCCCGCATGATGGTGATAATGCGCTCAGTCACGGTCGGGTTTGTCGGGTCGGGCGAGTGAAATGCTAGCGACTTGTCGTAATAGTCTATCTTGAACATAACTGAGACGCCTTCGAATTCAAAAGAGCCAAAGTCATGCTCTTGGTGGGGGTCGTTCGCATGATGAAAGTCATCAAAGATGGCAATTGTTCTCGCCAACCGCATGAATGCTTCGAGACCGAGCTCGGCGATGCCGGGCGTGATGATGGCATGACCGCTAAATAAGTTCTGCCGCAGGGTGTCATTGAGCGCGCGGATGCGATCCGTGTCTTGAGACATGGTTGTTTCTCCTCAATTGTGATGGAAAGGGAGGCTTGGTTTTCGGCCAAGCCTCGGGGGACTAAGT
>NZ_JAEMSD010000010.1:20527-31729 GCF_016462955.1 Bradyrhizobium sp. | reverse complement strand
CTTAAATGTCGAACAAAGCTAGGCAATTTGGGAGCGTCTCGATAGCGAAGAGTGAGGATTTCATCCTCCCGCTTCACGACGACAGCCTCCCACCAGCCATCTTCGTAGCCTTCGTGGGCGAGCACCATGTGGCCGACATCGATTTCTTGCCAGCTTCGGGGTAGGCCGGATGTTATCGGCGACTTGCACTGCACCGCAGGGGCACCGCCATCTTTCTTCGTCGGTCGATTTTCGAGCCGGTAGGCTTCGCTGGCATCGCCGGGCTTACGCAGGATGGTCATTAGCTCGGTCAGCAGAGCCTCTTTGATGGCCGGGATAAACGCCTTGCCCGAGGCGTACAGCCGACCCGCCGGTAGCTTCTGAGCAACCTGAGCAAATTCGGCAGATGCCTTGACTACCGCGGCTAGGCCAAGATCGAGTGCCACGCTGACGACGTGATCATCGATCTTGTCAAAGCGACCGCCCCGCGGCTTGTTGTCGAGATCCAGACCTATCACGAAGAGTGGTTCAGACTTCGGTTTCTCTGGTTTCTTTGTCATTGCAACCTCCCGAAAAAGCGAAGGGCCCCGGAGGTGGGGCCCTTTGGCTGGATGGAAAATCTCTTGGTAACGTGAGTTGGCTTTCGTCGATGCTTGGCTCTCATGATGCACCTAGTTCGGTTTTTGCGTAACGCCGGTCATCGCCGACACCATAAATTAGCGGAGTATTATAATACCGTCAAGGTCAAAATCGGTCTAAATCACTGAAATTGTGCCATTTTCAGTGGCCTTCGGTCGCATTTTGAGCCTAAGCGGCAGTACCGGTCTTGGCAGGCAAGCCCGTCGTCTATGCGGTTGCCATTGCAAATATTCGCAGCTTCGGCTGCGCAGAACCGCCAGATCGAATGTTGAACAAATCTCGGGAAAACCGAAGGAAAGGCAGCGTTGAATTGCCGACAATCGATGCTGGCCGAGATCTTGCGAATGATCGCAGCGCAGCCGCCCTCCGCGTAGCAGGCTTGGCCGTAGGCGTGAGGTGTACCGCAGCCGTGTAAGATTCCGGTGCGGTGAAGGAAATTGTGCGCCAGCGAATCGACCACCACCATGTTCTTGCCCGTCTCAAACCAGACCGGCTCAGCTTCTCGGGCGCCCATCAATAGCGTCGACAAGGCCATCGAGAGGGTCTTTTCCCCCACACCGTAGACGTGCCGGAGCGGCGCGATCAAGGCAGCCTGTCGAGCGGCAAAAAGATCGCGTTCGTGTTCGACGACCGCAGCTTCGATTTGTCCCCGGATCCAATCAACCAGGTCGCCACCAGCGACATCCCTAACGAATAAGAAGAGTGAGTAAGCGGTCTGATTTAGCCGACCATTGCGCAAGCGAAGTCGGGGCAGCTTACAAACATCAAAATGCTCGGGTTCAGCGCAAGTCTGGCTCGTCTTGTCGTATCGACAATCAGAATAGTGCCAATAGCTGCGCAGCTTGGGGCACTCAGCCGACTTAAGGTTCTTTTCGAGCTGTGACCACGTCGCTCGACCATGCTTTGTGGCGTAGTCGCGCGCGACCCGGTCCGAGATCCCTTGGAAGCTCAAGACGTCAACCAGCCAATCAAAAAGTGGCGGTGTGGAGTGAGACTTGACCGCGATGTCTAGCCGGGCTGCGCGGAACTCATCATCGATCTCGTCGATGAATGACATCGAGCCTGCGAGCTGACACACCGTTGTCAGTAACTGTCTGGCCCGGTCCGAAGGCGTCTCTCTGCATGAATTAGCTGCCGCCAGTTTGTTCGAGCGGCTCACAAAAGAGAGACCAATTTGCGTTGTGCGTCACTATCACCATCAATGTAGCGTTGCGTGGTCTGGATGGAGCGATGTCCAGCCAGCAACTGAACGTCACGGAGGGAACCACCGGCTTGGTGCACGAGACGCGCCGCCCGCGTAATGAACGTACGACGGCCTGAGTGAGATGAGCACCCTGCTAGGCTCAGTTCACGATACACGCGATTGAACCAGACTACGATGCTAAGCGGCGTCATTGGTCCACCTCGCTCCGACCGAATTACGGGGCCAGACCCATCGCAAACCTTGCGAGCCTCCACGAGCGACTTCCTGAGTTCGGGATGAAGCGGGATACGCCGTCCGCCCCGCTTTTTTGCGATACGATCTTGAAGTTCGATTACCGAGCCGACGTTGCCATCAGGCTCTAGAACCATTTCCCAAGTCAACTGCGCAATCTCAGCAGCCCTCAAACCGGCACGCACTGAGAGCAAGATAATAATTCGATTGCGAAGTGGATGCCGCGTCTGATCGACGAAAAACAAGAGATCGTCGATGTGATCAATCGCTAGAATCTTTGCCTGCTTGCCCGCCATGATCGCTCAGCTGAATGCAGATACGATTCTAGTCAATGTTGGCGGCCGTGCAACTGGAAGTTCTTCAAGACAGAACTGATAAGGCTTTGTTCGATTGGCCGAAGAGCATCGGCCATAAATGGCTCAGCGTCTCGACGGCGGCGGCTCAGCGACTGAATTCGCTTTACCGTCAATTCTGCCAAACCGGCGATCAAGGGTGGGCAAGTTGCTCACCCTTTCAAATTCCGGCAGTCGCGCCACCCACGAGTTCATCGACTTGTAAATTACTAATTCTGACAGACATAGCCGACGCGCCGCTGGTTGCCCAGCGGAGCGATGATGCAACATGGAGGTTCGTCGTCTCCATATATGGCTAACTGTGCCTTCTGGGATCACCAAAATCATCATCATCAGTATGGGAATATAGATGTCTGGCCGTCATGAACGCGAACAGATCGTAGCTGGCTATGACCAGATGATTGAGGAGTACATCTTACATGGCTATCAGCCGTTCTTTTTGAACTTTATGTTCAATCACATTAAGGCCAGCGATCTTCAACGCAGAGAAATCATGACCTCAGCGGTTACTCGGGTTCATGACATTCTGTGCAGACACACTGTTCGCAAGCCGAACTCTGAGGAATGGAGCTACTTGCGACCGATCTTTATTGGCTGCCACGATCTGCCAGTATGGAAGCATGAGAAGACAACCATCCGGGAATCCCTGATCAACTACGGTCTCCATTTTAACGCTATCGCACTCACACGGCCGCCAGCTCGCTCCGATATGCATAGAAAGGTGCAAGAAATGTTGTGGGGCAAGCAATCGCGCTTAACCGTGCCGCTTGATGAGCACTTTCGCACCAAGGCGTGCTTCTATCATAATGACGTGCTCTCAAGGATTCATGCCACGCCGATCACGCGTGGGACGATGGCCGATTATGCGTTGAAGACGTTCAAGCATGGTCGCGTCGGCCCGGACAGCGTTCAGGTGTGGAAGTAAAGGGCAGGCAACATTCGAATGCTGATTGTTAGGGGGAGGTCGCCTTCCTCAGCCTTCAACACTCGAACCTGTAAAATGGTTGGTGCGAAGCTTTGGGAGAGTAGGATGACAAAGATAGTTGATATTGACCATGAGGCGGGAAGCTCACGTCTGTGGAACGGCGAAGGGGCATTCGGTACGACTATGATCTACGGCGCTAAGGGCGACGATAGCTTTCCGGCGCAGTGCGACTACGAAATCGATTTGATGGTGGAATCGCGGCCCAAACAAGTAAGAGCCTATCGCGAAAGCCGAATTAAGAGGGGTCAAAAGCCAGCGACGTTGGCCGACGATCAACTTCATGACGAACTGTTCGTTGTTGTTGGCCCCATGATGACGCCGTTGAGCGCTGCGGAAACGCTCGAATATTTGGCGGCGCGGATCCGACGCGAGGGCCTTTGCATCGGCAAGGACACCGGCGGCGACTATATCACCGAGACTCTTGATGGCGAGTGGAAACGGTAGGCGTTGCCGTGCCCCTTCAACTTGCTCAATGAAGTCGTCTCCCGCTAACTTCAACGGCCGTGTCGCCTCCATCAGGGGAAAATATCCCCTCGTTATCGATCCTGTAAAATTTCCAGGGATACGTTCTGCGGTTCCGGCATGAAAGCACCGGCGGTGCTGATCAGTGTGTCAATTGCTCGCATAACGATAATGCCAAAAGGAAAGCCAAAGCCGAAGCACGTTGTCCAAAATCCATGATCCACGAGTTCAAGGAGTATTCAATAATGAGAAGGTCACCAAAGAATCAGGCGGATATTGCTGCGTCAATTGATGAAGTGTTGGCGCAACTAAGAGAACATTGGGTCTTTGATGTTGTGGAGCTCCTTTCAGACTGTGCGGTCGCCACCCACCGCATCTCGGAACTGCTATCGGAAATAAAGCGCAAGCCAAATCAAGTGGTGGATCGCCGAGCGTTCAATTCTGCACTCAAACAGTTCTCGGAGTATGAGCAGTACTGGGGGAAGCTTGCAAAGCAAGCCAGGGGCGAGCGGTTCGCGCGTCCAGATGTATTGGAATGGCACTTAAGCCAACTTCGCGATGCTGCGCTATCATCGCGACGGCGTGCAACGCTCAAGAAGCGTGACAGCCAAGAGGATTTTGATCGATCTTACGAGACCGTCCAACGCATCAGGGCAAGTCAGCTATCGCCGGAGTGATGCGGCGCTTCCTCAACGGCCGGGTCGCCTAACGGGGCGACCCGGCCTGGCGACGCACTTCTGACTGACAGATTCCAGGGGAACGAGCAAGTGCGCGTTTCGCGGAATGTTTGTTGCGTTTCACCCGGGACGGATTGCGGTTTATCCCTCGCGCGAACCCCTGGGGTAGCCGTCTTGTAGATCATGATCGAAGTATGTTGCTTCACTTCTCACACGAGAAGCATCGCTGCTTCGCCGTGTGCAAAGGTGCGGCAAAGGATGCGCAGGGTGGACAGGTGAGCGGTCGAGGGAGCCGCGGCGCTCATGCGCTCATCTCCCAAAATCAGTCCTGTAATTGTCTTCGTGATCGCATCCGCGGTCAACCTGCCATCGGATGAAGGGTCCAATGCGCGTAGTTCGGATCCGAGTTCATCAAGGAGTGGCGGCTAATCAATGTCGCGCATAACCAAACCTGTAAAGTTAGGAGCGACTGCTCGTTCAGCGCTAAACCGACGGGAGAGCAATATGAGGAAGAGAGTAGTGGATCAGTTCGAATGCGATGAATGCTTAGGTGATAGGGCGACCAGTTCTGGATATGAGGGAGTGACGCTCGCATATGCCATCAGTGTTCTCGAAGGCGAAGTGATTACGCTTTGTAATTATGCCGTGACACCATTTGTAACAGATGGGTCAAATAAAGATGCGCGAGAAACGCGTGCATATCGCGAGATGCTCAGAAGCCGAGGCAAGAAGGTGCCGAAAATCAGCGAAAATGCGCTGCGCGACGAACTGGTTATTTTGCCTGGAGCGGCTATGAGCCCAGCTGACGTAGTCAGGGCGCTCGAGAAGTTCATCGAGCACGTGGAGAAAGACGGAATGTACATCGGGAAATACAAGGACGATTTCATTAGAGAGAAAACAGCTGGGGAGCCGAGGTTTGTCCGCTGTTGAATATCTTGCGACGGGCCCAGTCGTAAGGCGCGCAACTTGTCGTCAAGGATCGCCGAAACATTCAGATCGCCGCAATATCTTCCTGCATAACGATGACCTGAAGGCGACGCGCCGTCCGAAGGGCTTGCGTCCATGACGAGGGTTTGACCACCTGGACTGATAAGGAAATCAGAATTTTCTTATCAGTCGCCTATCTGCGCCTTCGGGGCGATACGGAAGGATCGCGGCAGGTATAATTCGCAACTGCTCCTATAAGCATTAGTTGCGTTCGAAAAATTCGATCGAGAGGCTCAACTGCGAGATCAAACGGCGCGACTGAAGTCGTCGGCATTTTCCCCAACGAGATTGCTAACGTCCGTCCCTTCGGCGTGATCTCGCTCGAGCAAAACGGCGAGTGGACCGTCCTGCGTGCCCGCTGCAGACGCCGGATACGATCGCGCCGTTGAGCATCGATCTAACTGTCAGCCTCCCGCCAATCAGCGGCGGACTGATCGGGCGCTCGCCGGCGAACGCGGTGACCCACCGCCAGCTACAACCACCACGCGGGGCACGATCTCTTCACTGAAATTCCAAAGCGCGGAGGCCTTGGTCGGCATGAAGGATATCACCCGTATTAGGTGGTTGCTGTTGTGGAGCCTACGCCAAAGCCGTAGGGATAGCCAGAACTGACGCCAAAAAAGCGAGAACCGTGATGCGAAGCATAGTCTGTACCATCTTATTGGCGTGAAGTGTTTTGACTTGAATTAGAGGGCACTGTTGCAAAATCATCTGAAATGGGAGGTGGTCGTTGATAACCGTCCAATCGATCTGGTGTTCGCCGCGGCGCAGGCATGGTTGCGAACTCATCGCTCGGGACAGTCTTGCGCGTCCCCGCAGCCAAAAGGCTGTTTGCCTTCTCTAGCGTTTCAAACTGTTCTGGAGTGGCGGCATCCCTGTCCTGCTGGTTGAGACGAGCGACGGCGTCGGTAAGCGATCTCCAATAGTCCGCAGGCGACTGGCGTGCCGCTGCTGCCGTCAAACGCTCGACAAGAGCCCACCGTTCCCTACTCGCACCAAGGCCCTTACGAAGCGTCGAGAGCTCTGCTTGGGCATTCCGCGCCTCCGATGAAGCCAGCCGTCCACGATCGAAGTCCGACAGCTGCCCCGCGCGATCGAAAGCCACCGCGTTGAGCTGTGTTGGGCTTGCTCGCCACTCTCTGTATTTCGCGAGGAACGCAGAAATGCGAGCATCGCTGCCTTTGATCAATTCCGAAGCTTGGGCCGCAGTACCAAGCAGTCTGTCCTTTTTAGTGGGGTCGAGCCGCCCGACATCCGCAGACTGAAGGCCTGCCCGCGCCGTGGCAAGCGCTTCGATGCTTCCGACATTGGAAGGCGCGTATGCATCCGACGCGTTAAGAAAGGCGCTAATTCGGCCGTCACTGCTATCAATCTGTGCCGTACAGGCGGTCAGTTTGTCGTAAGCGCCACCCGGCTTGGCCTGAAGTCGCGCGACATCTTGATCCGAAAGCTGACGTCTCGCCGCGATCAAAGCCTCACATGCGGAAAGATCCTCGCGTGAGGCGACGACTCCCGCGGCTAGACGATCAAAATCCGCAAGTTTCTTCTCACTTTCGGCAAGCAGCGGCTTGCAGGCGTCGGCGCTTGAAAGCGCCTGCTTGTGAATGTCGCCCATACGTTCCCGATCGAATGCCTCCAGATGATCGGCGGCGACCGCAAGCGACGTACACGAAGGCAGAGCCAAGCCGCCACTGACGATCTGCCGCTTTGCATCTGCGAGTTTGGAGAGTCGCGCGTCGCTATCTGTAAGACGCCTTGTGCATGCCGATGCTTCCGTCAAAGCGGCACTCGCTGCCACATCGTGATGTCGCGGCTCGATCCCAGCGATGGCCCGCGCAGCCCTCGTCAACAAGTCACATTCCTGGGCCGACATGGTCGGTGCCTGTCGTCCAGCATGCGCCTGAACCAGATCGGCTATCTTTTGCGCCTGTTCCGGAGTCAGACGATCCCTGTTAATGAGACTGGCCGCCAGGAAGACGGTGGACAGAAGGGCAGCGGCACCGAATGCCGCGAACAGAACAATCGCGGCAAGCGACATCCGCTTTTTTGGTTCGACCCGCTGTGACGAGCTAAGCTCTAGCCCAGACGGGATGTCCTCACCCGGTCGATCGATCGTCGTGAGCGGTTTCCTTAATTCAGGCTGACTGAAGAGATCGTCGAGTTCCGAGATCTTGTCGATTGCGCGGATATGCGTTCTTTTTGCATTTTTCAGATGCTCGAGAAGGGCTTTTTCGGCTGCATTGGCCGCACGGACATTCGCCGCCGGGCAAACGAAAATTGCATCTTCTGACAGCTCGCGGTCTAGCAGCCTCAGCTTCTCGAGAAAACTATCGACTGCTCCGACTTCTCCGGCCATCGCGCGCGTTATGACGCCGGTCGCGACGATCCGGCATTGTCGCACCGATTCCGCCCACTCATAGCGTGCACTTCGATCTGCGAGCGCGGCGGCAAGCCCAAAGCTCTCGCCGCCAAACCCGCCTGGGTCTATGCGGCTGTGCGTATAAAGATTTGCTTTAGCGTGATTGGTCTCTTCCTCGCGAGCATCCATGACGATGCGATAGTAGGCATCGGAGCGACCATGTCCCTCAAAGCCAATCACGCGCGAGAGGAAGTCTTGCCTGCTTTCAGGTTCGTAGCGGGCGCACGACAAATAACCCAGCTCACTATGTTGGTCCGCATCGGCGCCTTCAGCTACGATCGGAAAAGCGACCAGCCCATTTCGTGGGGCAGGTATGGGTGTCCGCCGGCGGGTGCGACGGGGGCCCGCCGCCGGTGAAGCCGAAAGTGACACCGGAGGTGCTGCTATCTTGTCAGCAACCGAAGGCTGGGCGATCAGGCGCTCGTCAAGCACCTTCGCGACGTCTTGAAGCATCGCCCGAATTTCTGCGAGCTCAGCCTTACTTGCAGTTTCCGCCTCGGTTTCGGGTCGCCCGGCTTCCTTCCGTTCGGGAGTCTTTTCAGGAAGCGGCTTTTGCAGCAGGTGGTTTAAGAGCCGCTTGACCGGCTCCATGTCTTGTTCGCCAAGGAGAAATCGGGCTAGCGCAATCAAGCTCTCAATGTGAGCTTTGGCGAAGCCGACGTTATTTCGATCGAAGCCGGCCTTCTTGTGCGCAAGCTGGTTGCGTCCCTGGATGAGGCGTGAGCAAAGCCCGCGAATGGGCCCAGTCTGTTTGGACAAGCTTGTAATGGCGTGGACATTATCACTCAGCGCGTGAAGCATCTGGAGAAAGTCCCACTCGGCCTTTCCGTTTACGACCTTGAATAGAATACGTCCTCTGGATTCCGGATTCGATCGCTTCCTGTCATTATCGGTCTGCTTCATCTTGTCGAGGACGAGCTGAGGCCATTTCGATCCCCATTGCTTCTCGAACAATGCCTCGACGCGCGCGCTTAGAATCCCCGCGGCTATATCTTGCGCTTCCAAGGCGTATGCAGCCGGCGACAAGCCAAAGTCAGTCATCGCCATGACTTCGCCCCCCAATCCCAGCGCATCTTACGGCTCCAGAGCGAGGCTAAATCTTTGCAGCCGGCTTCGCGGTGACTCCGTGCTCAACTCCCAAACCACGCTGACGCAACCCTGGGAATCCGGTAGGCCAGACACCCAAACGTGCCCTCCAGAATCGCGCAAAACGATAGCGGTAGAAGATCCGATGAGAGCGAGATATTCGGGAGCCAGTTGAAGAGACACAGACCATTCTGCCCCTGGGATATCATCTCTGAAGACAGTCACGGTGAAGCCGTTACCCACGATCTCGTCGGCATTGCCCCCGCTGGCGGCAAGACGCCGTTCAGCGGTGCCCAGGCCAGCGTCGCGAACCCGCTCCATTGCGTCGGCCCGAACCTGCCGGCGCACAGCCAGAAAAACGTCCCGCGCATCAGGCGACATCCAGATCAATCGCCGTTCATCAGGGCTTAGCGGCGGTCCCACGGTCAGCGCCTGGCGCGCGCGCTCCTCAGAGAGAGCTCCGGTGGCCTTGCGCTCATCCTGGGTACCCAGGATGGCCGACAGCAGACGAGTATTGTATCGGTTGGTCATCTCGACCTCCGGAACTGAAAGTCCAACGAGTTTTCTATACAGTCTTTGAGCATAGCGGCCGCGGCCTTCCACTTGCTCTCGAATGCTCGACGCGACAAACCGACCCTGGCCATGAAGTGTTGCCGTGTCTCGGGCTCCACGTCATCGAATGTCTCGGTTTCGATCGCCAGCGCTTCCCAAAGGGACAAGTCCTTTTTCTTCAAGGCGTCGACGCACGGATCCATCGCTGGCCACACGTCCGTTTCGAATTCCAGCGCGCGCAAATCGGTCTGTTCCTGATAGGGAATGATTTCACACTCTGCACAAAATTCGTCGAAATAGGCCCGCAACGTCCCGAGCGAAAGGTTGATGTTCTTGTTGGTCGGGTATCGCTTGCGCAACTCGTCCCTGACCGCGAGAAGATGTTCATCCGAGTTGCGCGATTCAATTGGCGTACCGACATGCTGACGTGCAATGTCGAGCGACACGCGATCGATTGCCTCCCAATTTTTCAGCCGTTGAGCGCTTGAGGGGCTCTGCAAGCGACGTGAATTTTCGAGGAATTGACGAAGGATCTCCAACAAGGCTTGCTGCGGCGTTGTCTTGCCCCCTGATGCACTTAAATTGCCGGCATCCTTGGTAAGGGCGTGGACCAAAGGATCGATTTCGCCGAACAAGGGAAGCGCATAGGCCCATGAGCTCGATGGGTAATCCTCGTCATCTTTGTTCGACAGCTGGAGCCGGATGGCCTGGTCCATCCGTTTGGCGATATCGCGCGTCACATTCTCTACGAATCTGGCGGCGGCATCTCGAGGTATGATCGTCACTTCGGCCAATTCTGCAAACAGCTGCTGCGACCGATCTAATGCGACTTCAAATATCTGCATGCGCATGCGACGCCAGCCGATGCCGTACCAATGGTTTTCATCATATGAGCTGGGCATAATCTTCTCGGGTGAGATCGGGATCATTCTTTGGAAGGCTGCGCGAATGCCGGCCTCATGGCGCAACGTGAAACAGCTCGCTTTGTGCAAAGCTTCTTGGGCTCGCATCCGTTTCGCCGCGAACTGCAATCGTATACCTAGCTCGCGTCACGTAAGGGCAGCTGATCACGTATTCCAATCGATAGTAACCAGGATCGGGCACGGCATTGCCGACCCCTGGCCCTCCTCGTTCCCGCCCGCCCGGACCTCGTGAATTGATCTGCGTGCGAAGAATGTCCTGGCCTGCAAGGCGCAGGATGAACTCACACGATGTGAATGGCACGGTTGAATCGATGATGTCACCAGTCACGACGAACGTCAGTGGCCCGCCACGATCGACCTTGAGAAAAGCCCGCCCATATTGAACTGTGTTGCTGTCTCGGCCGGCCAAATACTCCAATGAACTTGGAGCCGCCGATATTGATTGGGCGCCTCGCGAGCCAAACGACCGGGCCAGCGCTGCTCCCTCCGCATCAATGCGGCGAGGATAGCTCACCTGATCAATCAACCAGCCCGAAATGCGACGCCCTTCCGGCAACTGATCGACCGGCGTCAACCGCTGCTGTGCGTTGGAAGCGGTCCCGGCAGCGACAAAGCAAAATAGCGTGACAACAAAAAAGCTTTTCATAACAATCCCTTACACCCAGTTCGACCGTTGTCAGCCGAGACATCCCTCAATCCCTAGAC
>NZ_JAEMSD010000010.1:17249-20517 GCF_016462955.1 Bradyrhizobium sp. | reverse complement strand
CCTCAAGCCCTAGACCCCCAACTTGCGGGTCTAGGGATGCTAGCACCTGTTCTAGTTGTGAAGAAAGTTCTGAAACGCTTCGGCAGTAGCGCGAGAGGGATTTGCGGTGGATTTCGATGGCGCGGCGAGATCACGCGTCGTTCGGATCAACTGTTCGCTCTGATTGATGCCGGCCTCGCTGCCGCGGATGATACCGTCGATCATCGCGACGTTTGCGCCGAAATCGGAAAGCACTTGATTGGCCCTGACGAGCTGCAACTGCCCAGGCACCATCCGTTTGGCCAAACTGATCTGTCCGGCCTGGATCATGAGCGCCTCGAGCCGCTCCTTCAACTTCCTGCGCAGTTCGCGGGCCGACGCCAGACTTTGCTCCAGTGCTGTCTTTTCCTGAAAAAGCAGCTCGAGCTGGGAGCGGAAAATGTCCAGGCTCGGATAGGTTTTGCCGGCAAATATGATCGATTGATCGGGGAAGCCCGCCTTGTCACGGTAGGCTGCACGTCCCTGTTCTAGGAAAGCGGTGTTCTTGCCTGCCAGGAGCTCCTGGTCGGAAACCAACGAAGTGACCGAGTTGAACTCGACCCTGACCGCCTCGATCGATTGTCCAATAGACCGCTCCAGCTGAGACAGCTTTTCGTAGCGGTTGTTGAGGCATCCTTCGGCGTTGCCGAGGCAGGCTGACTCACTCCAGCCAAGCGCCCTGTCGCGGACGAAGCTTTCGATGGTACTGGCGGTGGTCGGTGATACGACCGTCAATCCGGCATAGCCAGCGGCGGTGAGAGCGGAGGTCGTGGTTAAGATAGCGAGCGTCTTGATCAGCATTTTTCAGTTTCCTGGTTCGGCCACTTGGCCCGTTGACTTCAATCAATCTCTTGGAGGGAGCTCGGAGCTTTTTGCACGGCGGCCCCAAAATATTTCTTCGGCGACGGTCTAGACCGAACGTGCTAGGTCAGCGGCGCCGGAGATGGCGCCTACCTTGATGGGCAACAGTAATAAGCGAGCCGTCGTCTGCGACCACCGCGTAGACATCAAGCCAGCGTTCGATGACCTTCATGCCGCGCGGCCCGCCCATGTCTCGCGTCAATTGCTTGACCGCGCTCTTGTCGAAGAACAAGACATCTGCGTGATGTGAGCGCGCCGACCTGCCGTATCGATGCAACAGATCGACAACGATGTACGGAATGGCACGTTGCTGCATCCGGCTTGAAGCGTGGGACGTAAAGGCAAGCTTTGACATTGTGGTCTCCCCGTTTTCCGGACGAAGGAAAGTCTCGTCCGCCACTCGTTTCTTGGAGGGGGAAACCGTGGAATTGCTTTTGGACTCCAGCAAATTTATGCCGGTCCGTTGCCATGGTCGGAGCTAGGCGAGGCCGGCAATCGTATACAAGCAGATCCGTTGACGTGTGTCGGCCTGGTGGGTCATTCATAATCGCGGGTGGGTCTACTGCTCCCGTTCAGCGCAGCCCTCAATCGCCGCAGTATGTCTAAGCCAATCAATCAGTCTCCGATGCGTGGAGACGGGACACCTATGCATTCCGCATCCTTCGGCGAGTTCGCGACGGGCGGGTCAACGCGGCGAGCGACGCCGCATTGCCTCGTTCTGATCTGTAACCGGTTCGCCACCGGGAATGCTGCCCGTCCTTCCTTGCTGGGCATCGGCATCGCCGTCTTTGTAGCGTTTCCTTGTCATTACGTTCCTCGTTTGGGTACGCGGCCGGCATTGCCCGTGGGGTTGCACTGGCGGCGGGATTGCTGGGTGGCGCCCAGCACGCTTCTGTCTTGTCGACATCATCTTGCTCCATTGAAAAGGTCGTGGCCGGTTGGCCTGGGGTGGTTCCTTTTTTGTCGTACAAGCCTGGCGAAATTGCTTCTGGCACTCGCCGGCACTCGCGCAATGCAGAGGCCGTGCCTATTCCGCATCGGCTGCAGAATCTTTGGGCGGATTTGGGCCAAATCTGTCGGACAAATTCCAACAGCGTGCTTGGGGATCGCGCCCTCACTACTGACGTTAGACAGTAGTGAGGGCGCTTTCAGCACCTGTTGCCGACTTGTCGGCATCGGGGAGGGGGAGCCTCCCCGAACCCTTCCCATGGCCGCTTAGGGCTGCGCCACCCAGCGGCCAGCGGAGCGCACGCGCTGCGCTCCACACCTCTCCGCGGCCAGGGGCACCCCGGCACCCCACATTCGTACATCGGGTACATTCAGGTGCCGCCTCGCTAAGCAACAAACCGGCCTGACAGCTTTACGTCCCGTGACGTTGCGTCAGCATCGGATCACAGCGTTTCGCTGGAAACACCCTCTCGTTTGAAAAGGAGTACCCATGGCCGAGAGTAAGATGCCCTCACACGACGCGTTCGTTGTTAGCGGCGACGGCAGGAAGGCAACGTGGACGCGGATCGGCGCCGCGTGGCCGAACGACGACGGCAAGGGCTTCAACATCGTGATTGCGCCGGGCCTTGCGGTCTCGGGCAAGATCGTGCTTCGCGAACCGAAACCCCAGGGCGACCAGGAGGGCGACTAGAAGCTGCTTCGCTCGCCGAAGCGGATGCGCTCCTGGACGCGATCCACGCGCATATCGAGATGACCTCGTGGCCCCAGTGGCGCAAGGATCAATTCATTCGAGCTGTCGAAGCGTTGGCCGAAGCCCAGCTTGTCATCGAAAAGGCAATTGAGTTGCCACAGGACGCGGAATTCCGGCAGCGCGTTGCCGCCGCCTTCATACTGTTTGCGAAATGCTGAGGCTCTCCTACGGGAGGGCCTCTTTGGGTTTGGCGTGCCCTCCGGGCCGGGCTTTCAGGCTTCGCCCGGAGCCGCTGCGCCGTCTCTGCCCATTCGGGTCTCAATCCCTCACGCGAAGCCATAATGCACTCCTCGCCGGAGGCACTCGGTCAAGCCTCTGCTTGACGGCACCGCTATCACTGAGGCGTGCGCCGGGTGCCATTTTTAACCGGTCTCGTCGCCGCAGTCGGTCCCGCGTCCCGCTACGCGGCGCTATGCTGACGCTCTTGCGGCTGCATTGTTGCCGGCCTCTGCTTGTGCGTCGGCCTTCGGGCGGTTCAACGCCGTAGACAAGCGGTCAAACCAGCTTCTTGTGGAAGTTCACGCGCGGCGGAAAGGCGTGTTCCGCAATCCGCACCTTCTGCATGTAGTTTTGCATGAACTGAACGGCCGGAGATTGCATCAGCCGCGTCATCTCTCGTTCCCGCTCTCGCCAGGCTTTCATCGCGGGGGAGTTGAACGTCTTCTCCATCAGCTCGACTTGCTTTGTAAA
>NZ_JAEMSD010000010.1:10324-17239 GCF_016462955.1 Bradyrhizobium sp. | reverse complement strand
GCCCCAGACCGAATCGAGGCTGATTGCCCCTGATCCACGCTTGCAGAGCAGGATTTTCCAGGGCCTTCTGCATACGGGCAAGGCTGTCGATCGACCGGCCGTATTTCTCGACCAGCGATTGGGCGCGAGCCGCGCCCGCGAAGATATCGTGTGCGGGCTGGGGCATGGGGCGCTGGGCTCGACGCTCGCGAACCAACTCAAGTAGACCCGGACCGAAGACTTTCCACTTCCGTTGCAGCCGGGTGAGAATGGCGTTGTCTGATGCTCCCGTCCATTTGCGTGAGCGCATGACCTGACGGATGGCCGCCGCTGGGCGCAGATGGGGCCCGTCGGTCAATATGTTGGCCACCAAGCCTAGGGCCTCAAGGTCTTCCCGGTAGTCAGTTCCCGAGGGGCGTCCTCGGCGTTTTGCGCCAGGCATCGGAAAATCTCCAAATTTGACATGCCCATAAGATGGAGTTCAGCCTGAGTCCCTTCAACCAACATGAATTCCTGTCTGGCGGAAAAGACCAATAATAAATCGCTCGATGAGGCAAAAAGACCAACAATAATTCGATTCCATGCCGCACAGCCGCCTCAAGGCGGCGAGACGAGGGCCCGACATCGTCAAGCCGGGCCAACCCGGTCACTCAGCAGCTTGAAATGTGCCGGCCCTAGACGTAGCGGCGGGCCATCCGTTCGATGTCCTCGCGCATCTTGCCTCGCCGCATATGGCCGCTACGCGTCGTTTGTGGCGCGAACAGCGCCTTGCCATACCGCCGCCCGGACTCAAGCCCCCAGAAGTTCGCGGCCCTCATGCAGACGACCATCCGGTCGCCCAGCTCAGCCTGCGGAAACAGGATTGACTGCGCCCAATCGAGCATCGCCCGGCTGGAGGGAAGGGCCGCGAGGATATGGTGATCAGTGAAGGTGCGGGAGTGATAGGCGCCGATGTTGGCGATGGCGACCTTTTCGTTGACGACGTCCGGTGCGCCCAGCCAGGCCAGTCGCTCTTTGCGCCACCTTGCGGCCTCCGGATGATGATCCGTGAACCCAAGCCGCCCGGTCCGCTGTTTGACATACCGCTCCTGGCCTTCTTTCGATCTGGCGACGCGAACGTCGGTTTCCGAAAAGCCAGGCGACAGGTAAAGCAACACGACGGGCGCGGTTCGCAGCTTTCCGCCGAAATTCGACGGCAGGCAACGCAGGTCGAACCCGTGCGAGTCGTTGAGGCGCGCAAAGACAGGGCGGTCGAGCGGATGGATCGTTTCGGCCTTGCCGATGATCGACCAGAACTTGAAGATGTCCGTCATGGAAATCCTTACTTAACACCGAAGCGAGCAATTGGGCGGGGGCGATGATTGAAGACGTAGATCTTTCACCAAGAGACCGCGCTCTTTATGAGAAATTGCACGCCTCACACGGCGACCTGGGCATCGCGAGTTCTTGCGCCCACTATATCCTCAAGAAGGGTTGGCACACCCTGTCGTTCTTGCGGCGGGGAAGCGTGCCACTTCAACAGACCGCTTTTACGACGACGATGATCGTCGCCTATGCCCGTCCGTTTGCCGGAGGGCGCGGAAAAGGCATCAGTTTCCCGGAGAGACTGTTGCAATACGATCCCGGGCAAACCGCCTTCCATAAACGGCTGCTCAAGCTAAGAAGCCAGGAATACGCTCACACCGACGCCTCAACGATTTCGGTGCGGCCGCTGAAGGGCAGCGTTGTCACCGATATCCAGTCGATCCGTGATATCTCGTTCTCGCCGGACGAATTGAAGCTTCTAATTGACATGACGCAGGGCGTGTCGGGCCGGATTCGGCAGCGGCTCGATGACATACGCCGCAGCGGAAGCTAGGGCAGGGCAGCCGAAGCTGCCCCGCGACCTGGAATCAAGAACCCAGGCTTAGGATGAAAAGGATCAGGTAACCCAAGGTCACCAGACCGTAAGCAAACGCGTGCACGTTTACCTCCTTTGGTCAGAGAGATTTGGGCCCCAAATCAGGGGAGACGATCACCGATCGTTCCGATTATTTAGCCAGACGCAGATCTTTGACCGTCCGGATTCGGCAGACTTTTACGGAAATATTTTTTGCCGCAGGTACCAGAAAGCCCGGTGACGCAGCATAAATAGCGCGTTTGTGCGGTCGTAGCCGTTGGCGAACCGGAGGCTCACGACCTGGCACGAAGCTGGCGGGGTATCTGCGGCCGACTACTTGCTCGGCTCGTCTTTCTCTTCCCAGGTGACCTGGGCAACCGCCAGCACCTTGCCTACGATCTTCGGGTCCGATTGCGCGGCAACCGCATCATTGGCTGTTTTGTGGATGCGTCCACTCGGATATTTGATGCCTTCTTTGTTGATGAAGATGTTGGTGAAGCCGGTGAAAACTGTCATGGCGCTTCCTGTCTGTCAGTATTTGGGGAGCCGGTGGGTGCGGCAATCGAACGGGCCGTCCATGCCCGTGCCCTTGATGTTGGCGTTGTAGAATTTGCCCATTGAGGGGGCGTTGAGGAAAGCCTCAAACGACGCGGAAGGCATCTCGCAATAGGGATAATAGACCGACCTCAGCTGCACGACCATGAACTGCTGGGCCTTGTCATAGCAGGCGCGGTTGATGAAGCTGCTGCGGGTGATGTCCGTGCAGGCGAGGGGCGCCAGATCGAGCTTGCCGTAGTATTTGACGTCAATGGTTTCAGCCGCCGCCCAGGTCGTGCCGGCGACGAGCGCATTGACCACTGAAATGAACCGCAGCACCTGAAGCTCCTGTGTTCTTGGCGGCTGTTCTTACAACATGTACCGCCGGTTGCGGGGGGGCGCGCAAGTAAGTAAGCGAGGTCCTCGCTAGCGAGTGCCTCTGCGAAGCTGTGCCGCCGCATCAAGGTCCTGCCGTGCCAGTGAGCTTTCGCCGAGCTGCGCGCGGCACCGACCACGTTGTTCATACATATTCGCGATGAACTCCGACGAGGCCAAAGGCGAAGCTGCAGCTATACCCTTGCCAAAATCGGCGACGGCCTCGGTATACCGCTCAAGCTTCATTAAGATTGCCGCGCGCGTTCCATAAAGGCCTGGTGGTCCTTTAGGGTGGTATGCTTCGGCCGCATTCAGATCATCAAGCGCCAGCTCCAGATCTCCGAATTCATGGTGCGCGTCTGCCCGAGCCATGAGCGCCATGAACTGATCTTCGCGGTCTCCAGTCTGTATCGCCCCAGCAAAGTCCGCTAGCGCGTTCGCCTTTCCGGCTTCCCCAGTACGTTGCCATAGCAAACCACGACAATAGTACGAGCTTGAGGCCTTGTGGCCTCTTTCGATTGCCATGCCGTAGTCCGCGATGGAGGCCGCATTTTCGTCCTTGGCAGATAGAAGGCCGGCGCGCTGGAAATATCCCTCTGCAAACTCAGGATCGATTTCAATCGCCCGTGTGTAGTCTTCCACGGCCCTGTCGAGGTCTCCAAGCTTCTTCCCGCGATTGTAATACGAATTGCTCCACGCGATGCCTCGGTGGAAGTAGATGTCACGGTCATTTGGCGAGATACGGAGCGCCGCAGAAAACGCGCTGATAGCGCTGTCGAGCTTTTGCTCACGAATGGCCTTGTGACCCTGTTCGAGAAGTCGATCTATGGGATCTCGACTATGATCTTCCTCATCTGTCTGACTGTTCAGGCTGCTCTCAAAACGCTTTATATCCCAGTTGGACCGCAGATAGTTGACGGTCGAGCCTTTGCTCAGAACAAATGTCCTATCGTTGCTGATCGTGATCATAAAGCCGCTCGATTCGGCACGAAGCAGGATCTTGATTGATTCTTCGGTGCAGGTTTCTCCGCTCGCGGTTTGCCTGAATTGCTCCGCGTGATACTTCTCCCGTAGCCTAGATATCACCCTGCGCAACATGCCGACAATCAGCAGGTTGTCCTTGTCGATCGCCTTCGCCAGCTGATGGGAGACAGCCGACATTGCACGGCCTATCTCGTCGAGGGAGTAGCCTCTTTTGGAAAATGAATCGGCAAAATCTGCGAGCCGATCAATCGCGATGTCGGTATGCTGCCGTGGCAGCTCAGGGACGCCAACGTCCATTATTGCTGAACCTAGCGAGCCAAGCGCCTTCTGTTCTTCTTCGAGCTGACGGCTTAACCGGTTGATCTCTTGCGCGAGCCCTTGAGCGCCCTTGCCTTCCGTTGAAAATGAACTCCCAAGCCCTAGCATCGGCAAGGTAATTGCCAGATAGCTGATACCCGCCGACTCCTGTATCTGAACGACGCGGCTCTTCAGCTCCGGAATAAGTTCATTGTCGACGCTTTTCTTGGGCTTGTTTCCAAAGAGACCAAACACCGGCCCGCCCCCGTCAATGCCAAAAGGTTAGCTTATCATGCTGCAACTAGGCCGGGAATGGCCTTTTGCCCTGGCTTCCGGTCTTCTCCGCAAGCTGGCCGTTGCACAAATCAAAGCAGGTGCGACAGGGCTAGATTGGTTCGTCTGTGCCGAGCGCTTCAGTTGCCGCGGGCAGAGGACCGTTGACGACGTATCCGGCTTTGGCAATTTTTTGCAACGCGGAGATCGCCACCATATGCTTATTATCGCGGGCGGAGTAGCGCGCTACGCTCCTCACCAGCGCAAAGTCACCGTAGTAAATTTCCGTCCAATCGCCGGTTAGGTCGATTTTCAAGCAAAGCAGCATATCCGCTTCGCCACGAAAGCCGATTTGGGATGCAGCGAAGTTTGCCTTCACTTGCACCTTTTTGCCATCCGGCGCCACGGCGTCGTAGCCGTTCGCGCCACGCGAGGCTTGCTGAAGGCCGTACACCTCAGTCGCAATAAACTCACCGTAGTCGCCCAACAAATTGCCGAGACCGGCCCATTTGAACTGAGGGGCGAGCGACTTCAAGGTTCGCTGCGAAGCAAAGAGAGAGGCCAACACGCCCTTCATGGCTTCGATTCTCTGCTCTTTGCTGATCATGTTCAAAACTATGCGTGGATTAGAGGCAATATCAAGCGTGCTTTTAGGGTGCACCCGAATGCCACAGTGCTCGCCTTCAAAGAACATGTATCACTAGGGTTCGTTTCGGATTTTCTTGACACGTGAGGCATCGGCTCTCAGACTTCCTGCCACGAAAAGAAAGCGTAGGAGTTTGACGGGACAGGTTGTCGGTTGTGTACGGGTGAGCACACTCGACCAGAAGACCGATCGTCAGCTCGTCGACATACCCCTTCAACGTACCTTCACCGATCACGCCTCTGGCAAGGACACCGATCGCCCAGCACTGGCACAGATGGTGGCTTATGTGCGGGAAGGGGACACGGTCGTGGTCCACTCCATGGACCGGCTCGCCCGCAACCTCGAAGATCTTCGCCGCCTGGTCAGAGAGCTCACCGGCAAGGGCGTTCAAGTCCAGTTTCTCAAGGAGAGCCTCACGTTCACGGCAGAGGCCTCGCCGCTGTCCCAGCTCTTGCTCAACGTCATGGGCTCCTTTGCGGAGTTTGAGCGGGCTCTCATCCGCGAGCGGCAGCGGGAAGGCATCACGTTTGCCAAGACCAGGGGCGTCTACACGGGTCGACGGCGTTCGTTAAATGCAGAACAGGTGCGCGAACTTGTCAGGAGCGTCCGGGAGGGTGCCAAGAAGGTTGCCATGGCGCGAAAGTTCGGCGTCAGCCGCGAAACCGTTCATCGCTATTTGCGCGCGGCCCAGGCTTCTACGCACGTCCCTGATAAACAAGAAGAGGAGAAAACCGCATGACCGCCATCATGCTCACCCGCATCGACAACCACCGCAACCTGGCGCGGTTCTACAAGCTAGACATCCAGCCAACGCTGTTTGGCGAATGCTCGCTGGTTAGGGAATGGGGGCGTATCGGCCGCGCTGGCACGGTTCGCATCGAAACGTATCGGAGCCGGGGTGCTGCCGACATCGCTATGGCCTCGAACTGGACGAAGAAGCTCAAGAGAGGCTATCGCTAGGCCTCGAACAATCCGGGGTTGGCCGATGGGCGAGGCGAGACGAAAACGAGAAGCGGTTCTGAACGGCCCCTGTCCGGGCGGCTCGGCGAAGGTCGCGCGCCTTTGTTGCTTCAATGGCAAGGAGTGGCACAAGCCCGCCTGCACTCTCGGGCCGAAGTCGCTTCCACCGTCGTCGAGTGTGGCCAAGTGCTACATGAAGGAGTTGGGATCTTGTGTCGCCCCCATCTCGGGCGAACACATTATCTCGGAGTCGGTAATACGAGTTCTGATGGGAGACGGTGAGTTCTCGATTGGAGGCCTGCCGTGGCTTGCGCCAGACGAGGAGAAGATACTGGCGCCCCAGAGCCTGCGAACGAACTGCCTATGCACCAAGCACAACAGCACGCTGCATCCGCTCGACAACGCAGCGCGCTACTTCTTTGCGTCGCTGAAATCATATCTCGAACGCGATGAGGGGATGAGGCACGCCCTTGTTTCGGGGCATGACGTTGAGCGCTGGCTTCTAAAGACCGCCAAAGCCGCCGCCGTCTCAAAGAATCTCGCGAGGGGCCGAACACCGCTTTCCGGCGCGTTCTCGTGGGATTCAGCGATACTCGACATGCTCGACGACCCGCGCCATTGGCCGGAGGGTGCTGGACTGTATTGCACCATGAACGCGGGCGACCGGATGTCGAATCATCCGCGCTTCCAATTGCAGCCCCTTACAAACGCTCAAGAAGACATCGAAGCGGTGGCCTTGAACATCCTGGGCCTGGGCTTCGTGTTGTTGCTCGAACCACTTGATGTCGACAAATATCCCTTCTTGCGAGGGGCAAACTATCGGCCAGGAAGAATCATCATATCGTACCCGACCTCGACCAGCTGGCTCACGATGAGCTGGGAAGACGGGAGGACGCATTAGGCGTTGACGGTGCAGTTTGTGCGAACCGTGCCGTGAGCTAGGCCGGCACAATAATCAAGCAGCCGTACCAGCCGCTCAGTCTGG
>NZ_JAEMSD010000010.1:3943-10314 GCF_016462955.1 Bradyrhizobium sp. | reverse complement strand
ACCTTTCGGCCAAACCCAGTCGTGGCCGGTTTTTGCCTTGAGCCTGGCGAGCAGCTTTTCTATCTTTTCGACGGTCATCACGTCGAGGAATTTGGCCAAATCTTGCCACTCTGGGGCGCCTCCAACTTGGAATTCGAGCGTGAGATTAAACCCGACAATAAAGCGCTTGTCCTCAAGCCCGATCTCCATCGCGTTCGAGATAGAGCGATGACCGTCGTTATGAGCGAACCTCTTGTTCCTCATATCGATGATCTGATCATGGGCTCGCCGGAGTTTCTCCGGAAGGATGTCGCGAGCGAACCCGCTGCCGATTCCACCCTGATGCAGGCGCACGTAGGTCACGACGAATGCCGTCGTGAGCATGTCGAGTTCCAGAAAGGCCTTCATGTCGGCCGCGAATTTGTACTCCGACAGGCGTTCCGCCGCATACTTCAGTGCCACCAACGAGGTGAACGAGTTCGATATCCTGATGAGTTGCGACAGTTCCTTATCGACAGATTCAAGGACGGCACGTCCGTCGTCCGCCATAGCCTGGAAATGGTTCCGCCACTCTTCGGGAAGAAACTGAATCGCCTCTTCGGGCAGTGAGTAGTATTCAGGCTCTTCCTCGGTTTCGATCGGATCGTTTTGCACTTTGCTCCTTTACCCGCTGGGCTATGCCGACACATTGAGATGTAAATAACCGTCTGCGCCGAGATTGACCAGGAATGCATCCCCTATTGCGGTAGACGTAAGTAAGAGATTGCACTTGCCTTCCCTAGAATACACCACCGGCTGGGCTGCACCATTCCGGCCGCCCACGTGGGTCAACAGGAACCTCCCGACGCGCGCCGCTGCGTAAGCCGTGAGTGCACTCCGCGGCAGCGCGCGGGTCCCTCCTATTGACTACGGGGACGGCCTCATCGCGGCCAATAGCATTTGCGATTTTACGACGATGCGTGTCGCGCAAGTCAGCACCGCGACCGCAATGAGGGAAGATGTCAGCAGGCGCTTTTGCCGTCATCCATATCTCTGTGGTATTGTACGCGCATGCAGACGACAGAAGTCATTTCGCGCCTGAGGGCTATAGAACCGCAGTTGCGGGCCTTTGGCGTGGACGGACTATACCTGTTTGGCTCTTATGCCAGAAACGAAGCAGGCCCCGATTCCGACGTCGACGTATTTATCGATCGGGCCCCCGGCACCGAGCTGGATCTCGACGCCTTCATGGGCGCCTACGACCTCCTAAAGGCGGCACTGCCGGTCAACGTCGACTACGGTACCCGGACGGGTCTCTCCAAGTTCATCCGGGAAGATGTTGAACGCGAGGCCATCCGCGTTTTCTGATGGCGCCCAGCAAAACGCCCGTTATCCGTCTTTTGCACATTATCGATGAAGCCGAGGCCATAAGCCGCGCGCTTGTTGGGATATCGAGCTTGAGCTTTCAGGATTCTTGGGTGCTGCAGCGGGCCGTGGAGCATGGATTGCTCATCATCTCGGAGGCCACCAAGACCCTGCCTGCCGGACTGAAGGAAGCCGCACCGGATATTGCCTGGCGTAAGATCGAAACCCTGGGCAACTTCCTGCGACACGAATATCGGGATGTCGATCCGGATCTGATCTGGAACATCACGCAAGAAAACCTGCCAGGGCTATTGGAAGCTGCACGCAGGCTCGCTGAACGATTGCGCGAACCTGAGCCAGTTTGATCACTTGCCACGTGCACGATCAATCAGCATGTCGATCTCCCGTTCAGCCGCCGCCGCCGACTCGTCGATGGCTTCGCGAAGATCCTGTGTCGACGCCATAAAGGACTGATACGTCGATAATGCAGCGTGCGGGTTTTTCCCGGCGCGCAGACGCCTTGCCTGTGCTCTCCAGGATTCGATGGGATCAGATCGAAATTTGTGAGGATAGTTGGATCGGAGAAACTCGATAAACTGGTGCATATTGCCGTTCCAGCCGCGTTCCGCAGCAAAGGCCCGACCTTCCTTCGAGAAAGCGAGGCGCCAAGCCTGGGTATCGAGAACAGCAACGTCGCGCGTCGTCTCCTGTCCTTCGTAAACGCCGCGCGCAATGATGCCGATCCCGACGTCCTGCTGCTCGATGACGTCATTTATTTCATCGGCCAGAGAGGCGATCGTTTGACGAGGATCGTGATTGCATGCCTCACGGAGCACTTTACAACCGTTCGAGAAGTCGTCGAATCCCACCGAAAAGAATGGGTCGCCCTTGAAATACTTCTTCGACCGTTCTGGCAATTTCTGGTTTGAACCCCAGCCCAGGCCTTTTGGCCTGTACGAACTCAGATAGCCGCACGCGACATCAAAATAGAACGGCGCGAGCGCCGGCAGGAGCTTTTCGTGTTTGAGGCCGACATGGTAAACCTCATTCCGATAGCCGTGCATGGTCGTAATGGTCTGCGCGATCTCGTCTGACAGGCCGCCCGCGATCTTCGCGAATTTAACTTTCGCATCGAAATTGCGCCCCAGCGCGTTATCTAATGCCGTCTGATGCTTATATGTCTCCTTCTGCCAGGCGTACATTTTGAGATTCGACGCCTTGTCCTTTGCAATTTGATGAAGGATCAGTTCGACGGCATTGTCCGTAAGCATCATGCCAAATCGGGCGTAGTGAACGTCTCCCTTGGAGATTTGCTCCAGCGCGAGATCGAGCTGTTCGATGACTGAAGCGAGAAATAGAAGCATCAGAGCGGCGCCTGCGCTGGCGGGTTGAAGGGGCGGTGGAGGGACGGATTATTCATGTCCTTGGCCCCGTTTGCTTACATTTTGCTGCGGCGTCGCCTTTACGATCAATGTTGGTGTGGCCGAGACTACAGTAATTGTCCGCGAAGCACGGGTGAGCGCGACATACAGGTCGTTGCGGCTCAGCTTCTCCGGCGCAACGATAACGGCGTGGTCAAATTGAAGGCCCTTTACCAGGAGTGTGCTCCCGACAGACCGCCGCGCCAGGCGCCGCCCGGCGTGCCGCATCTTGTTCTGAACATGCCAAGCGGCCTCTGCGAGAGTTGAATGCTCTCCACGGACCACCAGCCTGAGGGTATTCTGCACGGCTGATAGCAATTCTCTTCGGAAGGCGACCACGCCGGACTGCCGGCGTAAGCACTCCAGGAGACTGAGCACGTGGGCGAGTTCGTTTGATGCGAGTAGATCAAGCGCCGCGCGCTCGGATTCGGTGATCTTATTTCTCGGCTTCCATCCCCCCGCCAGGCGGACCACGCGGCGCTCGAAGGCGGCTCTCGCCAAGCCCGACATTGCACCGGCCGCGAGATCAAGGACCGCAGTAAGCCGATCCCGTGCCGTACATACGTCAATTTCCGCAAGGAAGCTGCCCAGGGTCTGACAAGCTACAGGTTCGATTGCGGAGCATTTCAGCTTTGCCGCCAGTGATCCGCGGATAAGCTCGCTGGCCTTATCGCCGATCACGATCAGCGTCTCTTCGCCTCGAAGCTTGACCGAACGTCCTGCCGACATATTCGCCTTAAGTAGATCTTGCTTGGTCAACGACTGCGGAATGACGCGTGACACGCATCTCGGCGCCGCGGCCAGGTCGACGCGGTTTAGCTGTTCCAGCTGGTCACGGATGCCGATGAGCCAGCACCCGAGCTTGTCGTTCTTTACCCGCTTCCATCGCCAAGGCTCTTTGAGCGCGCCGATCTGTGGAAAGTCAGTGGTGACGGCCTTCCAATCTGCTAGCTGTTCATTGCGAAAGCCGAAGATGGCCTGCAGCGGATCGCCAAATATGCAAGTCGGTAGATGCTGCGACAGCGCGAGGATCAAAGCGTGCTGCTCGGCCGTGCAGTCCTGATATTCGTCTACGAGCACCCGTTGGTAAGATGCTTTTAGAACGCCTGTGACGAATCCGCCGCGAATCAGTTGCGTGGCAGCGGCGTATACGGCCGGCCAATCCTCACCACGCGGCTCGCGCGTTGCGAGACCTGACCTCCGTGGGAAGGCTGCTGCAAATCTCAATGACCAGCCGGCAATCGTCTCCAGGTCCGTGCGATGAAGGCTGACGTCTTTCTCTTTCATCCGCTGACGCAGTGAATCCACGCCAGCCAGGGTATGTGTGAGCACAAGGCATTTGGCCGGGCCGCCCGCGGCCTTCACCACGTCAGCAATGCAATCGGTCTTGCCGCAGCCGGCGGGCGCAACGACGGACCCGAGCCTCGAACTCAGAACCGCGTCGACGATAGGCTCATTGCTCACGATCTACCCAAGCCCGAATTTCAGCGATTGTCTCCGGAAACTTGCCCTTCAGCTCGTCGAGATGCGGTCCGACATGCTTACGTCCGATCCACTCGGCATGGCTGATGTCCTTGAACCACCCGCGCTCGCCTGGTTTGCCCTTCGATTTTGTGAGTTCACCCATGGCAATGCGGAGTTCGGAGTCATCCGCAGCCTTCTGGACTTCCGCGACCGATTTAAAACGCTTTTTAGAATACTTGCTGGAGAGACGGTCGAGGAACGATTGATCGCTATCCTGAATGGCCGCTGCGGCCTTGATGAGTGTGGCTACCGCATCGGTCGGAAGATCCCGGAAAAGGTGATCCTCCGTCGCGTGGCCTGGGGCCCAGCGGAAGATCGTCACTCCCGCTGAGGTGAGTTCGTTGAGAATCTTAGCGTCCTTTGGCTCGCAGTCGTTGTCGAGCAGGAGGCCGACCCGATAGCCGAGCGCGTGGAAGTAGCCGGCGATGACCGGTGCCTTGTCGACGCCGCCGCCGGACACCGGCACGATCCCGGCGGTGGAGAACGGCAGGTGCCCCTTGCCGACCCAGTAGTCGTCGAGACCCCTGACAAGCCCAACCTCAGTCTTTCCTTCACAGACCAGAATGGCCGGCGCCAGATAGGCCTGCGGGTTGGCTCGTGGCTGGCTTTGGGCATCGAGTCCCGGATAGGGCGTGTTGGCAGGGACGACTATTGTGATCCCTGTTCGAGGGTCACGTCTGACGACATTCAGCTCGGCAATACTTAACTCCTGAAGCACCACCGGCGAATGCGTCGTCATAAACACCTGGGCTTTGGTAGTGCCGCCTGCTCTTTCTTCCTTCAATTGTCGCAACAGCCTCGATATGCGGTGAGGTTCAAGCCCGTGTTCAACCTCGTCAATTAGCGCCACCGACGCCCTGGCACGGGCGTAATCCTGCAGCGCGGCCGTAAACAACCGTGACGATCCCACGCCAAGCCGGCGAAGGGGCAGATTGCCATCGTGTAGCGAAATGCCGCCACCCGACAGTCCCATGGCCTGGACGTCAAGCATCGCGTGCAACGCGTCACCGACCGGCACGCCCAGCAGCCGCGCCGCTTGTTTGACCTCTTCAATGGTCTCCGCGAATAAGGTCTTCGAGTCCCGCGAGAACTCTTGGCGCGCGACCCGGCCTGCCTCTGCCATCAGGCCACGGGAAGCCGCTGGCCCCTTCGTGATCCGGTTGAGAACCGATTGACGGCCCCAGGCCAGGTGCCGGTCCGCGTAGGGGCCTAGTCGGCTTGGGGCGATGTCCTGGCGATCTTGAAAGGCTAATGCGCGTGAACTCTGGTCGCCTTGCGCTACCCGTTGATTGAAAAGCGTCCACTCCGCTTCAAGGGTGTGGTCCCCAGTGAGCCTTATGGACAGCACATCCTCCAGCCCACGCGCTTCATCAGGCTCATCCTCCAGTCGTTTGGCGGTATCGTCCCACCCTCGCAGGTAATGACCGTACCGATCCTCCTTCAGGAATTCCGTGGGGAGATCGCCGATGGTGACTGTGATCGCGATCGGGTTGGCTTTTGGGTCAACAGCGTAAAAATCGGTGTCGTCGAAGGTGACGCTGTTGCGCGGAGCAAATGCCAGCTCAATGGCATCGAGAACAGTCGTTTTCCCCGAATCGCCCGGACCCACCAAGCAATTGGTGCCCGGTGCCGGATGCCAAGAGAGCTGCTTGATTCCTCTAAAATTGACTACCTCGACGTGGACGATTCGCAAGCCGTACCTCCCCCTGCCGCGAAGAGGCTACCATGGAGCCGCAACTAGTGGTAGCCGGTGAGGCCTAAGCCCGCGTCAGGACGTCCTCGAGAGAGTCCATCACATGCAGACCAACAACGACGATCGGGAGGCAATGCGCATTCCGATAGCTTCCCTTTACAAGCACTGGATCACTGCCGACTCTGTGAAGGCTCGCATGCACCTGGAAATCACAATTCCAGAAGACATGCCGCCGCAGTTGGCCGCAGAAGGGCAGAAATGGTCCCAAGTGCAGACCATGGCCGGTTTCTACGGTTGTTCTACGTCGTCATCGAGGGATATCGCGAACTTCGATTGAAAGATGAGGCCATAGATGCGCTGCTTGGTGCAAACAACTACGAAGCTCGTCTCCGTCGATTTCGCAATGCGGT
>NZ_JAEMSD010000010.1:0-3933 GCF_016462955.1 Bradyrhizobium sp. | reverse complement strand
GATAGTCGAGCGGCTCCGCAGCCCGGAGGCGGATAAAGCCTGACCAATTGTCGAGAGTGTCTAACCATCGTAAACGCTTCTGTCGGCGGAATCGGGCTACGTCTGCGGGAACGCAAGTCAAACCTAAACCGCCGAGACCCCGAAGGCTCGGCGTCTACGTTCTCCCAGCGTGATCCACCAACAACGAAGAAGTCGACATAGCCAGATGCCCACGCGAAAGCAACTATCTCGCCCGGAACGCTTCGGACTCTGGAAGGCTTGGGATGGTTGCTGCGCCTGGTGCGCCGAGAAAGTCGTATTTAAAGACGTTCAGATCGACCACCTGATCCCGCTGGACGCTGTAGCTTCGGATGAAACGCGCGAGGAGATAGTCAGTCGATATTCCCTTCCAGCCGATTTCGATTTTTCGGGTCTTGAGAACCTGGTTCCCTCATGCTCCAGGTGCAATCGCCTGAAATCGAGCCAGGTCTTTGAACCTTCGCCTGCCCTTATCCTCTTTATTTCGTCCGTTCGCCTCAAGGCCGGCCTGGCGCGGCACATCGCGAACGCGTTCAACGCCGATGAGAAGAAAGAAAAGCTACTGGCGAAGGTCGAGGCCGCCGTGCACAGGGGTGACATAACCGAGTCGGACATTACCGAGCTTCTTGCTTCGCTGCCTGTGCTCGTCAGAAAGGCCGCGGTCGCACAGCCGGATGTGTACCTCCAGATCGCCCCTGGTTGGGAAGTGGTCGAGCAGCGCGGTCATCTCGTCACGGTTAGGGCATCAAGCGGTCGAACCGGTATCACGTCGACATCCGGTCATGCGAGCTGGATCTGTCCGTCCTGCGGACAAAATGGCCCGTGGAACGGCGTGATCTGTTTATCTTGCGGCAGGATGAGCGATCCCGGTGATTAAAAGCGAGGCGGCGTTATCTTGTTGGAAATGTCGAAATTGAACTGCCGACGGCGAGATACCAAGACTACTGGCGTTCAATCCAGATTAACCTAGCACCCAATCCTCTTCGTCGATCAGCTGCATGAGGTTCAGCCAGTCGACCTTCATCGCGTTGCAAACACCGGGAATCTTCGCGAGGCTGCCGGGGCCGGTTTCTTCGGTGATGACGGTGTAGTTGTTGACCTTGGCGAGCGCGATGACGAACGGGTCGGCCTGGAATTTTTCCTTACCAGCCGATATGAGGCCCGTGTAGGTGTTGACGATGTGATCCACCTGTTGCTGCACCAGTTCATCCGGTGCAATGAACATCGTTTCTCGCGGCTTTAGCCAGCCGTGCAGCTCTTCAGAGCGTTGCTTGTTGCATTCGCGGAGCACCAGTGTCGACGAGACCATTCGACCGTCTGTCACCAGCTGGTCCAGTTGCTCCCACAGTTTGGGAAAGCGATTGGGCTTGTAGCGCTCGTACCAGGCGGCGATCAGCGCGCTTGTATCGATGCAATAGATCTTTTTCGGCATGCCGGCTTAGCCCGTCATGCCAAAGGCCGCCTTTTCCATCACGGGAACGGTAGCAACCTTCATGTTCAAAAGACCTGCGACATCGCGCAGTGTGAAATATCGATCGTGATAGCCCTGAAAAATCAGCCGCGTGAAGCTCCGGCCGAGCTGGCTCAGCACCACGTAGTGGTACTTGGGGCCGCCTTCAGACGGTTCTTTCTTCTCGTCGAGCTGGGCATAGATCTTCTGGAATTCGGCGCGCTTGCTGTCATAGAAGGCCTGCGTCGTGCGGCCGAGCGTCAACAGGCGACGCAGCACGGCTTCCTGACTCACGCCGAACCGTAACGCGAGAGCGTCCAACTCATCATCCCGCCAGCTCTTCTGGCTGCCTTTTTGCGTGACCAGTTTTTCACTTAAAAGCCAGTCGCGCGGCATCAAAGCCGCGGCAGCCACGGCGTTGCAGAATTTCTCGACATCGGGGTGCGGAGCATCGTTCCGGTCACCGCCCATGTTGCTCACGCCGCTTTGGCGTAGCGCAAGATGGCAGAACTCGTGAAGAAGTGTGAACACGCGGCCGTTGCCGCGATCCTTGCCGTTGATGAGGATGACGGGCATCTTCTGCTCGGCCAGCGCGGTACCGCGCATCTCGCGGATTTTCAGCCGTGGGACCACGAAGACCAGCACGTCTTTGGCTTCGATCGCCATTCGCCAGCCATCGAACGCCTTGCGACCGAAGCGCTGTTGCTTGGCTTCGTTCACATCGAGGTACTTCCGGATCTCGCCACCAAACTCCTCGACATCACTCTTTAGGGTCGCTTTGAGGTCAAAAGTCTGGACCGGTTCGCCAAGTTCGTCGCGGACCGTCATCGCAATCTCGCGCCGCTCTCTGGCCAAGCGAATGCTGTAAGTCAGCTGCGGAGAAAAGCCTTCTTCGACGCCCGGAAGCCGGCGGAAATCCTGGATCGGCTGCCAGCCCTTCGGCGGTGCCTTGAGATAGAACAGGCTCACCGGACGCTTGTAGAGGTCGGCGATATCGAGGAGCTTGGCAAAGGTCGGCGTCTCATCGCCCTTTTCAAGCGCGCTCAAACGCTCGACATCAAGGTGAAGACGGCGTGCGGCCTCGTCCGGGCTAAACCCGGCTTGCTCCCGCGTCCATGCAAGCATGGCCGGGTTGATCAAGGCCTTTACACTCTTCGCCATCTTCGTGCTTCCCCGGCAAGATTCTACCCCGACCGTCAAGGGGCGGGCAGAACTTTCAGCAGTACCGGGCTAAAAAATCGTTCAGGTGTGCTCGCGCCGCCGCCCTTACCGGCAGGACGAATGCGAAGGGCTCCGCTGCTCGCCGAGACCCTTGCCGGTCGAGATAAGTCCTCCAGCACCCCGGTCAATAGGTGGAAGGTGGGATGAGTCAAAATCACCACGCAATTTCAATGAATTAGTGACCGCGGCGACGCGTGGACGGAAATCTGGCGGTGTACTGTCGGCATTCTGCCGTGTTCGGCTTGGCGGCGCAGGCCTATGCTTCGGAACATAGGAGGACGACATGACCACGACCGTACTTGATCCAAAGCTACTCGGCTTCTGGGCCCGCTGTGTCCGTGAGGCGCAGCACCTGTCCCAGGAGGCCCTGGCCGCCAATGCGTCGGTTAACATCAGGACGATCCAGCGCTTCGAGGCCGGCCAGCCTATCAACGTCATGTCGCGCCGGGCCGTGGCGAAGGCGCTCGGATATAAGAACCCCGACACGTTCGAGGACCCGCAGTTCATCACCGGTGTATTGTCGTTTTTCGATGGGCTCAAGGACCTGCAGCAGAAGGGCCTTGATGACCAGCACCCGGACCATGTGCGGATCGACGCGCAGCCGCTGGTCACCGGCGACGCGGCCGCCCATTTTGCCGACGTCGTCAACGCCGTGTCGTTCACGATCGACCCGGCTCTGACCGACGAGACCAAACAGGTCGCTGCCAGCTTCTGCGACTATGTCCAGGATCTGATGGACGTGGATGATTTTCCGGTTTCCAGCCGCCTTGGCTTCGCGAAGGACCTTGATGGCGTCCTGCAGGAGCTGCGCGGACTGGGTGCCAACGTCTATTCGGCCACCCGTGATCGCAAGTTTCGAGGAGCCGACTGGGGGGACAAACCCTCGTGGGAGATGACGGTAGGCTACCTCGCCATTGTTCCGGCCGACCGCGAGCTCACCCAACTCTATATTCCGCGCCGGATGAAGCTCGCCTAGCGCGAATCTCTCAGGTTGTCGTACTCGTCCAGGAGGAAGTGCAGGTAGCTGCGGATCAGATTGCAGAACAGGCGGGCCTCATGGGCCGAAAGCTCAGACTCGGCCGACAGCGTTGCCCCGTGCCGGACACCACCGCCCGTGGGCGAGGAAAGATAGCCATGGAGGGTTTTCATCCAGCCGATGGCCTGCTCTGCGACTTGGCCCTTGCGGTGGGTACGCAGCTCATCCGCGATCTTGTTGAAATACTTCCCCTGGATCGTGCCATCAC
>NZ_JAEMSD010000640.1 GCF_016462955.1 Bradyrhizobium sp. | reverse complement strand
TTTTTGACATGTGCTGCTCCTGCGGGTCGAAAACAGAATAATGAGCTGTTGCGGAGCTCGTTCCCGCGCCGATCGCCGCAGCGGGAGCCATGACGAAGCTGCTGGAACGAGCTGATGCTGCTCCGGTTGTTAGCCTATCGGCACCACAAGTCCGGGAGAGCACGCATGCCCAAGGCCACTGACCCTGAAACCGACCCGCGAGAAACACCGCTTGACGATCCGCGCCGGAAGACCGACGAGCCGACACACCGGCAGACCAACAAACCCTGGCAAGGCAATCCCGAGAAAGACCAGATCGATCCGGATCGGCCGCCGCTGGATCTCGAGCGTTGGCATAAGTCGAAGACGCATTGAACCCGGAAGCGGCAGCGGGTGGTCTTGACCGTCAGATCCTGTAGAACTCATGAATGACGGGCCGCAGTGGCCCGCCGGAGTCGCGCGCGAGCGTTGCCAGCGTAACCGGGAGCTTGAAGCGCCGCTTCCCTGCACTGCCCGGATTCAAATAGAGCACGCCGTTGATGGTTTCGACCCGCGCGCGGTGGGAATGCCCTGAGACCACGACATCGATCCCGCGTTCAGCAGGATCGATCGTCAGCGCGTTGAGATCGTGCAGAACATAGAAGCTGAGCCCGCCGAGGCGCAGCGTTAGCGTCTCAGGAAAGCGTTCGGCCCAGGCGCCCCGGTCGACATTTCCCCTGATCGCGGTGACGGGCGCGATGCGGCAAAGCCCGTCCAGCACTGCCTCGCTGCCGATGTCGCCGGCGTGGATAATATGTGATACGCCGGCAAGGCAGCGATCCGCCTCGGGCCTCAGCAGTCCATGCGTGTCGGCAATCACCCCAATCCTGAACGTCATGTCAGATCACGGCTTCGGTGCAATACATCCAGCGGCATCCGGCCGATTTCCTTATCATCCTCTGTCAAAGGATTGGGTAGCGGCGGCCCTTGAGCTCGGAACTCGTCCGGCAAATCGGCACTTTCCTCATCTGCCACGGTACCGCCGGCAGTCCAAGGTCGTACGAATTGTTGAAGCGGTTGAGCAAGCCGCCTACGCCGCCGGCAAGGCGAAGGAGAACGTCGCGCCGCCGTCCGGCTCGTGCCCGGCCACCAGCTCGCCGCCGTGCTCACGCACGATGCCATAGCTGATCCAGAGGCCGAGCCCGGTGCCTTCACCGACCCGCTTGGTCGTGAAGAACGGCTCGAAGATGTGGCTGATGTGATCCTTGTCGATGCCGGGACCGTTGTCCGAAATCCGGAGCAGAATCTCTTCCCCCTTGCGGGCCGCGGAGACGACCAGCCGCGGCGAGCCGGTGCCGCGCATCGCGTCAATCGCATTCTCCACAAGATTGACGATCACCTGGTGCAATTGCCCCTCGTTTCCGGAGACCCAGAGCTCCGGCTCGATCTCCAGCTGCAGTTCGACGCGAACCTGCTTGGTCCGCACCGCCCACAGCACCGCGGTGTTGATGAGCCGCTCGATGTTGACGCGCTCGACCTCGCCGAGCTTGCTGAAGGACAGCCGGCGCAGATTTTTCACGATTTCGCTGATCCGGACGGCGCCTTCCATGGTGCCCTCAATCAGCGGGCCGAAATCCTCCAGAATCTCGTCGATCCGCAAGCTCCGCCTTTGAACGGAGAGATCGTCCTCCCCCGACCTGCCGTGCACCGCATCGAGATAGGTCGTGATGGCGGTGCGGTAGCGCATCAGGGTGTGGACGTTGCCGTAGACGAAGCTGATCGGATTGTTCAGCTCGTGCGCGACGCCAGCAACGAGACGGCCGAGGCTGGCCATCTTCTCCTGCTCGACCAGCTGCCGCTGGGCGCGCTGCAGCTCATGATGCGCCTTGTGCAGCTCCTCGTAGGCGCGGCGAAGCTCGCCGATCGGCCGCCCCGTCAGCACCACGCCGATGAAGCGGCCCCGATGATCATGGCGCGGGGATCCGTTGATCGCGAACAAATCGGAGCGGCTGCCATCGCGCGAAAATCGCAGCTCGCCGTCGACGACGTCGGAGGCGTTGCGCGGCTTCAGGAGCGGGACCAGCTTGGCTCTGTCCGGGCCATCGATGACATCGGCGATGTTCCTGCCGACGACCTCCGCGACGCTGCAGCCGAGCGTCTGCTGGAACGCCGAATTGACCTGCTGCACCAGCCCTTTCGCATCGCAGACGATCAGGATGTCGGAGACGGATTCGATGACGTTGGTGACGAAGGCCTGGGCTTCCTCGAGCTCCGCATTCTTGTGCTCGAGGTCGACCTCATAGCGCAGGAGGTCGGAATAGACCTCGTCCATCTTGCGGATGACCTCGATCCAGGCGCCCTCGCGCTCCTGGTCGAGCTCCATCGCACCGCGATTGGTGATCAACTTGAGCAGCGGTGCGGTCTCGCCGGCCTCAGGAGGATGGATCGGCTTTGCCATTTTTTCTCAGATCATACCTGGACAGCTTGTTCCGGAGGCCGACCCGCGATAGCCCGAGCTCGGTTGCGACCCGGCTGATATTGCCGTCGTACCGCTCCAGAAAATTGATGATAACCGACTTCTCCAGATCCTCCACCTTGTCCTTGAGGGTCGCCGAGCCGTTCAACCCGCCGTGGGTCGCGGTTGCCGATGGCCTGCCATTGCGCCGGCCCAGCAGCGGCGGCGCCTGCAATTCGTCCGCATCCGCGAGCACCACCATGCGCTGGATCTCGTTCTGCAGTTCCCGCACGTTGCCGGGCCAATGATAATTCGCGAACGCCTCGAGCACCGCAGCCGCAAAGCGCAGCTCCGGCCGGTTGAAGGACGTCTTCACCGACGCCAGCACCCCTTGCGCGATCAGCGGAATATCCATCCGCCGCTCGCGCAATGCCGGCATGTGGACGGGAAACGCCGCCAGGCGATAGTAGAGGTCGCGCCGGAAGCGGCCCGCCTCGACCTCGGCCTCAAGATCCCGGTTGGTGGCCGCTACCACGCGAACATCGACCTTGCGCACCCGCTGTGCCCCGAGCGGGCGGATCTCGCTCTCCTGCAGGACGCGCAGGAGCTTCACCTGGAATGCCGGCGAGGTCTCCCCGATCTCGTCGAGGAAGATGGTTCCGCCGTCGGCGACCTCGAACAGGCCGATGCGGTCCTGGTAAGCGCCGGTGAAGGCGCCCTTCTTGCAACCGAACAGTTCGCTTTCGAGCAGCTCGTCCGGCAATGCGCCGCAGTTCTCGACCACGAAGGCCTTGCCGGCGCGGGCGGAGCCGTAATGAATGGCGCGCGCGAGCAGCTCCTTTCCGGTCCCCGACTCCCCCGTGATCAGCACCGAGATGTCGTAATCCGCCGCGCGCTTCCCCAGCTCGATCACCTTGTGC
>NZ_JAEMSD010000639.1 GCF_016462955.1 Bradyrhizobium sp. | reverse complement strand
GCGTCATCGAGCGTCTCGGCCATTTCAACCCGCTGCTGCCCAAGGACAACGAGACCCGCCTCAAGCTCGACATGGAGAAGGTGAAGGCCTGGCTCGCCAAGGGTGCGCAGCCGTCCGACCGCGTGGCGCGTTTCCTCGACGCCGCCGGCGTCAAGAAGCGCGAAGCGCGCAACAACCCGGAGAAGGCCGTGCCGCGCAAGGAGCGCAAGGCGCAGGCCGAAGCCGCGGCCAAGAGCTAAGGCCAGATCATGTCGGCGCTGGTCTGCGTCGCGCGGATCGGCGCCGCGCATGGCGTGCGCGGTGCGGTCAAGCTGTGGACCTTCACCGAGGATCCCTTTGCTGTGCGACACTACGGCCCGCTGCTGTCCAAGGACGGCAAGCGCCAGTTCGAGATCGCACAGGTGCGCGAGGCCAAAGACCATCTGGTCGCGACGTTCAAGGGCGTCGCGACCCGCGATGAGGCCGAGCGCCTCAACGGCATTGAGCTGTACGTCCCGCGCGACAAGCTGCCCGCGACCGACGAGGACGAATATTACCACACCGACCTGATCGGCCTCGCCGCCGTCACCACGGATGGCGATGCGCTCGGCCGCGTGCTCGCGATCCATAATTTCGGCGCCGGCGACATCATCGAGATCGCGCCGCTCAAAGGACCAACACTGCTGCTGCCGTTCTCGAATGCCGTGGTGCCGGAGGTCGATCTTGCCGGGGGCCGCGTCGTGATTGCGCTGCCGCAGGAGGTCGAGGGTGAGGACAGCAATCCCTCCACGAGTCGTCCCCGCGAAGGCGGGGACCCATAACCACAGGGCGAGGTTTTTGGCTAAGCTGATGGCTCCAGCTATAGCAAAACTGGCTGCGGTGGTTATGGATCCCGGGCTCGCGCTTCGCGCGCCCCGGGACGACGAGAACTGAGATCGAATGACCAACCCCTCACCCTGGCGCGCGACGGTGCTGACGCTGTTTCCGGAGATGTTTCCGGGGCCGCTCGGCGTGAGCCTCGCCGGCCGGGCGCTCGCATCCGGAATCTGGGAGATCGTGGCGCGGGATATCAGGGCCTCCGCGACCGACCGCCATCGCAGCGTCGACGACACCCCGGCCGGCGGCGGCCCCGGCATGGTGCTGCGGGCGGACGTTCTGGCCGCGGCGATCGATGCTGCCGAGATCGGGCAAGACCCGTCAAAAGCGCGGCCACGCCTGCTGATGAGCCCGCGCGGTCGGCCATTGACCCAGGCCCGTGTCGTCGAGCTCGCTCAGGGCCCCGGCCCGCTGATCGTCTGCGGGCGGTTCGAGGGGATCGACCAGCGGGTGATCGACGGACGGGGCCTGGAGGAGGTCTCGATCGGCGATTACGTGCTCTCCGGGGGCGAAATCGCAGCTTTGGCCCTGATTGACGCCTGCGTCCGGCTGCTGCCGGGGGTGATGGGCAAGGAAGCCTCGGGAACCGAGGAAAGCTTCTCCGAAGGCCTGCTCGAATACCCCCAATACACCCGCCCGCAGCTGTTCGAGGGCGTTCCGATCCCTGCCGTCCTAACCTCCGGCGACCACGCCAAGGTCGCGAGCTGGCGGCGGGCCCAATCCGAAGCCCTGACGGCGGCCCGGCGGCCGGATCTGTGGGAAAAAGCCGCGAATCGCGGGAGCGGCCAAAAAACGCCAAAAAACAAGACAGACGGGTGACAAACGCTCCGGCTTGCCTTATAGGAGCGGCCACATCCGCAATGGCTGGATCAACGAATTTCACGCAGCCCCCGTTTCGAAGGCTGGGCGCGCCGATGGAGATTTACCCATGAACCTGATCAAGCAGCTCGAGCAAGAGCAGTTCGACAAGCTGTCCGCCGGTAAGACCATTCCGGAATTCGGACCCGGTGACACCGTGATCGTCAACGTGAAGGTGGTCGAAGGCGACCGTACCCGTGTGCAGGCCTATGAGGGCGTCTGCATCGGCCGTTCCGGCGGCGGCCTCAACGAGAGCTTCACCGTCCGCAAGATCTCCTATGGCGAAGGCGTCGAGCGCGTGTTCCCGGTGATGTCGCCGATGATCGACTCGATCAAGGTGGTGCGCCGCGGCAAGGTGCGTCGCGCCAAGCTCTATTACCTCCGCAATCTCCGCGGCAAGTCGGCCCGCATCGTCGAGAAGACTGAGCACGCCAAGGCCGCCGTCAACGAGTAAGCTCCGCTTACAGGCAAGTTTCGAGGAGCGCGGGGCAAAACCCCGCGCTTTTTTATTTTGGCTGTGCGGCGCGCACGGAGGCGGTCCCTCACCCTGAGGAGCGCGGAACGCGCGTCTCGAAGGGCGAGGCCACCGGCCGGGCCTGCATCCTTCGAGACGCGCGCAAGGGCGCGCTCCTCAGGATGAGGGTCATGCACGGTGCGCGTGCCGCGCATTTGAAAGCTCTCGCGCTTCCAATTCGGCCTGCTATATATCTCTGGAATGTTTCCAGATCTGACCAGACCCTCGTCCGTCAAGCGCATCGTCATCGACGATCGCTCGCGGCTGCCTGGGCGGTTCTTCGGGCGCTTCGCGACCTCGGCAACCTCAGAGCTTACGCGCGCAGCCTGAAAGGCTGCGCTGACGATCTGTTGCCCGCGCGGCATGCCGCGCTCATCGCTGACACACATTCTTCGGAGCTGACGCTCATGTCCAAGCCGACCACCCTGTATGACAAGATCTGGAACGACCATCTGGTGCACGAAGCCGAGGACGGCACCTGCCTGCTCTACATCGACCGCCATCTGGTGCACGAGGTGACCTCGCCACAGGCGTTCGAAGGCCTGCGCGCCACGGGACGCAAGGTGCATGCGCCGGAGAAGACGCTCGCCGTCGTCGACCACAACGTGCCGACCACCGACCGCAGCAAGCCGAACCCCGACCCCGAGAGCATCGAGCAGATCAAGGCGCTGGCCGAGAACGCCAAGGAGTTCGGCGTCGAATATTACAACGAGTTCGACAAGCGCCAGGGCATCGTCCACGTCATCGGCCCCGAGCAGGGATTTACGCTGCCCGGCACCACCATCGTCTGCGGCGACAGCCACACCTCGACGCATGGCGCGTTCGGCGCGCTCGCGCACGGCATCGGCACCAGCGAGGTCGAGCACGTGCTGGCGACGCAGACGCTGATCCAGAAGAAGGCCAAGAACATGCGCGTCACCGTCGACGGCAAATTGCCTGACGGCGTGACCGGCAAGGACATCATCCTGGCCATCATCGGCGAGATCGGCACCGCCGGCGGCACCGGCTACGTGCTGGAATACGCCGGCGACGCGATCCGCGCGCTCTCGATGGAAGGCCGCATGACGGTCTGCAACATGTCGATCGAAGGCGGCGCGCGCGCCGGCCT
>NZ_JAEMSD010000638.1 GCF_016462955.1 Bradyrhizobium sp. | reverse complement strand
GACAAGCGGTTGTTCATCAGCTCGTTGCTGCCGAGCTTGATCGAAAACTCCTTGCCCCGCCGCATCAGGCGGAGCTCCTCGTCGGAGCCGGGAATTTTGGCGGTGTCGATCTTTTCCCAGGGAATCATGGGCGACGTTTAGCACGAATAATTCGTAGCCCGGGTGAGCGAAGCGATACCCGGGACCGCGCGTGCATTTAAATCCCGGATATCGCTTCGCTCATCCGGGCTACGGGAGTAAGCGTCGCCTTACCCGCCTGCCCAGACGTCCAGCACATACCGATTGCTCGTCCCCATCTCCTCGATCCAGCGCGCGCTTGCCGCGGCATCGCTGCCGCTCTTCTCGCGGTGGATCGCGACCAGCGCCGCCTTCACATCGGGCTCCATCTTGCCGCCGTCACCGCAGACATAGACGATCGCGCCCTGCTCGATCAGCGGCCACACTTTGTCCCTCTGCGTGGCGAGCACGTGCTGCACATAGGTCTTCGGCCCGTCCGCGCGCGAGAATGCCGTGAACAGCTCGGTGATGCCGGCCGCCGCCAGCGCCTTCAACTCCTCCGCGTAGAGAAAATCCTGATCGGGACGGCGGCAGCCGAAGAACAGCATCGCCGGGCCGAGCGTAGCACCCTTGGCCTTGCGCGCGGCGCGCTCCTGGAGGAAGCCGCGAAACGGCGCAAGGCCCGTGCCCGGACCGATCATGACAATAGGCACGGACGGATCATCCGGCAGGCGGAAGCCAGCCTTGGTTTCCCGCACGGTCGCGTAGACCGTATCGCCGGTGCGGCGATTGGCGAGATAGTTCGAACAGATTCCCTTGTAGACGCCACGTCCCGAAGCAGCCGGCCCCTCGACCACGCCGACCGTGATGCTGCAGCGCGTCGGGTCCACCGACGGCGAGGACGAGATCGAGTAATAGCGCGGCGCCAGCAGCGAGAGCATTTCCAGATAGACGTGGAACGGCAACTCGCAGGCGGGATATTCGAGCAGCAGGTCGAACACCGATTTGCGCTTGGCGAGGATCTCGCTGCGGTAACGCTCGAGCGTTTCAGGCTCCTCGCCGACGAAGCCGAGCAGCTTCGGTTTGGTGACCGGGCAGCGAGTATGGTCGGCCATGATCTGGATCTGCTTGCGTGTCGCCACCTGCTGCAGCTCGACGAACTCGCTGAGCAGGCGCCCGACCGACACAGCCTCGCCGACCGGCAATTGCGCACGGCGTCCCTCGGCCACTTGCAGCCTGATCTGGTCGGCCGGCAGGAAGCCGAAGCGGCGGGCGATCGAATCCACCAGCGTCGGATCGTTGCGCGGGACGACGCTGAGGTGATCGCCGACGCGGTAGCTGACACCAGCCGGCAGTTGCACCTCGATGTGGCGCGTCGAACGCTCCGACGGATTGGGGCCGTTCTTGTTTTGAAGCTCGTCGTTCACCAGGACCTTCATCGCGACAGCGCCGCCCTGGGCGACGATGGTGTTGACCGCGGTCACCGCGACCGGCTCGATCGCGTACAGCGGATCGTCCTCCGCGGTGCGGGTGAAATTCCAGTCGATGCCGAACTCCTTGGTCGCGACCTGGGCCGCCGCCGGGAACCATTTCTGGAACTGGCCGTCGAGATCGCTGCGCGCATCGCCCTCGCCGCGCGGATAGACCGCGCGTGCGCCGCGCGCCGACAATTGCTCGTCGATGAAGCGCGGCACCGATTGATAGGTCGCGGCCCAGTCGCTGTTGCCGCAGCCGAACACGGCGTAGCGCACGCCGGCGAAGGCGTCCTTCGGAAGGTCGCTACCGAGCCATTTGACGAACTGCGTCGCGTTGTCGGGCGGCGCGCCGTTGTAGGAGGCGCAGATGATCAGCACGCCGCCCTCGTGCGGCAGCTTGCCGACGTAGTCGTCGAGCGGGCCGAGATGCACGGCAAAGCCGTTGATCTCCGCAAGGTCGGCCATGCGCGTCGCGAGTTCCTCGGCGGTGCCGAGATTGGAGCCGTAGAGCACCAGCATCGGGGTGTTATGGCCGGGCCGCGTCGTGGGTTTGCGCTGCGCCTTTGATACAGAGGACGAAGCCGCAATCGGCCCGCCATAGGCGCCGCGCTCGCGGTCGGCGCGCGGCCGCACCTTGATCTTGAAGCCTTCCGGCTTGATCGTCAGCGTCTCCTTCAGGTGCATCTGGTAGCGCTGGTGGTCGATCAGCTTGAAGCGCTGCAGGATCATGCCGAGCGCGAGCGCGGCCTCGTGCATGGCAAAGCCGCGGCCGATGCAGGCCCGCTGGCCGTTGCCGAACGGCTTCCAGGCATTGATCGGCCGCTTCGCCTCCGCCTCGCGGCTGAAGTTCTCGGGATCGAAGGCGTCGGGGTTGGGACCCCACACGTTGGGATCACGGTGCAGCGCCGTCACCAGGATGGTGACGAAGGTGCCATTCCGCAGCTTGTACTTGCCGCCGCCGATGGCCTCGTCGTTCAGCGGCGTGATGCCATAGGCCGGCGCCGGCGGCCACAGCCGCAGCGCCTCCTTCAGGATCTGGGTGATGTAGGTGAGCTGTGTCACCTGTTGATAGGTCGGCTTGGCATTGATGTCGGGGCCGAAGACGCGATCGACCTCGTCATAGGCCTTCTTGAGGATCTCCGGATGCTTGAGCATTGCATAGAGCGTGTAGGACAACAGGCCGCTGGTGGTCTCGTGGCCCGCGATCAGGAACGTGTTGATCTGATAGCGGATGTTGACGTCATCGAGCTGCTCGCCGGTCACGCGGTCGACGCCGGTCATCATCGCGGCCAGCATATCCTTCTTGTCGTCGATCGCCTCCGAGTTCTTGCGACGCTCGGCGATGATCTCGTCGACCATCTTGTTCATGAAGGCGACGTCCTCGGCGAGCGTCTTGCGCCGCCTCTGCATCCAGATCTGCTCGAACGGCAGGCCGCGCGTCATCATGATGGTTTCGAGCGAGCGCACCAGCGACTCCACGTAGGGGTGATAGTCGCTCCGGTAAAAGGAATTGAAGCGGTAGTCGAAGCCGCACAGGCCGATCGTGTCCAGCGTCAACGCGGTCATGTCGTGGACGACGTCGATCTCGTCGTCGGCATTGAGCCGTTCCCATTTCTGGACGAGTTGCTCGGCGATATCGACCATGCTCGGATGGTAGGACTGCATGGCGCGGTTGCCGAAGGGCTGGAGCAGGATGTTGTGCGCCTTGCTCCAGTTCGGCTCCTTGGTATCGGCGGTGAACAGGCCATCGCCGCCGACCGCCCGCACACGTCGCAGCGCGCCGCGCACCGTCTTGTCGAAGCGCTTTTCGTCCGAGAGTTCGTCGACGAGGTCGTGGCCCGAAACCACGACGATCGGCGAGCCCATC
>NZ_JAEMSD010000178.1:6861-12381 GCF_016462955.1 Bradyrhizobium sp. | reverse complement strand
GGATCATCTCGCCCTTGACGCCGCGAAGCTCGCTCTGCTCGTCGCGGGCACCGAGCCCGCGGCAATCGATCACGATGGCTTTGGGATCCAGGTTGGCCAGCTCGCTCGCGGTGACGTCGCTGCAGAATTGGATGGTGCCGCCGGCGGCGCGGATGCGCTGGTGGAGTTGCGGCAGCACGCGGCGCGGCTCGACATGGCCTTCGGCCGGGAAGAACAGCGCGTCGCGGAAGCGGCCTTCCAGCGACGGTTCGAGCGCGGCAAGGCCGGCCATGTCGAGCCGGCGGTGGTCCTCGGTCATGCGCGCAAAGCGCTCGAAATCGTTGCGCTCGCGCGGATGGGCGACGACGAGCGAGCCGTTGAACGGCGTGTCGGGCAGCTCGCGCCGCCACAGATCGAGCGAGCGCAAGCCGAGGCGGCTGATGATGGGTTCCGCGACCTCGGCCTCGCAATAGGGCGCGAGCATGCCGCCGGCCCAATGGCTGGTCGAGTCCGTCATCGCCTCGTCACCGCGCTCGTGCAAGGTGACGGCGTGACCGGCCTGTGCGAACAGCAGCGCCTGCCAGGCGCCGGCAATGCCTGCGCCGATGACGGATACCGGTGAATCCGGTCGCTTGGTCGTCTGCAACATCCCTGTCCCTTCGCCGGCATGACCCGGATCAGGTTCAAAGGGTCACCGCGGTCCTGGGCGGTATTGCCCATTTAGCGGTATCTCAGCTCCTCCTCGGAGCACCCCTCGGAACAGTGCTAATGTAGGACAGTGACGGGCGGTGTCAACGCGTTAACACTCGTCATGCCCGGGCTTGTCCCGGGCATCCACGTTCTTGGCGCGCAGGCAAAGACGTGGATGGCCGGGTCAAGCCCGGCCATGACGGAGATCAATGAGAGGGAACCTGCGCCCGCGCGTTGCGGACGCGCTGGGCGAGCTTCCGCGGCGTCGGCGCGCCGAACATCGGCTGCGGATTGCCGTTCGGCTCCAGCCAAGGCTGGCCCATACCGCCCTGGCCCATGGTGTCGCCCATACTTGCGACCTGCACGGTTTCCTGGCGCTGCCGCTTCGCGGCGTAGTAATAGCCGCCCGCGAAATAACGCACCGCTCTCGTGTGGTCGCCATTGGCGGCACGATAGGCGCCGGCGAGGTACTTCACGGCGTAGGTGAGGTTGGTGTTGGGATCGCGCAGGCCGGCGGCATCGCCGGTGTAGCCGACCCCGCGGGCGGTCGCGAGCTTGATCTGCATCAGCCCGATGGTTCCGCCGCGGCCGACGAGGTGCGGCTGGTAGCGGCTCTCGCGCATGATGACGCGATGCACCAGCGCTTCGGGCACGCCATTGGCGCGGGCATGGGCCGCGACCATCTCGGCATATTCGGCTTCGCCGGCAAGAGCGGCCTGCGGCAAAATCAATCCGGCCGCCAGCAGCGCGGCAACGCGTAAAATTTTCATCAGATATCCTCAAATTGCCTGCGCCCGCTGCCGTTAGGCGACGAGATCGCGGCGATGATGTGACCAAACGCCGCCGTCGATGTTTTTGCGGTGCCGTGCCGCCGTTACGACTCAAAGCTGGCGTAATCGAGCTGCCGGGGCGAAGACCCCGCTCGCGACAGCACGCCTGTCTATTCGCGCTACCTCGCGAAAGCGAGCATGCAAGCGCTGCAAATCGGGAGAGGTGCCATGACAAAAGCCGACCTCGTCACTGCACACACCACCGACATCCCCAGACATAACCCCTGCGCCCAATGCGGCACGCCGATCGCCCAGCCCGACTGGGTGGAACCGGGTGCGGGGCGGATTTCCTACCTCTGGACCTGCCGCGCCTGCAATTACCGTTTCGAAGCGGTCGCGATCTTCGATCCGGCTGCGGCCGAGCACCCGCCGCTCGCGGCTTGATCACGCCGCGAGCCGGCTCGCCTGCGAGACCGGCAATCGCATCCGCACGATCAGGCCGTGCGGAACGCGGTCGTGCAGCGACAGCTCGCCGCCATGGGCCAACGCGATCGCGCGCGCGATCGACAGGCCGAGCCCGAAGCCGGTGGATTCGTCCATGGTACGCGCGTCGTCGCCGCGAACGAACGGCTCCAGCATCTCCTGCTTGCGCGCATCCGAAATGCCGGGGCCGTCGTCCTCGACGTCGATGACGAGTGTTGCGCCCGCGACGGCGAGGCGGATGGTCACCTCGGCGCCGAAGCGCACCGCGTTCTCGACCAGGTTGGTGACGCCGCGATGCAGATCGTCGGGCCGCGCCGCGGCGGTCGCGGATGCGGGGCCCTCGTAGCGTACGACATGGCCCATGTCGCCGAACTGATCCGCGACCAGCTGCAGCGTGCTGGCGATGTCGACCAGCGTCATGGCCTCGATCTTGCGGTCGTCGCGCAACAGCGACAGCACCGATTCCAGCATCGCGCGCATCTGGTCGAGATCCATCAGCATGCGCTTGCGGTTGGCCTCGTCCTCGATGAACTCCGCGCGCAGGCGCAGCCGCGTGATCGGCGTGCGCAGGTCGTGGCTGATCGCCGCCAGCATCCGCGTGCGATCCGACATCAGCCGCGCGATGCGCTCGTGCATGCGGTTCAGCGCGCGCGCCGCCGAGCGGATCTCTTCCGGGCCGCGCTCGGGCAACGGCGCGGCGGTGCCGTCGAGGCTGAAATTCTCCGCGGCCTCGGCGAAGGACGACAGCGGCCTCGTCAGCGCGCGCGCGGCCCACAGGCCGAGCACCGTGACGCAGATGAACGTGCTCATCAGCGCCATCAGCCACGGGCTGCCCCAAAACCATGGCCGCGGGCCGCCATCGACCTGGCCGACAATCACAGCCCCGTCGGGCAATCGCACGCCGACGCGCGGCACGGTGCCGCCTGACGCCAGCAGCCCGGTGCCGTAGGCGCGGCCGAGCTGGCGGCGCATCCCGCGCAGGTGCGGGCTGTCGTTCTCCTCGAGGTTTGCAGTTCCGGGGGCCAGCATTTCGATGCCGAGCCCGGGGAAGGCACGCGCCAGATCGGCGAGCAGGCGCGGACGCTCGCCGACCTCGGCCGAACCGAGCAGCAGCGCAGCATCGGCCAGTTGATGCGTCGCGTCCGGCGGCGCGTCATGGCGGTCGGGCCGGCTGATCAGGAAGGCTGTGGTGACGACGAGATGGAGCGCGGCGGTCGAGGCCAGCACCAGCACGGCGATCTGCCCGCCGATCCCCTTGAGGTGGAAGAATCCGAACGGCTTCATCGGCGCGCCATCAACTGCCCGGGGGGAGCGCAACCGCTTCGGAACTCGCCGCTTCCGCCCGTTCGGCTTCGGCGCCCGCAATCTCGGTTCTCGGCGTGAACAAATAGCCGCCGGAGCGCACCGTCTTGATCAGGGTCGGGTCGGCCGGATTGGGCTCAATCTTGCGGCGGATGCGGCTGACCAGCACGTCGATCGAGCGCTCGAACGAGCCGGTGTTGCGGCCCTGCGTGAGGTCGAGCAGGCTGTCGCGCGACAGCACGCGGCCGGGCCGTTCGCAGAACGTCCTGAGCAGATCGAACTCGGCGCTGGTCATCGCGACGCGCGCGCCTTCGGGATTGCGCAATTCGCGCAGCCGCAAATCGATGCGCCAGCCTTCGAAGGCGAGCGTCGAGGCGCCTTCGACCGAGCTGGCCGCCTGCGCAGCCGCCTGGCGGCGCAGCACCGCGTTGATGCGGGCGAGCAGCTCGCGCGGATTGAACGGTTTCGGCAGGTAATCGTCCGCGCCCATTTCGAGGCCGACGATGCGATCGACGTCCTCGCCGCGCGCGGTCAGCATGATGATCGGCGTCAGTGACTGGGCGCGCACCTTGCGGCACAGGCTGAGGCCGTCCTCGCCGGGCAGCATGACGTCGAGGATGATGAGGTCGACGCGGTGGTCGGCCATCGCGCGCGACATCTCGCGGCCGTCGCCGACGGCAGTGACGTTGCAGGCGTTGTTGCGCAGGTATTTCGCAATCAGCGTCCGCGTTTCGCGGTCGTCCTCGACGACCAGGATATTGGGATTGGGAGTGGCCATGCGCTTTGTTGGTCCAAAATTCGGGCCGAATGGCGAAGATTTTTGTTTCGGATTGTTTCTGTCCGCCGGCCCCGCAACAGGCGGCAATCGCCCCACCGCCGAGCGGCAAGTCCTCGTTAAGGCCGTTAACCATACCGTGGCGTGGTCCGCGGCGAAAACCCGCAAAACCAAGGGAGCCATCATGACCACGATCTCGGCGGCCTCCGCCGGCAACCATCAATCGCCGCTGCAGCGGCTTCAGCAGGAATTGCAGTCGCAAGTCTCGGCCGGCACGATCGCGTCGTCGGACCAGTCCGCGCTCTCGACGGCGCTGACGGATATCGACACGGCGCTCCAACAGAGCCGATCGAGCGGCGCGCCTCCTTCCAAGGACGAGATCCAGTCGAAGATCGACGACCTCATCTCGAGCGAAGTGTCGAACGGGACGCTGACATCCGACCAGGCGGAGGAGCTGAAAAGCGTGTTTCAGTCTGCCTTCGCGGGCGGCGCGGGTGGACCGGGCGGCGCAGGCGGCCCACCGCCCGGTCCGCCGCCGGACGAGGACTCTTCGGATTCGACGTCGACGGATTCGACGAGCAGCAGCTCGACCGACCAGACCACCGCCGAGATCCTTCAGCAATTCCTGGAGGCCCTGCAGCAGTCGCAATCGTCGGCATCGTCCTACGGTGCCAACGGCAGCTCATCCGCCAAGTCTGATTTCTCGGCGCTTCTGATCGACTACAAGAGCTGACCACGCAGGTCAGCGCGAGCCCCGCCGAGGTCGTGCTTCTCCCAGGGTGCATGATCGTCGGCGGGGACCGTGCAGCGCAAAATGTTCCTGAGTGACGCAGGAACGTTCGCAGATGCGCGACGAAATTGCGGCGCTCACGGAACCGGGCGTGGCCAGCGCTGTTTTCTCTGCACAAGTTTTCTGTGAAGGAGAAGACAACATGATGAAGTCGATCGTCGCCGGTCTTGCCGGCACTGCCCTGCTTACGACCGTTGCGTTTGCGCAATCGCCGACCGCCACCGGCGACAAGGCCGCGCCGTCGGCCACGGCCACGACCACCACCTCCACCGCCGCGACTGCCTCGACCACCGCGACTGGCCAGTGGCGCACGTCCAAGATGGACGGGCTGAAGGTCTACAACGAGGCCAACGAGAATATCGGCTCGATCAATGATCTGTTGATGGACAAGAACGGTGACATCAAGATTGCCGTGATCGGCGTCGGCGGCTTCCTCGGCATGGGCGAGCATCTCGTTGCCGTCCCCTACGAGAAGCTGAAGTTCGTCAATGAGCCCGTTGCCTCGACCACCGCGAACACGGGCACCAGGCCCGCCGGCACGACGACTGGCGCTGCGACCGGCACCGACAGGCCTGTGGCGACCACGACGACGTCGTCCGCATCGAAAATGTACCCGGATCATGCCGTGTTCAATGCGAGCAAGGACGAGCTGAAGAACATGCCGCAGTTCAAGTACGCGGAGTAATCAGGCTCTGAACTTCAGCGAAGCGCGCCCCGTTTTCAACGGGCGC
>NZ_JAEMSD010000178.1:0-6851 GCF_016462955.1 Bradyrhizobium sp. | reverse complement strand
GGCGATGTCGGCAAGCGTCAGGCTGTCGATCCTGGCATCGACCTTGAGGCCATCTTCGCTCTTCTGGTAGTCGGCGATCGCGGCGGCGATCTTCTCGCGCGCGTTGGCAGCGATCGGCTTCAGGTCGAGCGTCGCCCTCTGGAGCAGTGCCTGCTGCATCTGCGGCACCGCCGCGCGCGCGGCGGCGCCGAGCAGGCCGAAGGCGGCCTCGGATTCCACCGCGAGCTCGATGTCCGTCAGTCGCAGCGTCTGCTGCGCCTGGTCCAGCACCGGCCGGCCCCAGATGTGCACGGTCGCCTCCGCGCCGAGGCCGAACCAGCTTTTCTTCTCCTTGGCGCGCACCAGAAGCGAGATCAGCAACCGCTCACCCGATGGCGTCACGTTGACGCTCCTGACGGTGACGTCGACCGGGCCGGAGCCGTCCTCGGGATAGGTGCGGCCGACCATCTGCGCTGCGATCAGCTTGTTGATCTCGGTGAAGGGCACGTCGATCGGCACGCCGATGTTCACGCCCGTGCCGGTCGGCGGCACGATCGAGATCTTGTCGGGGAAGGGACAGTCGGGCTTGGTCGGCGTCGCGGTGACGCGTGTCTCGGCCTCTAGGCCGAGCAGCAGGGTCACGGCCTGCGCGTCGACGCGCGGCTGCGCCGCGATGGCGCGGATCGGCCTCATCTCGAGCCAGAGTGGCGGCAGTGCGGAGCCCGAGCCTTGCAGCGGGATCGAGCGGCAGGCCTTGGCCCACTGCACTTTGGCATTCTCGCGCAGCGAAGGATCGTTGCGGATGCGTTCGGAGACGATGTTGATCTGCTCGCCGACATTCTTGTCGATCAGCGGCTTCACCTGCGCCGGCACGTTGACCTTGGCGCCGGCGACGTTGAGGTTGGTGTCGCCGAGATTGACCTGGGCGCCGAGATTGGGCTCCAGATGCCAGGCGGCGGCGAGCTTGGGGCGCGAGGTGACGACCACGTTGCCCTTGATCTCGGCGCTGGCATTCAGGTTCTTGATGTTCACCGCGCCGATCCGCTTCGCGGCGTCACCGCCGAGCACGCTGCCGAGTGCATCGCCGAGCGCGCCGGTGGCTTTCGACGACAGCGAACCCGTCACGTTGAGCTTGCCGGTGAGCGGCGTCGAGATCGTCAGCACGTCCTTGTCGCCGGTGGTCGCCATCGGGCCGCGCACCGCGGACCAACCGATGTCGGCGTTCTCCAGGATCTGCGAGATCGGGTTGTCGGCCTTGCCGGCGAAATTGCGCGGCGCCGCCTTCTCGGCCTGCTCGCGGATCGCAGACAGCGCGATGGCGACCGGCGCGACCACGATAGAGCTCTTCGACGCCGGCGGCAGCGGCGGCAGTTGCGCGACGGGCGGCGCCGGGTTGGCGGCGCGCGGCGCGAGCCAGTCCATCGCCTTCAGGCTGATGAAGAACGACGCCGCGAGCACTGCGACCCCGATTACGATAGTCTTCAGGTTCAATGTCAGACGCATCAATCCCCCAAGCCGCCCCGGCGGGGATTTTACAGGGCGGGCAAGGACGGCGCTAGAGCGCACCGATGGGGTGGAATTGGGGCGAACAGGTTAACAGCTGAGAACGCGCGCTGGCCGGGCCTGAATCACGATAAGGATTAACGCCTCGGACGGCGGACCGCTCTCACCTTGCCGCGATTGCCGCCCCCGCAGAAGAAGCGGTCGCTGCCGTCGGACTCCAGCCCCGACACGATCGTCCCGGCAGGCATGTCGAGCTGCTCGATCACCTTGCCCGTTTCCGGGTCGATCTGCCGCAAATCGCTCTGCTCGTTCTCCCAGGTGCCGTGCCAGAGCTCGCCGTCGACCCAGGTCACGCCGGTCACGAAGCGCATGCTTTCGATGGTGCGGAGGACCTTTCCCGTTTCGGGATCGACCTGATGGATCTTGCGCTCGCGATATTGCCCGACCCAGAGCGAGCCTTCGGCCCAGGCAAGACCGGAATCGCCGCCGCCGCCCGGCGCCGGAATCGTGCCGAGCACCTTGCCCGAGGCTGCGTCGATCTTTTGGATGCGATCCTCGGCGATCTGGAACAGGTGGCGGCCGTCGAACGCCGTTCCCGCATGCGCGGCGACGTCGATGGAGCGCGCGATCCTGCCGTCGGCCGGATCGAAGGCGTTCAACTTGTCGCCGGAGGCGAACCAGACATGCCTGCCGTCATAAGTGACGCCATGCACGTCCTCGACTCCTGGAAAGGGCCCATACTCTGTGACGATCTCGGCGGCTGAACGTTTCATGTGCTCGATCCCTTTGCTGCGCGCATCCTACGTCGCCAGGAGCGGGGCAGGGAGTAACAAGCCTGTCGGGAAACCCGGAACGGGCGGCGTCATCCAGCGGCGCGACCGTCCGTGTCCGAACGACTGCACCTTGCCCGACCGCGCCAGCTCGTCGAGGCTGCGCTGCACGGTGCGCGGGCTGATGCGAAGCGCAAGTGCGAGCGCCGAGCTCGACCATGGCTCGCCGTCGGCGAGAAGGGCCAGAACAGCGGCGTGCTTTTCCTCATTGGGCCGCGCCAGAACGAGGACGTCGCGCGTCTTCCGCGGCGCGAGCACGAAGCCCTGTTTCGTCGCGCTGATGTCGGCGAGAGCTTTGAGCTTGGTACGGAGACGTCCGATCTCGACGCGCAAGCGTGCGCGGTGCGATTCGTCGGCGTGCCTGGCATGAAAGGCGCCCGATATCAGCGTCTCTCGCGAGACATCCGCGGGCCACGCCTGCGCCAGCAGACGCGCCACCGTAAACAGCACAGGCCGCGTTCCAAGCGGCACGACGACGCCTCGCCTGCGTACCACGTGATGGAAAGCGTCCACGACGAACGCCGTCGAGGTCGCCAGCCTCTCGACCTCTCCGAGCAGGAGCGGCTTTTCGCTGCCGCGTGCGATCAGGCGTGCTGCCGGCGTGTCGAGGACGAGGTTCGCGCTGTCGACCTCAGCCGCGAGTGCCGGGATTTCCGCCAACCCCGCGGCGTGCGCCGCGCGGCCGAGGGCCGCGCGCGCGTCTTTCGTCCTGAGCCGCCTGATGGCGATGCCGGCCACCACGAGCTCGCGGACGGCTTGGGAGGCGGGCGGGAGCCGCGCCGGACGGATCTCGACCAGGATACGCTCGGCCTCGTCGAGGCGTCCAATCAGGAGCAACCGGCGCGCCTCGATATGGCCGGCATGGGCGGCGTTGGCGAGATCGCCGTGCTTTTCGAGCGTCGCGCGCGCCGCCGCGAGCGTCTTGACCGGCCAGTTCAGCTCGCGGGAGACCAGCGCGAGCTCGGCTTCCGCCACGATGCACCGTGCGCGCGCCACCGCCTCGCGCGGCCCGAAGGCACGCGCCGCCGTGCGCAGCAATGTCTTCGCCTTGCCGAGATCGCCGAGCTGCGCCATCGCGATGCCGCGCAGCGCCAGCGACGGCGCATCGTTGCGCAGCGCGACGCGGTTCAGCGCGCCGAGCGGATCGCCGGCCTCCAACGCGCGCGCTGCGGCCGTGATCAGCGATTCCATGTCAATCGCGCCACACTTGTTACTCCCACCACCCAGCCGCGAGCTGGCAAACATCGTTGGCAGGAGCGCAGATGAATTTGGAGAGTCTTCATGACATCAGTTGAGAACGCAGGAACCAGCGGACAGACCGCCATGCAGACGCCGCCGGTGGTGTCGCCTCAGGACTGGGAGGCGGCGCGTCTGCAATTGCTTGCGAAGGAAAAGGCGCATACCCGTGCCCGCGATGCCCTGGCTGCCGAGCGTCGGCGCATGCCGTGGATGGCTATCGACAAAACCTATGCGTTCGAGGGGCCCGGCGGCAAGCTCAGTCTGCACGACCTGTTCCAGGGCCGGCGGCAGCTGATCGTCTACCGCGCCTTCTTCGAGCCCGGCGTGTTCGGCTGGCCCGATCACGCCTGCCGCGGCTGTTCCATGGTCGCCGACCAGGTCGCGCATGTCGCGCATCTCAACGCCCGAGATACCACGCTCGTGCTCGCCTCCCGCGCGCCGCAAGCCGACATCATCAGGCTGAAGCAGCGGATGGGCTGGACCATGCCGTGGGTCACCATCACCGACGGCTTCGATGCCGATTTCGGCGTCGGCGAATGGCACGGCACCAATGTGTTCTATCGCGACGGCAGCCGCATCTTCCGCACCTATTTCGTCAAGAGTCGCGGCGACGAGCAGATGGGCGGCACCTGGAACTATCTCGACATCACCCCGCTCGGCCGCCAGGAGGTGTGGGAGGACTCGCCGCAGGGCTATCCGCAGACGCCGACCTATAAATGGTGGAACTGGCACGACAGCTACACGGAAGGCGCGGCGCCGGACAAGAGATGGGTGGAAATCTCGGATGCCGGCGAGAAGGCGTTTCGCGAGGAGGCGGCGGGAGAGCGGGCATGACGGGGCCGGTCAGCGCGGTCCCCAGGCTCGATGGCGTCGCCGCCGCGCGCCGCCTCGCCGGATGGCTGGCGTTGGCGGCCACGCCCACCTTCGCGATCATGGCGCTGCTGACGGCTTTGAGCGGCGGCCCGGCGAACGCGATGTGCGGCGCCGGGCAGGGCTCTCTGCTCGGCGGGATGGTGCCGATGTATCTCCTGATGAGCGCGTTTCACGGCGCGGCGTGGCTCAAACTGATCGCGGTGGTTGGAGCGCGCTCAGCCGATAAGCCCTCGGCCGGTGTGAACGCCTCGTCCTTCGAGACGCGCGCAAGGGCGCGCTCCTCGGGATGAGGCTAACTGGCGGTGCTGCATGGCGCAAGTGTAGCCGACGTCTCTGTAGCAGCACTCTCAGTCCTCATCCTGAGGGCCGGCCGCAGGCGGGCGTCTCGAAGGATGATGTGATCCTCGCTTTGCCAGCTCACGGAGTTCGGCAAGATCGCCGCGCATAAAGGCTTCCTTCTTGGCGCGGCTCCACTTCTTGAGCTTGCGCTCGCATTCGATGGCGTCAGTGATGCGGTCGAACCATTGCGAGAAGGCCAGTGTCACGGGGCGCCGCGACTTCGTGTAGCCTTCGAACGTGCCGGCGTTGTGTTGCGCGACCCTGATGTCGAGTTCGGTGCGGGTCGTACCGATATAGTAGCTGCCGTCGGCGCATCTGAGAATGTAGAGCCACGCGCCGCTCGTCATCGTGAACGCCTCGTCCTTCGAGACGCGCGCGAAGGGCGCGCTCCTCTCCATGAACCACCCGTCAGACGACGGCTGCTGGATTGGGAACGATTTGCTGGCCGAGTTGGCGAGCCAGTCGGCGCAGAATGCGGTGCTTGGTTTCCAATACCTTGGCCTCGTATTGCGCCACGCCGGTCTCAACGAAGTCGAGGCCTTTGACCATCACGCGCCAGAACAGCGTGGCTAGTTTTCTCGCAAGGGCCTTGTTCGCCACCAAGCCGCCTCGCCGTGCCGCCATCCGCCTGTAGAAGCCGCCGAGCGCGACGTGTTTGCTACGGGCCAAGGCACGAGCCATCACACAAAAAATCTGGCCGGCTCGGTTGCGGTGACGTTTGACCCGGCCTTTGCGTTTGCCGCTTTGAGCGCTTCCGGGCGCAAGCCCCAGCCACGAGGTAAAGTGCTTTTCTGTCCGCCACTTGGTCAGGTCCGTGCCAACTTCGCCGATCAGCTGCAAAACGCTATACTCGGTATGGGCAGGAAGTGTCGTCAGATCCTTGGCGCCACAGATCTGCGCGAGAACCTCCCGCAAATCCGCGATGTCCGGCGCGTTGACACCCGGCCGCGTGCGCCGTTTTCCTCTTCGTCTCGAGGTCTCCGACGGCGGCACCTTTGTGTCCGGCATCTGGCGAAGGACAACCTCGATCTGGCGATCGCAAGCGGCGATGAGGTCCTGATAATGGTCCCAGCTTTGAACGGCTTGCTCCAGGGCGAATAAGTGCTCCTCGGCCCAGTTGCCGCGCAACGATTCGACGACGCGCTCAGCCTTGACCTTGCGGATTTGAACATCGCATAGACCCAACAGGACCTGCGGATCGCGTTCACCGGCGAGAATAGCCCGGATCACGGCCAGGCCGCTCGCCCCCGTCAGAGAGCTGATGACCTCGTGCAGTTTGACGTTCATCCGCTCCAGCGCTTTCTGCATGTGCTGGACATGTCCAGCGGCCGTCGCGATGTGTTCCCCGCGGAGGCGCAGGTAGTCCTGCAGACGCCGGACATGGGCCGGGGGAACGAAGCCCGCACGCAATAAGCCATGCGCATGCAGCGTGGCCCCCCACTGGCAGTCCTTCATGTCGGTCTTCCGCCCCGGAAGATTGCGGGTCTGGCGACCGTCGACCATGACCACCTCCAGGCCCGCGGCCTCCAGAACCCCATAGAGCGGCAACCAATAGACCCCGGTCGCTTCCATCGCGACCGAGCGCACCTGATGTTCGGCCAAATAGTCACGCAGCGCATGCAGCTGCGAGGTCACCGTGCCGAACACCACGGGCGGTCCACCCGCGATCACACATGCATTTTCTCGCTGCCGACATCGACAAAAGCTGCACGCGGATCCAACACCGTCAAACTGCTCATCCAGGACTCCCATGCTGTCACGCTGCGAAGCCCGCCGAGAGCCCGATCACACTCTAGGAACTGCAAACCTCTCCAACGGGAAGCGCAATGCTCGCCAAAATGTGCAATCGCCTGCGATCGGAACCAGCCTCAGGACCGGGCAACCAGGTGCACCAGAGGATCAAGCAGTTACACTGTCTCCCGGCGGAGCTCCGCACCCCACGATACCGTGTTCATGGTCCATGTGCAGCGCCGGTTTTGGCGCTGGGGGCTCAGGATGAGGCTAACTGGCAGCTAGGACCTAGCGCAAGTACCACGGATAAATTGCGACCGCGCACTCCGCCCTCATCCTGAGGGCCCGCCGATAGGC
>NZ_JAEMSD010000637.1 GCF_016462955.1 Bradyrhizobium sp. | reverse complement strand
GCCGCTGGCGATGACGCCGAGGCCGACGCCGGGGAAGATGTAGGAATTGTTGCCTTGGCGCGGCACGAAGCTCCGGCCGTTGAGCGTTACCGGATCGTACGGGCTGCCGCAGGCGAACAGCGCGCGGCCTCCCGTATAGCGATAGGCATCCTCGGCCGAGCACTCGGCCTTCGAGGTCGGGTTGGAGAGCGCGAACACGATCGGCTGCTCGTTGAGCTCAGCCATCGTCTTGAGCACTTCGGGCGTGAAAGCGCCGCCGACTGCGGCAACGCCGATGATCGCCGTCGGCTTAAGCGTCTTGATCGCGGTGAGAAAGTCGGCGATGGGCGCCTGGCCCTCGTGGGCGTAGCGCAGCTTGTGGCCGGACAGGCCGTCACGGCCGCCGACCACGAGACCGCGGGAATCCACCAGCCAGTTGCGACGCAGCGCGTCCGCCTCGGAAAGTCCCTCCGCCATCATGGCGGAGACCACGAGATCGGCGATGCCGGTGGCCGCCTCGCCCGCGCCGAGGAACAGGATCTTCTGGTCCGTCAGCTTGCCGCCGGAGATGCGCAGAGCCGAGAACAGGCCGGCGAGCGCCACCGCCGCGGTGCCCTGGATGTCGTCGTTGAAGACGCAGGCCTCATCCCGGTACTTGTGCAGCAGCTTGAAGGCCGAATGATTGGCGAAATCCTCGAACTGGATCAGCACGCCCGGGAACGTCTTGCGCGCGGCCTGCATGAACTCGTCGACGAAGCTGTCATAGGCCTCGCCCGTGAGCCGTCGCTGGCGCAGGCCGAGATAATAGGGATCGTTTAGCAACTCCTCGTTGTTGGTGCCGACGTCGAGCACGACAGGCAGGCACGCTTCCGGATGCACGCCGGCACAGGCCGAATAGAGCGAGAGCTTGCCGACCGGAATGCCCATGCCGTTGGCGCCGAGGTCGCCGAGGCCCAGGATGCGCTCACCGTCAGTGACGACGATGAGTTTGGCCTGATACGGCCAGTTCTTCAGGATCTCCGCGATCTGGCCGCGATCGCGCGAGGAGATGAACATGCCGCGCGGCCGCTGGAAGATCAGGCCGTATTTCTGGCAGGCGAGCCCGACGGTCGGCGTGTAGATGATGGGCTGGATCTCGTCGATATGGTCGACGACGACGCGGAAGAACAGCGCCTCGTTGCGGTCATGCAGCGCGTTCAGCGCGACGTATTTTTCGAGGTCCGTCGGCAGCGTGCGCAGATTGGTGAGCACGCGCTGGGCCTGTGTCTCCATCGTCAGCACGCAGGGCGGCAGCAGGCCGCGCAGGCCGAGCGCCGCGCGCTCGGATTCCGTGAAGGCGGTCCCCTTGTTGAGCAGGGGGTCGCGCAGCAGCGCCATGCCGTGCGATTGATCGGATGATGGCGGTTGGGCAGCGACGCGAGCAGGCCTATTCACAAATTCCCCCAGGAAGTCTCATTGAACCGCAGCCATTGTCGGCCAGCGCTCCCATGAGATCAAGGACCGAGAGACCGAGGTCTTGATTGTGATCTCGCACCGCAGCGAGACCGTCGCAAACGACCCGCAGCTGCGCGTCAAAAGGTTAACACGGCAATTCTTCCTCATTGCAAGCTATTGGGAGCCACGCCTCCCTCCTCTCGTCATTCCGGGGCGCGCGCCATCGCGAACCCGGAATCCATCGAGCAGCGATCTCCGCAGCCGGATGGATTCTTCGCGGCGCGTCTATCCCGCCGCCCGCCGCGGCGTCAGATGGGTCGCGCTCTCGGCCGGTGGCGCGATGTGCATCAGGATGGTCTGGGTGGCGGATGCGACCTCAATGCCGTTCTGCTGGAAGCGCAGCTTCATGCGCCGGTTGAACTCGCGCTGGACCGGCCAGCGGCCGGCCTCGGTGCAGCGGATCTGGCCGACGATCGACACCATGGCGCCGTCGACCTTGTCGATGCCCCAGAGCTCGAGATCACCGCGGATCAGTGCCCGGAAGTCCGGCTCGCGTCGCATCTCGTCGACGATATCCTTGAGGATCTGGCCGGCGCGGTCGGTGTCTTCCTTGTAGGCGACGTTGACGCTGACCGAGGCGTTGCCGGCACCGCGGCTGGCATTGGTGATGGTCGTGACCGCGCTGAACGGTACGATGTGGACGGCGCCGTCGCCGGCGCGCAGGCGGATGGTGCGGATCGAGACGTTCTCGACGACGCCTGACAGCCCCGACACGCTGACGGTGTCACCGACCTGGACCGTGTTCTCCAGCAGCAGGAACAGCCCGGTGATGAGATCCTGCACCAGCTTCTGCGAGCCGAAGCCGATCGCGATGCCGACGATGCCGGCGCCCGCCAGCAGCGGCGCGACGTTGACCCCGATCTCGCTCAGCGCGGTGAGACCGACGACCGTGGCGATCAGGCAGAGCAGCGCCGTGCGCAGCATCGGCTGGAATGTACGCAGGCGCGCGGCACGAGCATAGTGGCCGTCCCGGGACAGCGTGTTGATCTGGCGGTCCAGCAGCGCATTGCTGGCTTCCCAGATGGCCGCTGCGATGAACACGGCGAGGCCGATCGTCACCACGGCCGAGATCAGCCGGCTGCCGATCTGGCCGCCATAGAACCAGACGATGGCGTCGACACCCCAGACTTCGAGCACGGCCACGAAGCCGACGAAGACGATGACGCCGGATACGACCCTGCGGAGCAGCGGCAGATAGCGGTTGGCGCGGACTTCGAGGCCGGGAAAGCGCTGGAGGATCTCCGGCCCGATGCGGAAGCCGCGATCGATCAGGCTCAGCGTCAGCATGATGACCACGCGCGTCACCAGCACCACCGCAAGGGTGCCGACGAAATATTGCAGCAGCAGCGAATAGCCGTTGCGGATGTTGAGCGCCCACACCGCCCACAGCGCCAGGTCGAGCGCGATGGCAAGATAATGCCAGCCGCCGGCGATGCGGTTGCGCAAACGGGCCCCGATGCCCTGCCGCGCGGCCGGCCCCCGGATGGCGTCGGCGACCTGCCGGCGGCATTGCAGGATGATGACGACGATGAACAGATGGACCACCAGCATCACCATGCGCAACAGCGCGGCGTAGCCGGCGCGATGCAGGCCGAGCAGCAGCGCCACGTTGGCGAAGGCGATGCCGGTCACGCCGACACCGACGATGCGGCGTGCCCAGATCTCGATATAGGCGGCAGTCTCCGCACGCACCGGAAACAGGCCGAACGGCCCGGCCAGTGCCCGCACCACGCAGATCAGCCCGCGCGAGAACGCGTAGGCGTTGACGACCGCGAGGATGACGAGGCGGACCGTCGTGGGCTGGCCGATCTCGGTCCCGAGCAGCGCGGTAGCGACGGCGATGAAGACGACGACGGGAAGCAGCTCGAGGAC
>NZ_JAEMSD010000636.1 GCF_016462955.1 Bradyrhizobium sp. | reverse complement strand
GAGCTTCGAGCGCATCCACCGCTCCAACCTGGTCGGCATGGGCGTGCTGCCGCTGACCTTCGAGGAAGGCACCTCGTGGCAGTCGCTGGGCCTGAAGGGTGACGAGAAGGTCACGCTGCGGGGCCTCGTCGGCGACCTCAAGCCGCGCCAGAAGCTGACCGCGGAGATCGTCTCCGGCGACGGTTCGCTGCAGCGCGTTTCGCTGCTCTGCCGCATCGATACGCTGGACGAGCTCGACTACTACCGCAACGGAGGCATTCTGCACTACGTGCTGCGCAAGCTCGCGGCCTGAGCGCGGATTTGTGAACCATGGCTCACTGCGAAGTGAGTAGAAGCCCTGACGAAGGCGGCCTATCAAAGGCCGCCTTCGCGCGTTTGCGGTACGCTTCAGCTGGGCTCGCCGGCGGAAAACCTTCCCCTGGACGGTTGCCCGGATGAATGAATGTACCGCGCCCCGTAAGACTACGGTGACCATCAGGCGATAAGATTCCCCCTTTCACGAGCAATGGTGTGCGGCGTTCGACATGACGACAATGACGGCTTCTCATCCGATTTCACGTTGGACCGGCGCGCTCTGGTCGGGAGCTCTCGGCATCTGTGCGATCATCGCCGTCATTCGCCCCGCGGACGCTGAGCCCCGCGCCGTCGTCGAATTGTTTACATCGCAGGGCTGCTCGTCCTGCCCGCCGGCCGACCAGATCATCGGCGATCTCTCGAAAGACCCGTCGATCATCGCGCTGAGCATGCCGATCGACTATTGGGACTATCTCGGCTGGAAGGACACGCTGGCCGATTCGCGCTTCTCTGCACGTCAGCGTGCCTATTCACGCATGCGCGGCGACCGCGAAGTCTACACCCCGCAGGTCGTGGTCAACGGCTCGACGCATGTCATCGGCAGCGATCGCGCCGGCATTGAGAAGGCGATCGGCAAGGCCGACAAGGGCGCCGGCGTGATGAGCGTGCCGGTGACGATGTCGCTCTCGGGCAAGCAGATCAACGTTTCGGTTGCCGCAAGCAAGGAGCCCGCGGTCTCGCGCGGTGAGGTCTGGATCTGCTCGATCGCCAAGTCGGTGCCGATCGCGATCACCCGCGGCGAAAATCGCGGACAGCAGGTCACCTATCACAATGTGGTGCGCAACCTGCTCAAGGTCGGCGACTGGACCGGCCGTCCGGAAAGCTGGACGGTGCCGATCGAGAACCTCACGCGCGATGGCGTCGACGGCGCGGTGGTCTATGTCCAGGACGGCAGCCGCGAGAAGCCGGGCCCGATGTTAGGCGCGGCGTACACATCGCTGCATTGATTTTCCAGCGTCGCACGCTGCTCTCGACCCTCATGGTGAGGAGTGCGCCCTTGCGCGTCTCGAACCATGGGAGGCCCTGCTGATACAGCTTGGGCCTTTCATCCTTCGTGACGCCGCGCCAGCGTGCGGGCCTCCGGATGAGGGGAAGCAGTCTTCGCGCTTCGGAGAATAAGCACGCCCAGGAACGACGGCGCCGGCAACATCCCGACAAACAAAAAAGGACCAACTTGCGCTGGTCCCTCCTTGCCGTGCGTACAGACCCGATCCTGTTCGACCCCGGGGGGCTGGGGGCTGAGGAATCCGGAACCGAAAGGACCGGGTCAACGCACACAAGTCTTTTTGCAACGTAGGGCGGCAGGCGGTTGGCGGAAAAGCGGCGATACTATGATTCCTGCTAACGATCCCGTGACGGTTCGTCGCGACAGAGTTCCACCCTGGCGTGTGCGCTGACCGAGCGCCGATTCGGCAGGTTGAGCCCCTTGCGGCGCGGAACGGTTGGCGCGATCATGCCATTGTCATGATCGCGGTTCCGGGGACGGTTTTCGCGGACGCGGTCACTGCCGTGCGATGAGGAGGCGCTTCCCATGAGCCTGATGTCGGAGGATGCCGACCCGAGCGAGCAGCGCGCGGCGGCGCGCCCCGCCCCGGCGAACGCGCAGCCGAACCGGGTGACGTTCAACCGGCTCGAGCTGCATCGGATTCTCAATCTCTACGGCCGCATGGTCGCCGACGGCGAGTGGCGCGACTATGCCATCGACTTCCTGAAGGACCGCGCCGTGTTCTCGGTCTATCGCCGCGCCTCGGAAGTGCCGATCTACCGCATCGAGAAGGACCCGCGCCTTGCGCGCAAGCAGGGCATGTACAGCGTGATCTCGGCAACGGGCCTGATCCTGCGCCGCGGCCATGAACTGGACCGGGTGCTGCTGGTGATCGATCGGAAGCTGGCGGTGGTGTGACGACCTTCGGTCGTCATTCCGGGGCGCGCTCAGCGCGAACTTTGGTGCGCAAATGCGCACCTGAGAATCCATTCATCCACCTTATGTGCCGCTCAATGGATTCCGGGTTCGATGCTGCGCATCTCCCGGAATGACGGACGGACTACTTCCCCGGCACCGTGGACGCTCCCTCGCCGAGGTCGCGCTGCATCATCACCGTGTCGAGCCAGCGGCCGAATTTCAGCCCGACATTGGGATGCGTGCCGATCATCTTGAAGCCGCTCCTGGTGTGGACGCCGACCGACCCGGCATTGGCGGAATCGCCGATCACCGCGATCATCTGGCGGAAGCCGCGCGCCTCGCATTCGGTGATCAGCCGTTCCAGCAGCAACGAGCCGACGCCGCGGCGGTGGAAGGCGGGGTCGAGATAGATCGAGTTCTCCACCGTGAAGCGGTAGGCCGGCCGCGGCCGGTAGGCGCCGGCATAGGCATAGCCGGCAATGCTGCCGTCGAGCATGGCGACGAAATAGGGATAGCCGCCGTCGACCAGCGCGCGGTAGCGACGCGTCATCTCGGCAAGATCGGGCGGCTCCAGCTCGAACGTCGCGGTGCCCTCGCGGACGGCCTGCTGGTAGATGGCGGTGATGGCGGGAAGGTCGGCCTCGGTGGTGGGCCTGATTTCGGGTGCGGACATGGGGGGAAGATAGCAGCGGTATTGCAACGAGCAACGCTGTTTCCGCATGCGTCATGGCCGGGGCTTTTCCCGGCCATCCACGCCTTTACCCGCGGCACGAAGAACGTGGATGCCCGGGACAAGCCCGGGCATGACTGAGAGTGTTACGCAAACAAAAACCCCGGCCTCTCGGCCGGGGTTCGTGTCCGTTCTCTCGTCGTTGCGCTTACTCGCGCTGGCCGAGCAGCTGCAGAAGCAGCGTGAACAGGTTGATGAAGTTCAGGTACAGTGACAGCGCGCCGGTAATGGCCGCACGCTCTGCGACGTCACCGCCGGCCGAGGCGTAGCCGTAGATGTAGTCGTTCTTCAGCCGCTGCGTATCCCAGGCGGTGAGGCCAGAGAACACCAGCACGCCGACCACCGACACGATGAACTGCAGCATCGAGCTGGCCA
>NZ_JAEMSD010000635.1 GCF_016462955.1 Bradyrhizobium sp. | reverse complement strand
GTCCTATGTCGGCGGCAACGCGACGCTGTTCGTGTTCGACGAGGTGAGCGGGCAGTTCGTGCGACGCTCGACCAATGTGAAAAAGGAAAACGGCGATCGCGCGGTCGGCACCCAGCTCGCCGCGGACCATCCGGGCCAGGCGCCGCTGCGCCGTGGCGAGGCTTACAAGGGCCCGGCCACGCTGTTCGGCAAGACGTTCATGACCGCCTATTTCCCGATCGCGGACGCGAGCGGCAAGGTCGCCGGCATCCTCTATGTCGGCATCCCCATGGCGCAGTTCGAGACCATGCTGTCCCAGGCGATGGAGGGCATGGCTGCCGCCGCCGGGCTCGCCGCGCTGCTGGTCCTGGTCCTGACCCTGCTGGTCGTCCGCCGCATCACCCGGCCGTTGACCTCGGTGACGCGCTCGCTCACCGCGCTTGCCAACGGCCAGAGCGACGTCGCGATCGAGTGCGAGGACCGGGCCGACGAGATCGGCGAGATCGCCCGCACGGTGGCTGTATTCAGGAGCAATTCGCAGGAGCGGGCGCGCCTGCGCAGCGAGCAGGCGGCGGCAAGTGCTGCTGCCGCCGAGCAGCGCAAGGCCGAGCTGCGCAACTTCGTCGAGGAGTTCCGCGGCAGCGTCGGCGGCATTCTCGACAAGGTGCTGGCATCGTCCGGCGAATTCGAGCGCACCGCGCACCAACTCACCGAGGCCGCGCGCGCCACGGCGGAGCTGTCGGCGCAGTCGGCGGGCGCTTCCGAAAACGCCTCCGAGCACGTGCGTTCGGCGGCATCGGCTTCCGACGAGCTGTCGCAATCGATTTCCGAGATCACCCGCCGGGTGCAGGAGTCGAACCAGATCTCCGCCGAGGCGGTCCGGCAGGCCGAGGCGACCGACCAGCGCATTGCGCAGCTCTCGGAAGCCGGCTCGCGCATCGGCGACGTCGTCAAGCTGATCACCTCCATCGCCGAGCAGACCAACCTGCTGGCGCTGAACGCGACGATCGAAGCGGCGCGCGCGGGCGATGCCGGCCGCGGCTTCGCGGTGGTGGCCCAGGAGGTCAAGACGCTCGCCGGCCAGACCGCCAAGGCCACCGACGAGATCTCGAACCAGATCGAGAGCATGCAGCTCGCGACCGAGGAATCAGTCGCCGCAATCAAGGGGATCAGCCAGACCATCGAGCGCATCAGCGGCATCGCCGGTTCGATCTCGGCGGCGGTCGAGCAGCAGAAGGGCGCGACCCACAACATCGTGGCCAGCGTGCGCGCCGCGGTCTCGGGCACGGCCGATGTCGCGGTCAATGTCCGTCAAGCCGCGAAGGGCGCCAGCGAGACCGGCGAGACGTCGAGCCGGATGTTTGCTTCCGCAAAGGCCCTGTCGGGCGAGAGCCTGCATCTGGCCGAGGTCGACGGCTTCCTCGACCGCGTGCGGGCGGCGTAATCGCTACTTGGTCATTCCGGGGCGGTCCATAGGACCGAACTCTGGTGTGCAATTGCGCACCAGAGAATCTCGAGATCCCGGGTTCGATGCTGACGCATCGCCCCGGGATGACTTATGGCGGTCGCTCGCGCGACCGCCATAAGTCATTTCGGCTGCGGCACGATTCGGATGTAGGGCTTCGGCTCCTTCCAGCCTTGCGGGTAGATCGTCTTGGCCTCGTCGTTGGAGACCGAGCCCGCGATGATGACGTCGTCGCCCTGCGACCAGTCGGCCGGGGTGGCGACGCGGTGCTTGGCGGTGAGCTGGAGCGAGTCGATGACGCGCAGGATTTCCTGGAAGTTCCGGCCCGTGGTCATCGGATAGACCAGCACCAGCTTGATCTTCTTGTCCGGCCCGATGATGAAGACGTTGCGGACGGTCTGGTTGTCGGCGGCGGTGCGGGTGAGGGGATCGCCCGAGATCGCGGCCGGCAGCATGCCGTAGAGCTTCGAGACGTTGTAATCGGTGTCGCCGATCATCGGGTAGTTCGGAGCCGCGCCCTGCGTCTCCATGATGTCTTCCGACCATTTGGCATGACGATCGACCGGATCGACCGAGAGGCCCATCAGCTTGACGCCGCGCTTGTCGAATTCCGGCTTGAGCCTGGCGAGCGCACCGAGCTCGGTCGTGCAAACCGGCGTGAAGTCCTTGGGGTGCGAGAACAGGAGCGCCCAGCTGTCGCCGATCCAGTCGTGAAACTTGATCTTGCCTTCGGTGGTCTCGGCTTCGAAGTCGGGCGCGGTGGCGCCGATCGGAAGTGTCATGATGTTACCTCATCGCATTGAATTTACTGGGGAATTCGTCTCTGGCCGTCGCTTTCAGTATAGGGGCGTTACAGGCCTAAGTGAACGACAACTGAACCGGCTCACGTAAAATGTGAATTCCTTCCCTGAAGGGCCGGTTTCCTAGCAACTTATTGTTACGGCTGCACCTGCGGCGAAACATCTCCACCCGGGCTCGCACGGTATCGCTCGCCCCGATAATGCCTTTTATGACTTCCATCACGCTCGCCCGGCGCATCCCAGAACCATCGTGGTCTTCACAGCGACCAATTGGCAACCATCTGGAGAAGTCGCGATCGCCGTATCGAATCGTTAACCACCCCTTTACGCCGGCATGAAATTGCTGGTCCGTCAGAAGAAATCTGGAAGTGAACTATGTCCGCCGCTGCGCCTAAATCTGCCGAGTCCTCCTCCCTCGAACCGTCCTGCCGCGATACCGCGGCCCATGCACTCTCCGTCGTGCGCGACGGGGTGATCACCGGAGAGGGGCCGACCACCAAGGGAAGGGTGCATTTCTCCCGTTCGCTCGATGCCGATGACACCGCCTGGTGCACGCGCATCCTCACGGCCACCGCCGTCAACGACCAGCCGGTCAGCCGCGCCGAGGCCGAAGTGCTGTTCGAGATCAACGAGGCCGCGACCGAGCGCACCGACGGCGGCCGCTTCGACGATTTGCTCGCCAAGGCCGTGGCCCATTATGCCGCGAGCGCCTCGGGCCTGAAGGTGCCGCCACGCAGCGTTGCGCTGGCGGCCGACACCGAGATCGAGAGCTGGGCGCCGTCCTATGCCTCCAAGGTCAACAGCGAGATGCTGGAATGGATCGCCGGCCAGATGCGCGGCAAGCGTCACAATAATCGCCGCCTCATGGCGATGGTCGCGACCTTCCTCGGCGCCACCGCACTGCCTCTGGCGGGCCAATTGCCGAACGTGTTCGACATCGGGATGTGATACCGGGCATGTGAGATCTTGGGCGTCGGCGGATGACGCGAGCGTGTCGTTGCAGACGTGCATATTCATCCTCGCGGCCGATCTCGCCCGAGCTTTGCTTTGATCTCTCGCCCTCTGAGATGAAGAGGGCGCAGGGAAGACCGGGAGCCCGCAGGCACCCGAGGTCCACTGTGCGAA
>NZ_JAEMSD010000634.1 GCF_016462955.1 Bradyrhizobium sp. | reverse complement strand
CTCCTAGGCACTCCGGACCTCGAAGCTTTCTGAGATTGAACGCAGCAACGCGCCGTCCGGATGGGGCATCCGGCGGCGCGTTGTCGTTTCGGAGGCGTCTTGACGACCCTGCGGTTAGCGCGTCTGCGGTTCCAGCGTCACGGTGCAGTCGCCCTGCCCTTGCGTTGCGACCACGATGCTGCCCGCGGGTGCATCGAGAGCGATCGGTGCGGACGAGCCGCCACCGGGCATCTGGACGATCACGCTCATCGAATCCACGCGCGCAGTTGAACCCACGGTCGAAGGTTCTGCCTGCGCCACATTGCCCGAAGCGTCACGCCGCATGATCTGGCAGTTCACAGGGTTGGCCCCGGCCGCCGCAACGCTCGACTGGCCGCTGGCGCTCATCTGGGCCCGGGCCCGCGACGGATCGCGCGGCACTTGGCTGACGATACGATGCGTGCCCGGCTCCACGATCACCACCTCGTCCTCGGTCGCGAAATATTCGTAGTCGCGATAGGCAGGCTCGATCGAGACGATCTCGGGCGGCAGCCTGTGGAGCCGCACGCGCGGAGGAATCGTTTCGCCGACGCGGATCGAGATGTTCAGATTGCGCTCCGGCTGGGCAAGGCGAGCGCGGCTCACGGTTTCGGAGATGCGCACCTGCTTTTCGGTCGTCACCTGGGTCTGTTGATTGACCTGAGTGTTGGTCTGCGTGGTCTGGTTGCTCTGCGCGCTCGGGGTGCCGGGCGCGGTCTGCGCATTGTTGGTCGGAGCCGTCCGGTTCGTATCGGTCGCGGTGGCCGGCCGGTTGCCCTCCTGCTCGGCCGCATTGCGCGGCGGCTGGGCTTGCTTGCGCTCGTTCTGGTTGGCCGCGGTGCCAGACCGCTCGTTCTGCTGGCCCGACTTGGACTTTTCGGACTCGGCCGTTGATTTCTGCGGCGCCGACTTGTCCTGCTTGGTCTCGGCGCTGCTCTTGCCGTCGCGTCCCGGCTTCGTGCTTTCCGCCTCACGGTTGCGATCGCGCGAAGGCTCGCGAGAGTCTTGCGCCTGGTCCCTGGCCTTCGGTTGGTCGCGCTCGGAAGCCTGCGCCGGCTGGCGCTTGTCATCAGCGGCTTCGCGCCTGGCAGCGCCACCCTTGTCCTCGCGGCCCGCGCCCTGCAGCCGCTCGCCTTGTGGCCGTTCGCCTTGCGCTCGCTCCTGGGCGCCCTGCGTGCGCTCTTGAACACGTTCCTGCACGTCACCGCGCGGCGGCGTGGCTCCTTTCGCCGGTTCCTCGACCCGTCGCGGCTCATCCCTGCGCTCACCGGGCGCCTGGGCATAGGCCAAGCCGGAAGCAAGCATCAGTCCAATGGCCGCAGTCGATAACATCAAATGTTGACGCATAGTCCCTCTCCTCGACAGTTCGCAACAACAGACGCGAACGTTCTGTTCGTGCGAATGTTCCCGGACAGGAACGCAGCCATCGGAGATCGGAGCAGATCAGGTCGCGCTTACATGACATCCTTGAGCGTCAGCCGCGCCGTGAACGTCACGCTGGTCTTGCCGACGAGCGCCATGCCTTCGACTTCGGCACCGCCGGGAAAATAGTCGCCGGAAAAGCCGCAAGTCACCTCGCGGCCGCCGAACGCCAATGTCCTGCCGACCGCCTCGGTATGCTGATTGACAATCATGTCGCCACGCCACTTGCCGTTCCGGAACGTGTAGCTGCCGGTGTAGGAGAAGAAGCTGTCGCCACCCAGGATGCGTCCGTCGCAGAGCACGACGACGCCCCTCGCCTGTCCGCGCTTGCCGTCACGCATCTCGATGTCGAAGATGTAGAGGCCGTTGATGACGCTGGCCTCTCCACCCGCTCCCGTCCTATCCCCGGCCGACATCCGCTCATCTCCCCATGTCGATCCGTTCGATCAGTTCGGCACGTTCCGTTCGAGATCCTCGAGCCAGGCGGCCGCGCTCGCATCCGATGGCGCACGCCAGTCGCCGCGCGGTGATAGCGAGCCGCCGGCAGAGACCTTCGGTCCGTTCGGCATGGCCGAGCGCTTGAACTGGCTGAAGGCGAAGAAGCGGCGCAAGAACACTTCGAGCCAGCGCCGGATCTCGGGCAGATCATAAGCCCTGCGCCGGTCACTCGGGAAGGCCGGCGGCCATTCGCCCTTCGCCGCATCCCTCCAGGCATGCTGTGCCATGAAGGCGATCTTGGAGGGACGCATGCCGTAGCGCAGCGTGTAGAACAGGTTGAAATCCTGCAGTTCGTAGGGTCCGACCGCCGCTTCCGTGCTCTGCGGCTTCTCGCCGGCCTCCACCGGCACCAGTTCGGGCGAGATCTCGGCCACAAGGATCGACCCGAGCGTCCGATTGACGTCGTCGCTGAACTGCCTGGATGAAATCACCCAGCGGATCAGATGCTGGATCAGCGTCTTCGGCACGCCGGCATTGACGTTGTAATGCGCCATCTGGTCGCCGACGCCATAGGTGCACCAGCCGAGCGCGAGCTCGGAGAGATCGCCGGTTCCGATGACGATGCCGCCGTGATGGTTGGCGAGCCGGAACAAATAGTCCGTGCGCAAGCCCGCCTGCACGTTCTCGAAGGTGACGTCGTAGACCTTCTCGCCCTTTCCGAAGGGATGGCCGATGTCCTTGAGCATCTGCGTCGCCGTGGTGCGGATGTCGAGCTCCTGCCAGCTCGTGTGCAAGGCCTGCATCAGCGCCAGTGCATGGGTCTTGCTCTCGCTGCCGGTGGCAAAGCCAGGCATGGTGTAAGCCAGGATGTTCTCGCGCGGCAGGCCGAGCAGGTCGACCGCCTTGGCGGCGACGATCAGGGCATGGGTGGAATCGAGGCCGCCGGAGACGCCGATCACGACGCGCTTGGTCCCGGTGGCGCGCATGCGCTGCACGAGCCCGGCGACCTGGATGTTGTAGGCCTCGTAGCAGTCCTGCTCGAGCAGCCTCTCGTCGCTCGGCACGAACGGAAAGCGCTCGACCTTGCGCAGGAAGCCGATATCGGCCGCCGGCGGCTTCAGGGCAAATGTCACCTTGCGGAAAAACGCTTCGCGCTGCCGCCGGTTGTCGTCGAACGTTCCCATCAGCGCGCGTTCCTGCCTGAGCAGGTCGAGATCGACATCGGACAGCGTGATCTGGCCGCCTTGGCGGAACCGCTCGCCCTCGGCCAGCAGCACCCCGTTCTCGTAGATCGAGGTCTGGCCGTCCCAGGCAAGATCGGTGGTGGATTCTCCCGCGCCTGCGGCGGAATAGACGTAAGCCGCAAGGCAGCGCGCCGAGGTCGATTGGCACAGCAGCGCGCGCGCGCGCCCGGCCGATCGTGATCGGGCTGCCCGAGAGGTTGATCAGCACGCTCGCGCCGGCGAGCGCGAGCTCGGAGGCCGGCGTCACCG
>NZ_JAEMSD010000633.1 GCF_016462955.1 Bradyrhizobium sp. | reverse complement strand
CGACCGCGAGGAAGGCGCCACCGACACCTTTGGCGCTGCCGGCCTGCCGTTCCGCTCCCTGTACAAGGCGTCGGAATTCCTGAAGGCGTAGCGATTCTCGCTCCTGCGTCCCGGGCGCGCCGCAAGGGCGTTGGCGCTGCCCTGCGTCCGGGGTACGATGGCGGAATCCGCGCGCGTTCAATCCTCATTTACCATCCGATCTTATGGTGAATCATGTGCTGAGATCCTGAGGTCTCAGCCGGTTCAGTAGCGTCGGGTGGAGTGAACGTTGCGTACAGTCCTGTCCCATGCGCGCCGTCGCGCGATGCTTGTGGCCGCCAGTCTGGCAGCCCCGCTGCTCGCGGCCCCTGCCCCTGTCTCGGCCGAAGGCCTGTTCGATTTCCTCTTCGGCGGAATGCAGCAGCAGCGGCCGCAGCGCGAGGTGCCGCAGCAGACGAACTCCTATGCCGATCCCTTCACCGGCCAGCAGAATGCGGCGACACCGCAATATGTGCCGCCGACCCGCTCGGCGGCGGCCGGCGGCTCGGGCCCGGCCTTCTGCGTGCGCAGTTGCGACGGGAAGTATTTTCCGCTGATGCGCGGCCTCGTCTCGGCGGCGCAGATGTGTCAGGCGTTCTGTCCCGCCAGCGCGACCAAGGTCTATTTCGGCTCCTCGATCGATGGGGCCTATTCGCAGACCGGCGAGCGCTACGCCGACAGCGAAAACGCGTTCGCCTACCGCAAGGCGTTGCGCGCCGACTGCACCTGCAACGGCCGCGAGCCGGCCGGCCTCGCCCCGGTCGATCTCGCGCTGGACTCCTCGCTCAAGGCCGGTGACGTGATCGCCACCACCGACGGCCTTGTTGCCTATACCGGCGTTCGCGTCGGCAACGACCAGGCTGCGGATTTCACCCCGGTCGCCTCCTATCCCGGCCTCACCGCGCAGGTTCGTGCCCGGCTCGGCGAGATGAAGGTGGCACCGGTGCGCGCCGAGACGGTGTCGGCCGATGCGCCGGCCGCAGAGATCGTGCACGAGCCGCTACCGGATGTGACGGTACCGAAGACGGCGGTGCAGAAGCCGGCGAAGCGGGCGGGGTTGGAGTAGGGATGACGGCCGCCGGCCGTCACCTCCCGATGATCACCCCGATCACGTTTGGCGCGGACAGATATTTCTCCTCGATCGCCGCGCGCGCGGCGGCGCGGTTTTCCGGCGTCAGGAGACCGCGCTTCTCGGCCAGGATCATCCAGCAGAAGCCCCACCAATCGGTCAGCATGCCCTGATCGCCAACGAGGTCATAACCCTGCTCGGCCGCGAAGATGCGCGCATGCGCCTCGTCCAGCGTGTCGAGAAACAGATGGTCCTCGGTCGAGAACAGATCGTCGCTGATGTCGTCGATCGTGTAGCCCCAGATCGACTGGCACACCGCATTGAACTCGCGATCGAACTGGTCGTCATCGACGGCGTAGCGCAGTGCCGCCTGATGCAGCCGCGACAGCGAGCGCGCGAAATCGGCGATCCGGGTGAGGGCAAATTGATCGAAGGCAATGGTGGACATGTAGTCCTCGCAAAGTCTGACAGACGCTAGATATGGTGTCGGCTACGCGCCGAATCACAATGATATATCAAAGACTTGCTAAAGTGTTCTTAATTCGTTCTGGAGAGGTACCGAACCTCAAAAGCAGCGTGACGCCGCGATGGCGTGGACGCGGCGATCGCCGAGGAGATGGGCGACAAAGCCGTTCTTCGGAAAGATTTTTTTGAAGGCTGCATCGCGGATGCTGAGGCCGCCCGCGTAAGCGCCGAAGGCGGGCATCACCGCCCGCAACCCGTCGCTGGCGAAGCAGCGGCGCTCCATCGAGCGGCCGCGGGCCGAGACACGCGCCTTCGGGTGCAGATGGCCGGCGATCTCGCCGTGCGCGCCGGTCGGCTCGTGGCGAAAGGTGATCGGGCCGATCGCGACTTCGTCCGCGACGGTGCCGCCGAGATCGCGCGGCAGCTTGGGATCGTGATTGCCCGAGATCCAGATCCAGTCACGGCCGCTCTGGAGCGCGGTGACGGCATTGCGGTCGTCCGGCGACAAGCGCTCATGCGCGCTGCGGTCGTGAAAACTGTCGCCGAGCGCAATGACGATGCGCGGATCATGACGGGAGATGACAGCAGCGAGCCGGCCAAGCGTCGCGATGGTATCGTAAGGCGGCAGGAGCACGCCGCGCGCGGCGAAGCTCGACCCTTTCTCCAGATGCAGGTCGGAGACGACGAGCAGGCGCTGCTCGTCCCAGAACAGCGCGCCGGAAAGATCCGCCGCGAAGGTCACATCGCTAATCGTGACCCTGGAAACGCGCATGTCCTCGACATCCCCCGAAACTAGCGCGCCTGCCGTCACGTCTTACCCGCCTCGATCCATTGCCTCTTTGACGAGCTCGTCGGCGGCTTCGGCCAGGAGCTCGTCTGCAGCTTCGCCATAAACTGACTCGCGGCCGATTTCCAGCATCACGGGCACCGCGAGCGGGGAGACGCGGTCGAGTTCCCTGTGCGTGATGCGGCCGTGGATGCGCATCAACATGTCGCTGAGGCGGCGCAGATCGAGCAGGCCGGTGGCGGCGTCGGCGCGGGCGGCGCGCAGCAGCACGTGATCGGCCTGGTGCTTGCGCAGCACGTCGTAGACGAGGTCGGTCGAGAACAGCACCTGGCGGCGGCTCTTCTCTTCGCCGGTATGCCGCCGCGCGATCAGGCCGGAGATGATCGCGCAGTTGCGGAACGTGCGCTTCATCAGGGCGGATTCGGCGAGCCAGGCCTCGAGATCATCGCCGAGCATGTCGGGATCGAACAGTGCGTTGAGATCAATCCGGCCGCCCCGGATCATGAAGGAGAGATCGCCGAGCCCCCAGATCGCCACCGCATATTCATTGGCGACGAAGCCGAGCGGCCGCGCACGGGCGCGCTCGAGCCGGCGTGTCAGCAGCATGCCGAGGGTCTGGTGCGCGAGACGTCCCTCGAAGGGATAGCAGACCAGATAGTGCTTGTTGGCGCGGGGAAAGCTCTCGACCAGGAGCTCGCGCACGGCCGGCACCTGGCTGACGTCCTTCTGCAGAGACAGCCAGTCGCGCACCTGCTCCGGCAGGCCGGCCCATGCGCGGCCATCATCGAGCAGGCGGCGCACGCGCTCGGCGAGATAGGTCGAGAGCGGAAACTTGCCCCCCATATAGGACGGCACCTTGGGGTCCTTGTCGTGCGCACGCGAGACATAGACCTGGTCCTCGACCAACGTTTCGTAGCGCACCACCTCGCCGGAGAACACGAAAGTGTCGCCGGGCGAGAGGCCCTCGATGAAGGCCTCCTCGATCTCGCCGAGCAGCCGGCCGCCGCGCGCGAGCACGCCGGTCGAGCCGCCGG
>NZ_JAEMSD010000632.1 GCF_016462955.1 Bradyrhizobium sp. | reverse complement strand
CATAAGGGCTCGCAGCCATGGCTTCGACATTGATGTGACAGCGTTCGACCGCCAGCATCAGGTTGCGCGCGACGGTGGCATCGCAGGTGACGACGTTCATGTCGACGCCGAACTGGTGCGCAACCATGCCGCGGGGATCGCGGATGCCCTTGACGCCGTCGAGCGTGTAGCCGACCGGCAGCGCATGCAGCACGGTGCGGCCGTCGCCGGTGGCGTGGCGCATGCCGGTGGAGGTGACGCGGCTGACATCGGCCGGCGTCACGGCGCCGCCGCGGATGTCGGCTGCGGCTTCGACCAGCTGGCCGGCGAGCCGGCCGCCGGAGACCGACAGCAGCACGGACTCGACCCGCACCTTGGCCATCTTCTCCGCAAGCCCGACGGCCTGGCGCACAGCCTGCTCGCATTCGGTAAGATCGACCACAGCCCCGGCCTTCATGCCGCGCGACTGGATCTGGCTGTAGCCGATCAATTCCACCGCATGGGTGCGGCCGCGCAGCGCATCGCTCGGCGGCGACGGCTTCAGCCGCGCGATCATGCAGGCGATCTTGCTGGTGCCGATGTCGAGGCAGGCGACGAGACCGCCGCGCTTGTGCGGCATCGGGCGCGTCTTCGGCGTCTGGGTGCGATCGAGACCGGTCATGCGGAATCCCCGGCCTTCTTTTTCTTCTTGTCCTTGAACAGCTCCTCGCGCGCCTTGGCGGCGTCCTCGGACAGCTGCACCACCAGCCGGTCAGGCAGGCGCATGTCGACGGCGACGATGTCGCGGGAGAACAGGCGGTCTTCCTTGTCGAGCTTCGACAGCATCGCAAGGGCGTTGCCGACGTCCTGCTCGGGCAGGCGGATGTCGAGACCATCCTTGAGCCGCAGATTCCAGCGCCGCTCGCCGACGAAGATCGCGGCCTTCGTGACCGAATTGACCTGCGGGTAGCGCGCCAGCAGCGCCAGAAAATCGCGCGCCTGGGTGTCGGCGCCCTTGCCGACCACAAGCGGCAGCGACAGGAAACGGCGCGAGACATAGGGCTCGAGCACGGCGCCGTCGTCGGCGATGACGGAGAGCCGGCCGGCCTCCTGCCACAGCGCGAACGCCTTGCGCTCGGTGAGCTCGATCATGAGCTGGCCCGGATAGAGCTTCAGCACGGTCGCATCCGCGATCCAGGGATTGGCCTTGAGCTTGTCGCGCACGGCGTCCGCATCGAGGAACAGTAGCGAGGAGCGGCCGCTGACACCGCCGATGGCGAGAATTTCGTCCTGGGTCAGCTGCTTGCGGCCGTTGATCACGACGGAAGTGATGCGGAAGCCGGCGGAATTGGCCAGCGCGTTGCGGGCATCGCTGACCGCAGTGACGAAATCCTGCAGATGGCCGCCCTTGACGATGCCGAAGCCGCAGCTGCCGATCAAGAGCAGCACGGTCATGCTGAGGCCGACCCGGCGCGGCAGATAGCGCTCGACCAGCGCGACGATGCGCGGCGGCGGCTCGCGCGCGACGTCGACCTTGGCTTTGGCTTTGATCTTGGCGGCAGCGCGCTTGCGGGCGAGCGTCTCTTGCACCCACTCGCGCAGAAGCACGACCGCTCCGATAGCAGCCGCCTTCAGATCAGCTTGGGGCCTCAGCGATCTTACAAGCGATCGGGGGAGGCTTCCTGCACCATCCATTGCACGAGCTCGTCAACAGTTTCCCCGCGACACTGCGCGGATCCTGGCGAACATGACGTCTCGGGCATGCCGGGCCGGGTGCTGGTCTTCAGCAGAAGAAAACCTCTCCCCTTCAAAGCGTTCGCTGGAGGTGACATCACCCGCGACAGCTCACGCGCCGGCAGCCAAAGCGCCATATGCGCCGCCAGCGTTAACCTTCGGACGTCCTGGTAAACAAAAGGTAAAATTCGTTAACGAATTGCGGATTTTGCCTCGCGCTGTGAGGCATTTGCGCCGCGATGTCCGGCATTTTACCGGTTTTGGCCGCCAAACCAGGCCCTTTCGGCCGTTGGGCCGTTAACCACCCCTGACGATCTCCGGGACGCGCCGGCAGGCGAGCTCGACCAGGCCGCGGAGGAAGTCGACGAATTCGATACCCTCGGCTTTCAGCGCCTTGGGGTAGAGCGAGGACTTCGTCAGCCCGGGAAGCGTGTTGGTCTCGAGATAGACGAGGCCCTTGTCCGAGACGATGAAGTCCGAACGGGAATAGCCGGTGCAGGACATTGCGCGATGCGCCAGCATCGCCTGCTGCTTGAGCGCGGCGGTGATCTCGGGTGCGAAACGGCCGGGGCAGATCTCCTGGGTCGATTACAGGAGATATTTCGCCGCGTAGTCGAAATTGCCCTCGCCCGGAATGAGCTCGATCGGCGGCAGCGAGATGATGGAGCCGTCGGTGCGCTCCAGCACGCCGCAGGTCGCCTCGACGCCGGCGATATAGGGCTCGATGACGTACTCTTCATGCTTCGCCGCGTTGCGGACGGCGATCAGGTCCTGCTTGGCGTTGACGAAGATCAGGCCGTAGCTCGAACCGTCGCGGGCCGGCTTCGCGATCAGGCGTCCGTATTCGGCGAAGGCTTCGTCGATGTCGTCGAGCGCAACGTTTTCCGTCGGCGTCACACCGCCGAGCGCGGCAAACCGCTTGGCCGCGAGCTTGTCGAAGGCGAGATGGGAGGAGGCCGATCCCGAGCCGGTGAAGGGCACGCCCCGCGCCTCGCACATCACCTGCAATTCGCCGTTCTCGGCCCGCCCGCCATGCAGGCCGAGCACCAGCACGCGTCCCTCGGCCTTGGCCCGGTCGAGCGCCTGCTCCAGCGGGACGCCACGCGTCCCCGGCTTGAACTCGTCCTCGAACGGACGGGCATGTTCGAGCAACTGCGTGGACTGCACGACGTGCACCTTGTCCTCGACGTCCCACCACCACAGGTCGGCCTCGGGCAATGCCTGATGCAGGGCCTGGGCCGAGGCAACCGAAACCAGACGCTCCCGGTTGGAGCCGCCGAAAAGGATGGTGATGCGCATTCGCTGCCTCTGTTACTTTGTCATTCCGGGGCGCGCAAAGCGCGAACCCGGAATCTCGAGGTTCCGGGTTCGGTGCTTCGCGCCGCCCCGGAACGACACTCACGCCGAAACCCCGACCCGCTTGATTTCCCAGTGTAGCTCGATTCCGGAATTTGCCTTCACCCGTTCGCGCACGGTCTCGCCCAGCGTCTCGATGTCGTGCGCGGTGGCATCGCCGGTGTTGATCAGGAAATTGCAGTGCATCTCCGAGACCTGGGCGCCGCCGACGCGCAAGCCCCGGCAGCCTGCGGCGTCGATCAGCTTCCAAGCCGAGTGTCCCGGCGGGTTCTTGAAGGTCGAGCCGCCGGTCTTCTCGCGGATCGGCTGCGCGGTCTCGCGGTGGCTTTGCAC
>NZ_JAEMSD010000631.1 GCF_016462955.1 Bradyrhizobium sp. | reverse complement strand
TTTGGTTTCGACAATCTCGCCAAGCTTGCGGCCGAGGGCGACAAGTACGTCGCAGGCGGGGTCGAGATGATCCGCAAGTTTCCCGATGTCGCGAATTACTGAGGTTGGAGCATGAGCGACCTTGAAACACTGAAAGCCGAGATCAAGAAGCTGTCGGCCAAGGCCACGCAGGCCAAGATGGATCTCCACGACCTGTCGGAGGAGCTGCCGATCAACTGGACCTCGATTCTGACCGTCGCCCAGAAGGCGCACGACGCCTTCGCCGAGCTCGAGCGCAAGCGCGAGGATCTCAAGACGCTGGAAAAGGCATAACCGGATCCCGACCATGTCCTACGCAACCCGCGACGGCCGCGACTGGAAGCCGGACTATCTGGTCTCGATCGATGCCAAGAAGTGCATCGGCTGCGGCCGCTGTTACAAGGTCTGCGGCCGCGAGGTCATGACGCTCAAAGGCATCAACGAGGACGGCGAGATGATCGACCTCGATGACGACGATGACGAGGTCGAAAAGAAGGTCATGGTGATGAACGACGACGGCGCCTGCATCGGCTGCGGCGCCTGCGCGCGGGTCTGCCCGACCAACTGCCAGACCCACGCCCCCGCAGCCGCCTGAGGCGCGCGCAGGACCAGCGATGGGCAAGATCCAGTTCGCCAGGTACAATATCGGCCAAGTGATCCGCCACCGGCTTTACGCGATGCGCGGCGTCATTTTCGACGTGGATACGTCGTTTGCCGGCACCGATGGCGAATCGGCATCCGACGGGATAGCAACGAGGCTGGTCTATCGGCTTTTCGCCGAAGACGACGAAATTCCCTATGTGGCCTGTATTGCCGAGAATGACCTGGAGCCCGATGATTCCGGCGAGCCCGTCAGCCATCCCGGAATCGGGGCGATGTTCGAGGTCGGCGAAGCAGGTGGCTATCGCCGGCGCGGGCACGTGATGAACTGACGCGCGATATGCGCGGCGACCCCGGTCTACTCGATCCCCTGTTCGCGCGCCTTCATCATCGCAGCGATGCGGAAACGTTCGTGGATCGCGACCGGATTGGCGAGCATGCCGGCCTCCGCCTCCCTGAACGCGGCGAGAACGATCTCCGCCTCAGTTTGCGTAAGGGGCACCCGGCCGGCCATGTGGGTCGCCTCCGGGGCGGCGGCACGGATCGCGCGGCGATAAGGATGATCCTTCACCTCAATCAGCTCGTTCGCCTCGAGCTTGCCGCCCAACGTAATCGCGAGCCCCACGACCTCGAGCTTGCGGCCGTCCTGCGTCGTCTTGACCAAAATCGCCATCACGGCACCAGCGGCATGGCATAGCCGGGGCGGGGATGGGCGTCGTAATAGTCAGGGCGTTCCGGCCAGCCGCCTTCGGCGATGAACTTGAATGCGGTGATCTTCACCGGCGCACCCTGCGAGCAGGAGACCTCGGCGAACTTGATCTCGCGCGGGCCCGGCCCGGCGGAGAAGTCCGCCACGACGGTCCCGTCGGCCTTGCAGGCCCGCGCGAAGCCCGGCGTGCCGACGCTGCTTGCCGGCACCGGATTGGCCGCGAGGGTCACGCCGCCGGCTTCAGCACTGAAAGCGGGGCTTGCAAACTTGAACGTGGCGAGCACGCCGCTGCGATCGACGGGGCGATCGGCAGTGACCGGGCGCGCGACCGAATAGACGGTCAGCGTGCCGCCATCGAGCAACGCCTTGATCTCGTCTTCCGAGCAGGCGGCGAATTCAGACGCGACGTTCCTCTTTTTCTCCATGCCGAAGGGGCCTGGCTGAATAGCATCAATTTCCATGCCAGCTCGCGCGAGCGCGCCAAGAGCTGCGGCGCCACAGAATTTGGGGGGAATCGGCTGCAATCGCCCCGGCATGCCGAACCGGCTGGCGACAAGGCTGTCGCATGTCGGATTTCTGACGTGACGCGATCCACGTCAGGTCTCCGGCCTAGCGCGATTCTTGCAACGTTCGGACGATCCGGACGCCAACGAGGACAGCATGGACCAGAATACCGCCTATGCGATCTGCGCCTTCAACGACATTCCAAGCCAGCGGGCGATTGGGTTTCATCTTCAGATCGTCGGCGAGGACGGCGCGCCACGGCCCTGGTCGATCGTGATCGTGCGCTGGGGCAAGCAGGTATTCGGCTATCTCAACCGCTGCCCGCACAATGGGGTGAACCTGGATTGGGAACGCAACCAATTCCTGGACGGCAAGGGCACCAGGCTGATGTGTGGCAAGCACGGAGCCACATTCGAGCTCAGCACCGGCATTTGCGTGGACGGGCCGTGCAAGGGCGAGAGCCTGACGCCGATCGCGCTCGCCGTGCTCGACGGCGACATCTGCGTGACCGGCGTCTCGCTCGTGGAGGACGACGAGGCGGCTTGCGAGGAAGAGATCTGACGACGGTGCGTCAGACCGGACGGTTCTCGTTACGGTTCTTCACCGGCTCCATCTTCGCAACGCCGTCCTCGAACGAGATCTCGGCATAGGAGCCGTCGAGCTCCATCGCGGCATCGAGCAGATAGTCGAGCTTGCCGGCGGTATCGAGCTTCTTGATGTCGTTCTTGTCGACCCCGGCGAGATCCATCATCTCCTTCCACACCGTCGATTCGTCGCACGGCAGGATACGGAACTCGATGTCGCCGATCCGTGTGCGGTATTTGGCGAGAAGATCGATGTTGTTGCAGAAGATGAAGTAGCTGCCCTTCGGGCTCAACGCGCCGTCCAGCACCTTGGCGACGTCGGCGAGATAGGCGTAGGAATGCAGGTAGCCGGCGAGCACCGGGATGGTCTCTTCGCCCTCCTGCGCCACGGTCAGCACCTGCTCGATCGAATAATCCGGCGGACGCTTTTCATCGGCGACCTGGGTCTGGAATTTCAGTGCGATGTCGCCGCGAAAGCCGAAGCGGCCGGGCTTGGTGGTGTCGCCCTTCAGCACCGCGTTCAGCAGCCGGCCCTCCTTGTCCAGGCGGCCAAGGGCGGTGTTGTCGATCGACGTCATGGATCTCTCCTGTCTCATCTGCCGCGCGCCCGTCTGGCCGCCGCGAAGGGTTCAAGCGCCCTTATGCAAGGAGTTTGCCGCCTGCCTGCTTATGCGTCGAAAGTGTAGATGCGGCGGCAATCCTGACGGCCCTGCGCGACCGCAGCGGCCGCTCCGGTATCGCCTTGCCATTCGGCCTGCACGCGCCGCGAACGCTGTCTGTCGCAAACCCGACAAGCGTCGCAAAGGCAACAGCCGGGTCGCGGAACGAAAATGCAGCAATTTCAGGCGCGTGCGCTCTGGCACAGGACTTGCGATCCCCCTGATCCAACAGACCCAGACAGCGAGGGCGAGCGATGATCAACCTGACGGACAGCGCGGTGAATGCGGTGAAGACCGCGATCTCCTCGGCA
>NZ_JAEMSD010000177.1 GCF_016462955.1 Bradyrhizobium sp. | reverse complement strand
AACACTCGTCGCGCGCCGGCCGGTGATGACCCTGCTCGTCACCCACAGCCTGGAAGATGCGATCCGCCTCGGCGATCGGCTGTTCCTGCTGTCGCCCCGCCCTGCACGGATCGTGCGGGAACTGTCGATCTCCACCCCGCGCGCCGCGCGGAGCGAGGCCGAGATCGGCAGGATCCGAACGGAGCTTGCGGCCTTGCAGCTTGAATCGAAATGAAAACTCGTGATCAACTCGACCGGACATCGTCCAGGGAGGTTCACCAATGCGGCGCAGGCTGATTGCGATCGGCGTCCTCTTGATTGCGGTGCCGGGCGCGGCGTTCGCACAGACCAAAGGCAAGGGTATCAGGCTCTGGAACCTGACGAGCGAAACGATCTCCGGCTTCCAGCTCTCACCTGCAGGGAAGTCCGACTGGGGGCCGAACCAGTGCTTGAACGACAAGGACAAGGAGGTCGACCACGACGAGCGGTTGCGCATCATCGGCGTCGAGCCCGGCCGCTACGATGCCAAGGTCAGCTATCCCGATGCGCGGCAGTGCATCGTCCGCGACATCGAGATCAAGGCGGACGCGGTGTTCTCGATCGCCGACAAGGATCTGAAGGACTGCACGAAGTAGCGCGGTGGTTTTCCCTCATCCTGAGGAGCCTGCGAAGCAGGCGTCTCGAAGGATGAAGGGCCTGGCTGGAGCAGCTGGGCCTATATGGTTCGAGACGCCGCTTCGCGGCTCCTCACCATGAGGGATCAGGAATTGCGCGAGCCATTCACGCCTTGTCGTTCGGGCGCGGATATTCGCAGCGCCACCGCACCGCCTGCCATTTCGGATGCTCGCCGACCCATTGCGCAATATAAGGTGGCGCGGCCATCGCGCATTGGCGGGGCGACCCAGAATAGCGGAACACCAGATGCCGCTCTTCGCAGGTCGCAGGCGAGAGCACCGCACATACAGTCACCACCAGGTCAATCGGGTTCATCCCGGGATCCTCTCGCAAGGGCGATGGAGATTAGCACAGGGAGCTACGCTCCGTGGAGGGGGAAGTTTCAAACGGCCGCAAGGGAGCGGGAACTGTCTGCGCTCGCTAGAAATTCACTCCGAATATCAGGCGCGCGTGATGCCGTTCAAAATTGACGAGGTCGAGATTGCCACCGGCGCCCGCCGGACGACCCCAGGCCTGCATGCTCCAGCTCATGGTCAGCCGGGAGCGCTCGGAGAGCTGGAAATAAGCCGTAGGGCCGACAAACAGGGCCTGGCCCGAGAACTCGCCGAGACCGATCCCCTCATAGTGCCGGAAATAGCGCATCTCGCCGCCGAGCAGCACGTTCGGCCGCACCCGCACCAGGCCGGCAAACGCCGCGCCAACCGTCGAGCTCTTCTCGGATGCCCCACCGACTTCGAAGCGCGCCCATTCCGGCTGATAGGTCAGGTTGACCGCGCCGATGGCGAAATTCGGGATCAGCTCGCGGTCGAAGGCGAGCGTGAACTCCGTGCCGTACATCCGCCCCTTTGCACCGCTGGTTTCGCCGATGCGGTCGCCGTGCAGTTCGGCAGCGATGGTGAAGCCAAACGGCGCGCGCTCGCGACTGAGCAGGCGATAGCGCAGGTCGAGCGAGGCGCCCTGGAAGTTGAACTGGCGGCGATCGCCGATATCTGGGACCCCCGTGATGTCATGCAGGCTGGCGGTGCCGCCGACCTCGACACGGAGATTCGGCAGCGGCACCAGTTCGATCGCGACCTCGTGCTCGAGGGCGCGAAAGGCCGCCCCGCCATTTCCGAGGCGGCTCGTGGTCTGAGTCTGGAATTCGCGCTCGCCGACATTGCCTATATCGGTGCCGATCATGAAGCCGAAGATGTGCTCGGTGTCGAAGCTCTCCTCGGCGTCGACGCACGCTGGCGCGACCACGGCCATGCACGCAAGCGCCACCCCGAATCTGTGAGCCCCGATGCGCATCCCTGCCCCGCAGGCTGCGCCATCTCATGCGGCGCAGGCCGCGATCAGCGTAACACAATGCTAGACAACGCGACCGGGATTTTGATGGAGGGATTGAAACCGATCGCGTGGCGGGGCTCGACGGCGGCAGGCGATGCTTCCGACACTGCCACGGCTGCGATGGCGAAGCGCCATCGAAGCCGCGGCAGGTCGTAGGGCTTACTTGCGCGAAGCGCAGGCGTACATGTTGATTTCCATGCCGACCGGCACTTCCACGATCTTCGGAGCTTTCCAAGCCATTCGGGTCTCCCAAGGTCTTGAGCGCGACATCGCGCGGCGAAAAACCTAGGGCTGCATCAAATGCAGTTCAAGCCTGGATTCGATCGCCCAACACGTCTGTGTCGATTCTTCGCGGCCGCACTTCGCTCTCGGACAAAGCCACTTCCCTCTTGGTCAAGCACAGACGTGAGAGACGCGGCCTCGCGCGATACGAACGACATGACGATGCCGCGCCGTCAGCAGTCCTTGCCCGCCGTTTGTGTACTGGGCTTGGCTCCTTCCGCCCGCTCCGCCGCGGTCGGCTGGCTCTGCATTTGCCGCTGCGCATCCTCGGACGAGGCGGCTGCGCCGCTACTGGCCCGATTCATCGTGCTGGTCGGCGGATGCTGACCCGTTTCGCCGGACGAAGTCTGCGACTGCGCCGAACCGACCGTGACCGGACCGGAACCGGCATCCTTGTCGGTGCTGGCGCTACCGGTGTTGCAAGGGCCCGCGACGGCGATGCCCGCGCTCAATGTCAGGATCGCACAGGCAGCAAGGACAGAACGTTTGGTGTTCATCTGCTTCTCCTCTTCTCCCGCCGCGCTGCCCCGGCGCAGAGCAGGACATCGCCAGAAGAACAGACCGAACAGCGCGATGTTCCGAGCTGGTGGTCGGGAATTCGCTCCGGCAGGGCGCGCTCAGCGCAGCAGCCGCACCAGCGAGCGGCCTGCCCGCGCGTTCAGCTCCCTCGCATCGAGCGTCCCGTCCTTGTCCGGATTGGCCGCGTTGAAGCGCTGCTCCACCACGGACAGGTATTCGTCGAGCGACAGGGTCCCGTCGCCATCCGGATTGGCAGCGGCAAGCTCCTTCGCCGACAACCGCCCGCGCAATTCGCGAGCATCCAGCGTGCCATCGCGATCGGGATCCAGCTTGGTGAACATCGCGCTGGCAGCCTTCTTCACCTCCGCAAGATCCAGCGTGCCGTCGTTGTCCGTATCGAACATCTTGACGGCGTTACCGGATGCCGCGAGCGCGGGACCGGACAGCATTGCGATCATGAGTGCAAGCGCGACTGGGTGAATCGACATCATCCAAACCTCCTGAGAGCCTCGATCCGGGAAAGGTCGAGAACGACATAAGTCCACAAACGAGCCACAGTTCAAGTTGGAAAAAATTGCAACCCGGGCGCACCACAACTCGCATGATGCCGACACGTCTGGCCTTCTTTGCACCGCGGCATTTCTGCAGCGTCTACGCACAAGTGCGAGCACCTCGTAAGGTTTCTGTCAGGTGACCCGGCGCGGGCGTCCAGCAATATCGGCATCGCACTTACGACTTTCGTATTGACGCATTTTGCATTCGGGCGGAGTGTTGCACTCGCAGCGTCAAAAGGCGCGCATATTGGGAGGAACGGATGAAACGCTTTGCGATGGCCGCAAGCCTCGTCGTGCTTGCGTCAACTTGTGCAAGTGCACAGACCACCGAGCAGCTGCTCAAGGGCGCGACCGACACATCGAATGTTCTCAATTACGGGATGGGTTACCACCTGCAGCGTTTCTCGACGCTGAACCAGATCAACAAGGACACGGTCAAGAACCTCGTCCCGATCTGGAATTACAGTTTCAATGACGATCGTAGCCAGGAATCCCAGCCCATCGTCTATCAGGGCGTCATCTACGTGACCTCGCACAACGCCACGATGGCGGTCGACGCCAAGACCGGCAAGCAGATCTGGAAGAGCAAGATCGAATACCCGGCCGAGACGCCGCGCATCGTCTGCTGCGGCATCATCAACCGCGGTGTCGCGATTCACGAGGGCAAGTTGTTCCGGACGACGCTCGATGCCCATGTGGTTGCCATCGACGCCAAGAACGGCAAGGAGCTGTGGCGGCAGAAGGCGGCCGACATCAAGGAAGGCTATTCGATGACGGTGGCCCCGCTGGTTGCCGACGGCGTCGTCATCACCGGCGTCTCCGGCGCCGAGTTCGGCACAAGGGGCTTCATCGATGGCTGGGATCCGGCGACGGGCAAGCATCTCTGGCGAACCCATTCGATCCCCTCGCCGGACGAGCCCGGCGGCGACACCTGGAAGGGCGACACCTGGAAGCTCGGCGGCGGCTCGACCTGGATCACGGGCTCCTACGATCCCGAACTGAAAACGATCTACTGGGGTATCGGCAATCCCGGCCCGTTCAATTCGGCGGTTCGGCCCGGCGACAATCTCTACACCTGCTCCGTGCTGGCACTGGATCCGAAGACCGGCAAGATCAAGTGGCACTACCAGTTCTCGCCGAACAATCCGTTCGACTACGACGCCGTCGCCGAGATGGTGCTTGCCGACGTGACGATCGAGGGCAAGCCAACCAAGACGCTGATGAACGCCAACCGCAACGGCTTCTTCTACGTGCTCGACCGCACCAACGGAAAGCTGCTCGCGGCCAATCCTTATGTGAAGGTGAACTGGGCAACGGGCATCGACATGAAAACGGGGCGTCCGATCGAGACCGACGTGTCCAAGGACGCGCGCGAGGGCAAGAAGGTCACGGTCTATCCGTCCATTCTGGGCGGCAAGAACTGGGAGCCGATGTCGTTCAATCCGCAGACCGGCCTTGCCTATGCCAACACGCTCAATTTCGGCGGCAAGTACAAGGCCGAGCCCGTCACCTTCAAGCAGGGTGAGTGGTATCTCGGCATGGACCTGACCGATCCCTGGGAGTTCGGGGACGGGCCGCGCGGTCACCTCAAGGCGATCGATCCCATGACCGGCAAGACCAAGTGGGAATCCCCGAGCGACATTCCGCGCTTCTCCGGCGTGCTGTCGACCGCCGGCGGTGTCGTGTTCTCAGGTCAACTCACCGGCGAGTTCGAGGCCTTCGACGCCGACACCGGCAAGAAGCTCTGGCAGTTCCAGACCGGGTCCGGCATCGAGGGACAGCCGGTAACCTGGCTGCAGGACGGCGTGCAATATGTCGCCGTGACGAGCGGCTATGGCGGCGTCTACTCGCTGTTCTCCGGCGACGAACGTCTTGCCAACGTGCCGCCCGGCGGCTCGCTGTGGGTCTTTGCGGTCAAGCAGTAACCACAGGCACGATGCTGAAAGTGATCTCTCACAGGACGGCGGCGATGACCGCCGCCGTCACGGTGCTGTCGGTCGCGCTTGCGGCGGCCGGTCGTGCCGATAACACCGCCGGCAATTCCATGCAGGCGCAGATCGACCATGGCAAGTCGACCTATGCCTCGAAATGCTCGCACTGCCACGGCCCCAATCTGATAAACTCAGGCACCATCACGCCGGACCTGCGCGCCATTCCCGACGACAAGACGCGCTTCGTCAGCACGGTGAAGAACGGCAAGAACAACAAGATGCCGCCCTGGGGCGACATCCTCTCCGACGACGAGATCGGAAACCTCTGGGCCTTCGTCTCCAGCCGGAGAAAGCCATGAGACGATGCCTCTCCATCTGGAGCGTTGCCGCAATCCTCGGGGCGGCACTTCTTCTTCCGGACGCGGCCGCGGCCGAGGATCCGCTCAAGGTCTGTCTCGACGAGGACCGGCCACCGCTATCGGTGCATCGAAAGGGCAAGCCGGATGCCGGCTTCGACGTGCTGCTGGCGCGCGCGGTGGCCGAACGCCTGCGACGACCACTCGCGATCCAATGGTTCGAGAGCCGGCTCGATGAGGATGCCAGCCCGCAACTCGAGGCCAATGCGCTGCTCTCGGACGGGCGCTGCTCACTCGTCGGCAGCTACGCGCTGACGCAGGACTCGCTCGTCGCGCCCGGCATGAAGACGGCCCGCCTGCCGGATTTCGCCGGGGCCACGCGCGACGACCGGCGGCGCCGCGTCCCGCTCGGCGTGCTCGCGCCAAGCCTGCCTTACATCTATTCGCCGATGACGGTGGTGCTGGGGCCGAAAGTCCGCGGACGCAAGATCGGCGACATCGGCGACCTCGCCGGCTTGCGGCTCGTCATCGACAGCGGATCGCTTGGCGATGCCATCCTGATGACCTTCGACAAGGGGCGCCTGATCAACAATATTACGCACTTCGTCCCCGGCCGCGACGATCTTCTGGGCGCTATCGAGCGCGGCGACCATGACGCGACCCTGATCGATCTTGCGCGCTTCGACGCCCATCGCGCCGCGCACCCCGACACGGCGATCACGGCGTCCGGCTATTATTACCCGATCGGAGCCAACCGCGGCTACGTCGGGCTCGCCAGCGACGGCGCGCTGATCGGGGCCGTCAACAAGGCGCTGACGGAGCTCGCCGCCGAGGGCAAGATCGCCGAATTCGGCAAGCAGGCGGGGCTCACCTATCTGCCGCCGCGCGAGCCTGCGATTCTGGGCGACGTCTGGACCAAAATCATTCAGCGGTGAGGCTTCGTCATTGCGGGGCTCCCCCAGGGAGAGCCCGGAATCCATCTCTCCGCAGTGCAAGCGGCGCCATGGATTCCGGGCCTGCGAGCTGCGCACGCATCCCGGAATGACGGAGGATGTGGCTAGCGGCGTCTCACGTCGTATACTGGCGGCATTCATTCGGCCATTTGGTGAAGGCGTGAGGCCTACTGCCGCAAATCGGCGCGAACAGGCACCGCGCAAAGCCGATCGAATGCGCCAATCTGTCTCGCCTGCAGGGCATGCCCCGCGACAGCCTGATGCAGTAGGTTCGGCGAAATTCTGGGAGAGAATCATGTCCGCCAAGCTCGATCGCCGCCACTTCATCGCCGCCGGTACCACTGCACTGGCCGTGCCTTTCGTCTCGCGTGGCGCTTCCGCACAAGGCGCATCGCAAGGCACCTGGCCGGCGCGGCAGATTCGCATGATTTGCAGCTATCCCGCCGGCGGCCAGACCGACCTGCTCGCACGCGCCTATGGTGAATTCATCTCCAAGCAGGTCGGCAAGACCGTCGTCGTCGAGAACAAGCCCGGCGCCTCCGGCGCGATCGGCACCGCGGAGGTCGCCCGCGCCGAGCCGGACGGTCACACCATCCTGTGCTCGATCTCGACCACCTACATCATGAACCGGGTGGTGATGAAGAATCCCGGCTACGACATGGACAAGGATCTGAGCCTTGTCAGCGTGATTCCGGGCGCCGGCCTGCTGCTGGTGGCCAACCCGAAAACCGGGGTCAAGACGCTGGAGGATTTCGTCGCCTTCGCGCGCAAGAGCGGCAAGGTGAACTTCGGCACCTACAGCGCGGGCTCGGCCCCGCATATGACGGTCAACGAGCTCAACAAGCAGTATGGCCTCAACATCGAGCCGGTGCACTATCGCGGCGAGGCGCCGATGTGGACGGGAATGCTGGAAGGCACCCTCGATGCCGCCATGGGCAGCTACACGGCCGCGCAATCGGTGCTGCAAAGCGACCGCGGCACCGTGTTCGCCGTGCATTCGAAGAAGGTCGATGCGATCCCCGCGATCAAGACCCTTCCCGAGCAGGGCGCGACGTCGAAATTCTTCACCGTGAGCGGATTCACCGGCTGGGCCGTGCCGAAGGCAACGCCGCAAGCCGTCGTCGACCGCCTCGCCGAGCTCTGCGTCGCCGCCAACAGCGACCCCAAGGTGAAGGAAGTTCTCGCCACCTTCGTGCTCGAGCCTGCGATCGGCTTCAAGGAGACCAATGCGCTGTACCAGCGCGAGCTGCCGATCTGGATCGAGAGCGCGAAATCGCTGGGTCTCGAGCCGGCCTGACCTCCACGCGGGGCCGGACAGGCCGGTTGCTCCCCTGCGGCGCGAAGTCCGACCAAAGCCCAGTGTCGGGAGCGTGTTTTCCCGTTATGATTGTGCCCTCCTGTGGACTAGGAGGGTCGACCCATGACACCGGATCCCGTTTCCGTCGCCGTTATGATCATCCTGCTGTTTCCGATGAGCTATTTCACCCTGGCGTCGCCGGCCTTCCTTCTGGTGAGGCTCGACATCCAGCCCGTCGCCCAATTGCTGCGCGGAATGTTCAACGCTCATTTTCTGGTCATGCGTGTCGTCGGCATCGTTGGGACGGCGGCTCTCCTCCTCGACGGTCGCCCCCTTGCTGCCGCTGGCGTCGGCATGATCGCAGCCTTGGCGATTTGGGGACGACGACAATTCATGCCACGGGTCGACGACCAGCTCAGCGCGGGGGACGCCGGGGATGCAGATGCTGCACGACGGTTGCGCCGGCTGCACTGGAGCGTGAAGCTGGGGAACGCGGTGCTGCTGGTCGCTCTGGTGGCCGGCATTCCCTACATCGCAGCGTCGGCGTGAGCATTCGCCGACGCCGCGAGCGGTTCGCTCAAGACGCCTAATGCTCGCCCGAGCTCGCCGCGCCGTGCTGCGCCTTGTGGATCGAAGACGGCACCACGCCAAAATACTTCCGGAACACCCGGCTGAAATGCGATGAGCTCGAGAAGCCCCAGGAGAATGCGACGTCGGTGATGGTCTTGCCGGCGTGGGCCTCGAGCTCCTGGCGGCAGTTCTGCAAGCGCGCCTGCCAGATATAGTCGCTCACCGTGGTGCCGCGTTCCGAGAACAGCATGTGCAGATAGCGCTTGGAGCAGCCGAGCTCGGCCGAGATCTGGTCGATGCACAGATCCGGATCGCGCAGGTGCTCGCGAATGAAGAACTGCGCGCGCACATACATCGCTTCGGGCCCGACACGATCGAACATCGTGTCGGCTTCACGTAGCGGCAGCAGCAGCAGATCAATCAGCGAATCGGCAACGCCGATCGCGCTGTTCGCCGATAGCTTCGCCGCCTCGTCGAAGGTCGCATGGACGAAATCGTGGGCGATCCGCCCGGTGCCGGTCTTGGCCGACAGCTTGCACGCGGGCATCCGCTGCGAGGGGAACCCGCGGTCGCGCAGCAGAGCCTTCGGCACGATGACCACGTCGTGACGCGTGAACGCCGGGCTGATGATCGAATGCGGGCAGGAGACGTCATAGGCGATGATATCGCCGGGGTTGATTTCGATATGACGGCCTTCTTGTTCGAAATAAGACACGCCGTAGGTCTGGAAGTGAATCTTGATGTAGGGGTGCTCATTGGCCTTGGCGCGCGCCAGCGTGTGCGCGATACGATGCTGGCTCACCTCGATCTGGCAGAGCTTCAGCCGCGAGACGCTCGTGTAGTCGATGCGGCCCTCGAGCGAGGACGCCTCCAGCGGATCGACGTCGAAATGCCCACACAGGCTCGTCAGCCCGTCGATCCAGCTCTGGATCTGGCGCTTCGGCGTCATGCCGGTCGTCGAGAGCGTGTGAATGGTGTCGGACATGAATCCCGCCACTGGTTTGATCCGGAGATTCGACGCGAATCGCGACCAGCGCTGCCGGAGCCCTCAGCCGTAATTGCGTGACGTTTACCTCGAATTTGAGCGGTCTCTTGGCACGAGCGCCATCGTGCCATTGCCACCCTTGAAGGTTAATCCTCCGCCTTAGTTGCAACGCCGTCAAGGGGAACCTGAGCGCGAAAGGCGCGGCCAAGCGCGTGCGGAAGCCGCTGAATTCGCTACTGCAAAACAAAATCTTCGCCTTCGTGCGCTGTCGAGCAAACCCGCTTCCCTCTTGGGCAAGTTTCCCGATGACGAAGCCGATAGGGATTGTGGCAGGAACAATAAGAACGGGCCGCTCCCGCGCGTGGACCCGTGGATATTATCAGGAGGAGGAAACAGAACAGCATCGTTTCTGGTCCCAACCGTGACCGCCTGCGAGCAGACGCCGGACGAGAAGCCCGGCGATTGAACAATGCTTCGGAAACAATAAACGCGACCAACGGAGGAATGACTATGCGCAAGGTGCTACTGGCGACCTATATCGGCTCCGCGGCGGCTCTCGCCGTCGGCAGCGCCTCAGCCAACGACGAGCTGATCAAGATGTCGCAGAACCCGAAGGACTGGGTGATGCCGGCGGGCGACTACGCCAACACCCGCTACTCCAAGCTGAACCAGATCAACGCCCAAAACGTCGGCAAGCTCCAGGTCGCCTGGACGTTCTCGACCGGCGTGCTGCGCGGCCATGAGGGCGGCCCGCTGATCATCGGCAACATGATGTACGTCCACACGCCGTTCCCGAACAAGGTCTATGCGATGGACCTTTCGCAGGAGAACAAGATCGTCTGGAAGTACGAGCCGAAGCAGGATCCGAACGTTATTCCGGTGATGTGCTGCGACACCGTCAATCGCGGCCTAGCCTACGGCGACGGCAAGATCATCCTGCATCAGGCCGACACCACCCTCGTTGCGCTCGACGCCAAAACCGGTCAGGTCGCATGGTCGGCCGCCAACGGTAATCCGGCAAAGGGCGAGACCGGGACTTCGTCGGCCCTGGTGGTCAAGGACAAGGTCATGGTCGGCATCTCCGGCGGCGAGTTCGGCGTGCAGTGCCATCTCACCGCATATGACCTCAAGACGGGCAAGCAGGCCTGGCGCGCCTTTTCGGAAGGTCCGGACGACCAGATCAAGGTCGATCCCGTCAAGACGATGTCGCTCGGCAAGCCGGTCGGGCCGGATTCGTCGCTAAAGACCTGGCAGGGCGATCAGTGGAAGATCGGCGGCGGCTGCACCTGGGGCTGGATCTCCTACGATCCCGCTCTGAACCTCGTCTATTACGGATCGGGCAATCCCTCGACCTGGAACCCGAAGCAGCGGCCCGGCGACAACAAGTGGTCGATGACGATCTTCGCGCGCGATGCCGACACCGGCATGGCGAAGTGGGTCTACCAGATGACGCCCCATGACGAATGGGATTATGACGGCGTCAACGAAATGATCCTCTCCGATCAGCAGATCAACGGTCAGAACCGCAAGCTGCTGACGCACTTCGACCGCAACGGTCTCGCCTACACCATGGACCGCGAGTCGGGCGAATTGCTGGTCGCCGAGAAGTACGACCCGAAGGTGAACTGGACCAGCGGCGTCGATATGGACAAGAACTCGCCGACCTACGGTCGTCCCAAGGTCGTCGCTCAATATTCGACGGAGCACGGCGGAGAGGACAAGAACACGAAGGGCATCTGCCCGGCCGCCCTCGGTACCAAGGACCAGCAGCCGGCAGCCTACTCGCCGGACACGCAGCTGTTCTACGTCCCGACCAACCACGTCTGCATGGACTACGAGCCGTTCAAGGTGAGCTACACCGCGGGCCAGCCCTATGTGGGCGCGACGCTCTCGATGTATCCGCCTCCGGGTGAAACCCACATGGGCAACTTCATCGCCTGGGACAACAAGACCGGCAAGATCGTGTGGTCGAACAAGGAGCAGTTCTCGGTCTGGTCGGGTGCGCTCGCGACGGCAGGCGGCGTGGTGTTCTACGGCACGCTCGAAGGCTACCTGAAGGCGGTCGATGCCAAGTCGGGCAAGGAGCTCTACAAGTTCAAGACTCCGTCCGGCATCATCGGCAACGTCACCACCTATGAGAACAATGGCAAGCAGTACATTGCCATTCTCTCCGGCGTGGGTGGCTGGGCCGGCATCGGTCTCGCCGCAGGCCTGACCGATCCGACTGCAGGTCTCGGCGCAGTCGGTGGCTACGCGGCCCTCAGCAACTACACGGCGCTCGGCGGCACGCTGACCGTGTTCTCGCTGCCGAACTAGGCCCTTCAGCATCGCTCCGGCGCGTGGATCACTCCACGCGCCGGCTCGTCTCCACCGAACGCCTGCCGAGGAAACAATCTCTTGCGTAAAATCTGCTTCATCATTGCTGCCACGATTGTGAGTGTGTCCGGGGGACTTGCGGTCGCGGATGGCCCCGGCGATCCCGCCGCCGTGAAGAAGGAAGAGGACGGGAAGTGGCTCGATAAGGAAGGAATTCCGACCTACAAGATTTCGGCCGACGGCACCGTGGACTGGTTCACCTATTCCGGCTACCGCCGCTATCACTCCGACTGCCACGTCTGCCATGGCCCGGATGGCATGGGCTCCACCTACGCGCCGGCGCTCAAGGATTCCGTCAAGACCATGAGCTATGGCGATTTCCTCGGCGTGGTCGCCTCCGGTCGCAAGAACATCTCGACCGCGCAGGAGAACGTCATGCCGGCCTTCGGAGACAATCCGAACGTGGCCTGCTACATGGACGATCTGTACGTCTATCTGCGCGCCCGCTCCACCGAAGCATGGGGCCGGCAGCGTCCCGCCAAGAAGGAGGAGAAGACGGATGCGTACAAGAAGGCGGAAGACGCCTGCATGGGCAACAAATGAACGTTACGAGGACTGCCGAGACTACGTCTTGGGTGTCCTATGAGAATTTGAGGAGCTACAGATGAAGACACGTGCCGCCGTCGCTTTCGAAGCCAAGAAGCCGCTCGAGATCGTCGAGGTCGATCTGGAGGGACCCAAGGCCGGCGAGGTCCTAGTCGAGATCAAGGCGACGGGCATCTGCCACACCGACGCTTACACGCTCGACGGCTTCGACAGCGAGGGCATTTTTCCGAGCGTGCTGGGGCATGAGGGC
>NZ_JAEMSD010000630.1 GCF_016462955.1 Bradyrhizobium sp. | reverse complement strand
GCGCAATTCGAAGTGCATTGCTTTGTCGGTGATGAGGAAGTCGCGGCGGGGCATCTCGTGCTCAGCATGGACAACCATCCCGCGGGCGACCGCAGCGATAAAGCGGACCGCGTGAACGCGCCGGATCCAGCCGCGCCATGAGGGGGGCACCGGAGGCAAGAGCGGCGGTCACTGGTCTCGGTTGCGTGACGGCTTTGGGAAAAACACCGGCCGATACGTGGTCCAACATCTGCCTCGGGCACTCGGCACGCGCACCTCTCACCGTGATCGAGACGGAAGGGTGCCGCGTGCGGGAAGGCGCGCAGGCGGAACTTCCCGAACTGGAGGGACTGAACGCGAGGACATTGTCGCGATTGAGCCGCGCATCGCGCCTTGCACTGCCGGCGGCGCGGGATGCATTGCATCAAGCTGGGTTGCTGGATGAGCACGGACGTTCGAAACTTCTGCGGCTCGACATTTGCGCCAGCACCACCGCATGCGGCATGGAAAAGGGCGAAGAATTCCTGCGTGGCATCTGGACGGGACGCACCGGAGGACAAGCTGCGCGGGTCAGACATTACCAAGCGCAGCAGCAGATCCGAGAGATGCAACAGTTCTTCAGTTTCGCCGGGCCCTCCATGATCGTGGCCAATGCCTGCGCGGGAGGAGGAAACGCGATCGGGCATGCGGCCGATCTCATACGCTCGGGACTTGCGGACGTTGTCCTGGCGGGAGGATACGAAGCACTCTGCGAGCTCGTCTTTGCGGGCTTTGATTGCCTGCAATCCTTGGCGCCCGAACAATGCCGTCCTTTCGACAAAGGACGCAACGGCCTCATGCTCGGCGAGGGCGCAGCATTCTTGGTTCTTGAAAGCGAGGAGAGCGCACGACGTCGCGGGGCGGAGATCCTCGGTCTTGTCACCGGATACGGACACGGCACCGACAAGGGACATCTCACCCAACCTTCGCAAGACGGCGCACCGCTGGAGGCGGCCATGCGAATGGCGCTGCAGGATGCGCAGACAGCCGCAGGCGAGATCGGTTATGTCAATGCCCACGGGACGGGCACGCCCTTGAACGATCGTGCCGAAGCCTTGGCTTTCGCCCGGATTTTCGACGACACCGGAGCGCGCCTCAGTTCGACCAAAGCCGCGATCGGTCACACGCTCGGGGCGGCAGGAGCAATCGAGGCAGTGCTGTGTTTGCTCGCGTTGCGCAGCGGCCAAATCCCCCCGCAGATCAATTTGCAAGATCCCGAACCGCTGGTGGCAGACGCGCTCGCCCGGACCGGCGAACACGCGGAAATGAAAACTGCCATGAGTATCAATCTTGGATTCGGCGGCTCAACGGCCGCGCTTGTCTTTGCGCAACTGTGACACTTCCGATCATTTCCAGCGGCGTTGTCTGCCCGGGCGGCTTCGGCAGCGGTGCATTGCGCGAACGATGGAGGACCACGCGCGTGTCCGACGCGTCAAAATCATGCGACTATGACGTGCTGCAAGTTGACCGCGATGCCCCGGAACTGCGTCGGTGGGAAAGAGAGCCGCGCTTGCGACGGGCCAGTCCGATTTCCTACTACCTTGTCGAGGCCGCGAGTCAGGCGCTCGAGCAGGCGCCCCATATCGATCGCGGACGCGTCGGTGTTGTTGGCGCATTCTTCCTCGGTTGTCTGGTCTACACGGTCCGCTTTTACCGGCAGATCACGTCGGAGGGACGCAGGTCGGCGAGCCCGGTGATTTTTCCCGAGACGGTCTTCAACAGTCCGCTGAGCCACCTTGTCTCAGTCCTCGGTTTGGGCGGACCTGTCTATTCGCAGGTCGGCGACACTTCGTGTTGGTCGAGTGCACTCCGCACCGCGCAGACATGGCTCGCGCGCGGGACGGCCGACCATGTTCTGGTCATCGGGGCCGAAGAATTCGAAAGCCACCAACTCGACGCCTTCCGGGCGGGTGGTTTGTTCCGTCAGCCACTCAATGTCGCTGATGGTGCAGGCGCCGTGCTTCTCGGCCGCGATGACACCGCAGCAATCGCGGGCATACGCGAAGTGCACGACGGATTCTCCTACGGCAACTCGGCGCAAGCCGCCGAGGCCGCCCGTCAATGCCTGGAATGCGTCTCGCCGAATTGCCCGGTTATGGAAACGGCATCGGGTGGGATGGCGCCGATTGCCGAACGCGCCTCAGCAGACCGGCGCAATCTTTCCCACTCTGCGGGAAAGATTCCCGAAGCGGCGACCGCGTCCGGCGCGTGGAATACGATCCTCGCCGCCGAGACGATTTCCGGCGGCAGCGAACGGGAAATTGCCGTTCCGTTCTGGGGCCTTTCGCAACAGTGTGGGCTGGCTATCTGCGCCGCGCTTGGAGCGGTCAAGCAGCCGTAGAAACAGCCGGGATTTCCTCCGAGTTTTCGCGCACCGGCGCGTGCGCGCGAGCGCGACCCCATGATCTCCAACCTTCGGTCAGTTCGAGCCAAGCCCACATCCCAGCCCCCGAGGCGATGATCTTGAGTAGATGGAACACGTTGAAGTTGAATCCCGGAAAAAGATCGCGGTGCGCGGCATTGCGGCGTCCGAAGCGGCTTTCTTTGCGCCTGAGGCGGCCCATCGCAGCAAAGCGACGGTTGTAAAGACGCATGAACGCGAAGATGGGCCCCGCTTCCCTGACGGAGTAAGGCGGAAGCTCGAGAAGTTCAGGGCCCTGAAAAAAAATTGGTCGCACAACAAAAAGGTAATACAGCGCGATATCGAGGCGGAACGCGACTCTCATCAACTCGTAGTCGCCCATGTAATCGTATTTGTTTTCGTAGAGTGCTTCATACATGCGGCGGAAACTTTTCGCGAAGTCCCGGTTGTGCGCTTCCAGCACCGGAGCAAGGTCGGCGCCTTCGCGCCATTTCATGATCGTGCGCACCGCCGCCGAAGCGGTAAAGGAAATCCAATCCATCCCCGGACTGTAGAAAGGATCGAGAAACGCGGCGGCGTCGCCGACCAGGACAAATCCGTCCCCGGCATAAACCTCCGAGTGGTAAGGAAGATTGCGCCGGAAATGGACGTCGCCGGCGATGAATTCCGCGCCGCGCAGCATTTCTTTTCCCGCCGCGTGACCCGCGAGCAGGCTGCGCAGTTTCTCCCCGACCGTGGCATCGTCATCCGGCCAGTTGGCGCAACGCGGATCGACCACCACACCGATGCTGGTATCGCCGCCCTTCAATTGTATCCACCATGCCCACCATCCATCGCCGACAAGATGATTCGTCGCCGTGCCACGGATGCCGACATATCCCTCGCCGAGGCCCGGATGCAGCGCGTTCAACTTTTCGCTATCCCAATCGCGCACGCCGCGCCAACGCGACCAAGCGGAGAGCGTGGGATGCTCCTCGTGTCTGCGCCACCAGCCGTTGGAGCGGGACAGAAGGCAT
>NZ_JAEMSD010000629.1 GCF_016462955.1 Bradyrhizobium sp. | reverse complement strand
CATCGGTCATGGCGGGCTCCTGACACGAAAAAAGCCCGGCGCTGGGCCGGGTTCGGGAGGGATCGGAGGGTGGTCGGGCTAGTAGCCGAACTGCCAGGACGGCCAGGGCTGGCCGTCGTCGGCAGCCCGCACCGCGTCGGCGAGATCGGCAAGATCGCCCTCGACGACGGTGGGATCGCGGACCGGCGTTTCGTCGATGACGGTGACGCGGGAAACGAGCCCGTCCTCGACCTCGACATGCACGGGCACGAGATATTGGAAGACGACGCGCTGGGTCGTCGTGGGATCGGGTTGACCTATGAGCTCACTCCTTCGATTGGAGGAAGGTGCGGAGCGGCCGGAGCCGCTCCGCATTCCGGTCATTCGGCGGCGGCGAGGTGACCTTCGTCGTCCTCGGCGTCGGTGGGGGCTTCCTCCTCGTCGTCGGCGCTGAGGAATTCTGGCAGCGCTGCGCCTTCGTCCTCGCTGTCGGCCTCGGATTTCGCCGCCGGCGCCTCGACCTCGTCGACCAGCCGCAGCGGCTCCGGCAGCCAGCCGGTGTCGGCCAGCAGGCGTTCCGCCTCCTTGGCCATGTCGCCCTTCTTCAGATGGTCGATGAGCTGCGCGGCCTGTTCGCCGGCGCCTTCGCGGACCGCCTGAAGGATCCGGGGCTTGGTGACGCGGCCGAGATAGTTGCCGACCGTCGGACGCCAGCCGACATCCACCATGTCGAGCCCGGTGGCGCGGGCGAGCCGATCGGCCTGACCGAGCCGCATGTCGAGGCTGTGCTGGGAGACGCCGTTGCCGCCGTAGGGATTGGGCTTCTCGTAGAGCGCGTTGACGCCATAGCTGACGCAATGGGCGAGCAGCGCCATGCGGCTGGTGTCGTCGAGCGCCGCCAGCCAATCCCACAGCGCGCTGTCGTCGGCAGGGATGCCGCCGGTCCACGCCTCGTGGCGCTCATGCACCGCGCGGGCCGAGGGGCTGTCCTTTAGCGCGTCGTCCTGCACGGGGAAGAAGGTGTGACGGACCGATGCCTCCAGCGCGCCGGTGTACATGCGATGCTGGAAGGTGTCGGAGACCAACTTGTGCAGGAGCGCGGTCATCGCGACGTGCGGGTTGTCGGCCAGCGCATTGCGAAGCGCGAGCGTGCGATGGGCTGTCAGCTCGGTGACGAGGCGATCCGGCAGCGGCTTGATCGCGTCGTCCTCGTCGTCTTCGGCCTCGACGGGCTGGCCTCCGATTGTAATGATGGCCCGCTGCACGACCGGCTCGGCCGGATCGCCGCCAGCTTCCACGCCGGTTTCGCCCTCCGGGACGATCGGCGCTTCGTCCTCGGCCCGGACATAGCCGCGATCGATGTCGAGGCCGCCGTCATGGGCGATGCTGATGAACACGCCCGCGCGGGCGATGTCCTCGGCGTCGAAGCGGACCGGCCGCGTCTCGAAGGCCGCCAGCGCGGTCTCGATTTCGCCGAGCCGCTGGTCGACTTCATCCGGTAGTTCGTCGGCGCCTTCATATTCGGCCTCGAGCTTCTGATATTCGCCGTTGAGCGCGTCGATCGTCGCCTGTTCTTCGGACGTGAGGTCGAGCGGTTCGCCCTGCAGCTCGCGCAGGCCTCGCGTCGCGTCGTAGGGGAAGCTGACGGCGACCTCGATCCACTTCCAGCCCTCGGTCGCGACTTCCTCGGCCGTGGTCTTCAGCTTCTCGGCGACCAGGCGATCGAGCAGGGCGGAGTCCTGCAGCCAGCCACCATCGTCAGACTGGAACAGGTCGCGCATGATGACGCCATGGGCGGCCTGATAGGCGTCGACGCCGACGAAGACGGCCCGCTTGTCCGAAGCGCGCACAGTGGTCTCGGTAAGCATGCGCCGGATCTGATACGGCTCCTTCGACCAGGCGTCCTTGATCGCGTCCCAGACCTGTTCCTGGCGGGCGTGGTCGGACGACACGGTGAACGCCATGAGCTGCTCCAGCGTCATGCCGTCCTCGGCATAGATGTCGAGCAGAGCCGGCGATGCCGACGCCAGGCGCAGCCGCTGCTTCACGATCTGCGCCGGCACGAAGAACGCGGCTGCGATCTCTTCCTCGCTCATGCCCTTGTCGCGCATGTCCTGGAAGGCGCGGAACTGGTCGAGGGGATGGAGTGGTGCGCGCTCAATGTTCTCGGCGAGCGACACCTCTTCGGCAAGGACGCCGCTATCCCGCTCGCGGACAACGCAGGGCACCGGAGCGACCTTGGCGAGGCGCTTCTGCTTCACCAGCAGCTCGAGCGCGCGGAAGCGGCGCCCGCCGGCAGGCACCTCGAACATGCCGATCTCATTGCCGTCGCCATCGACGACGGGAAAGACGCTCAGACTCTGGATCAGGCCGCGACGCGCGATCGAGGACGCCAGGTCCTCGATCGAGACGCCGGCCTTGACGCGCCGGACGTTGGACTGGCTGAGCATCAGCTTGTTGAAGGGGATGTCGCGCGAGGACGACAGGGTGATCTTCTGAACGGCAGTAGCCATTGGGATTTACTCCGCGACGGGCGGCCGAGAGCCTCTCTCTCAACCTCCAACCCGTCACGAAATCCCGTCCGCTCTCTCCCTCTACTTCCGGCGCCGCGCACCACCGACGCCGATGCGAGGCGAAAGCCTCTGCCGCGCGTCACGCAGGTAGTCGCGATAGGTCACTGCCTGCGAGATGGATTGACGATAGCCGTTGCTCAGCGCGATCGCGATGAGACCGCGCGGGGGCTTTAGCGTCCCACTGGCCTGCGCTTGCGCGAAAAGGCGTTTCGCGAGCGCAATTTCTGCATCGGTATAGGGGGCTGACTTACGTGGCATGATGTTCTCCAAAGGTTGAAAGTGGCCCTCGGAGAAATTGCCGCACATGACGCGCCCCTCCGTGGGGCTGCGCCGGTTAACCTCCATGGGGAGGACGGGGCCCCGATCGGAATCGGGGCTGACGGCGAGGAGCCATCATGCGAAGCATAGAAAGAGATAGGTTCAATAACGCGTCGATCAAGGCCGGAATCCTATCAGGCCGCCTCGCGGTTTGGGCGGGCGACGCCGATCTCCTCTGGCAGGAAGCCGAGCAGCCAGTCGGCCGCCTTGCTCGCCTGCGAGGCTGCGCGGACGATGGCGCGGTTATCTTCCCGCAGCACCTCAAGCCACGAGGCGATGTAGTCGGCGTGCCGCACAGTCGGCACGATGCCGAGCGAGGCGCAGCAGAAGGCTGCGTTGATCTCGGCCCGTTATCTGAACAGTCAAGCTGTCTCAGCGGACTTTCATCAGCCGAAACCAGCCGATCTGGCGGCGTTGCGCGGTTTTAGAACGGGTGAGACACTCGGGAGTATCTGGAGGGCTGCTCTTCGCATTGCGGTTCGTGGTTTTTACGACTGCTCAGCGAACCGAATGCGACTGGTGAAGGGATTTCTTT
>NZ_JAEMSD010000628.1 GCF_016462955.1 Bradyrhizobium sp. | reverse complement strand
GGTATGGTCAACCGCGGTAGTACAGCTCAAGGTAAACAATTTGATGAGCTAAAACAAAAGAAAAAATTGGTCCAAGATGAGAAAAAGTCACAGCAACAGAAGAAAAGATTAGCTCTCTTATTTGAATCACCGAGTGACTCTGACAATTTTGTTGAGAATATGGACGATACCATGGACGATGCGGCTGATGTTGATATTGAGCCAGACGCGGAAGGCGCGGCCGTCCTCGCGATCGATCCGCCGCTCGACCAGCCTCGCCGCAGCGCTGCGATCGACGAGGCCGGAGATTCCGGCCGGCCCCAGATCGAGGGCCGCGCCCACCTCGCCGATCAACACGCCGTCCTGCCTGCCGAGGACGAACAGCAGCCCGGCCTGCGCCGGCGTCACCTCGCTCTCGGGCCGCGTCGCCATCCAGCGCTGCAGGCGGCGATGTGCGACAGTCAGCAGGTAGATCAGCCGATGGTGCCTTGCGCCGGCCTCTTTATTTCGCATGCGAAATAGATAGCCGGACACGAGGCGGTTGTCAAACGCGCGTTTTCCTACCGCGCGCAGGTAAAGCTGGACGCCTCCGCTACCGGGCCGCTCTTGTGGCGCGGCCAGGAAGGCCAGCGGCACAACGGCAGCGCACGCAGTGTCGCGAACGACGGCGCCTCGACCTTCTGTTCGCTGACTTCGAGATCACCCGGCGCCTTGCCGTTCTCGACCCAGTCGACCAGCACGCTCAGCATGTCGACATTGGCCGGGGCGCCGGAGCCGACATGGTCGACGCCCGGCGCGGTGTAGAGCCGCGCGAACTCGGCCGTTTCGGCCTTGCCCATCTTGCGCTCGACGCTCTCGAAATAGCGGATGCCGGCATAGGGGCTCTGGGCGTAGTCGGCCATGTGCTCGAGCATGATCAGCCGGCCGCCCCGCGCGCGGAAACGGCTGAGATCTGGGTCGGTCGAATCCATCAGCTTCGACACTTCGAGCAGCCGCGCCTTGTGCTCTTCCACCTTGTAAGTGGTGACATCGAGCCTGGGATCGCGGGCGAACACGTATTGAATGCCGCCGGCGCCGTAGATCCAGGCGATGCCGTTGTTCGGCGCGGGCGGCTGTGCTGGCGGCGCGGTCCCGAGCCACCACGCGACCCAGCCGCCGGTCGGGCCAATCGCGGGGATGTCCTCGCCGGAGACGCCCCAACCCGGATAGTCGTCGAGACCGTTGGCGAGCGCGAAGTGGAATTTGTAGATGGCGTGCAGCGTGTTGATCGCCTTGATCTGGGGATCGGTGAGACAGTGATCTCCGCTCTGGCCCGCCGCGCAGCGCAGCGTCTCGACCTTGAATGCCGCCTTGCACGCGACGGGATCCGCGACCAGCGCGTCGTCGGAGCCGTCGGCCTTGTCGCAGGCCGTCCGCACGGCATCGCCGACCAGCTTCACCTGCGCCGGATTGATCCAGCCCTCGCCCATGGTCACCAGGCCCGAGCGCGTACCGGCGTGTTGCAAGCCGACCCAGTTGATCACGGGCACGCGGGCAAAGATGCCGTCGAAATCGTCAGGGTAGCGCTGCGCCATGGTAAGGCCTTCGCGGCCGCCTTCGGACGAGCCCATGAAGTACATCTTGTCCGGCTTCCTGCCGTAGGCGCGCTCCATCAGCGTGACCGCCGCATCGCGCACCTTCTTGTAGGAGCGATGGGCGAAATTCTCGAACGCCTCGTCGTTCAGCGCGAAGACCTGCGGCGGCTCGCCCTGCTTGGTCTCATGACCGGAGTCGGTGCCGTAGGTGGCGAAACCGCGCGCCAGCGGCGAGGGTTTGTCGAAGGGATAGGCCGGCGGCAGCGCCAGGCCGGTGATCAGCACGCCATTGAAACCGCCGCCGCCATATTGCAGCGAACGGCCATTCCATTCGACCGGAAGGTTGACCTGGAACTTGATCGGCGGTGCCGTGGGATCGGTCGGGTCGATGTGTCCGAGCACCTTGCAGAAGCGCGGATTGGCCGGCGTGATGCGCCCGGACGGCGTCGCGCCACGCTCGGCCACGGCGAGAGGCGACGGCGCCTGCAACGTCGCGGCGTCGATCTTCATGGCATCAGTGCCGCCGATGAGACCCTTGCAGACCGTCTCGGCGTCTTCCGCCAGCGTCGCCGCCGTGGCGCAATGTGCCCCCAGCAAGGCCGCCGCGCCGACAGGCAATGCGTAGAGCTTCGCACGCAATTGCGCCATCATTTCCTCCTGTTTCTATTGTTGTTTGCTCAGGAGGCCGCATTGAAGTCGACCGCCGGCCGGCCGTCAATGATGCGCTAAAGCGCGATGAGATTTGGATGAATCGTCATCGCGCTTTAGGTTGTTGTTTGTGCATGATCTTTCCGGAAAGCCGCTTCGCACTTCTCCGGATCATGCTCTAATGCTCGAACACCAGTCTCGCGCCGACCGTCCCCTCGAGGCTGCGGATCTGCTGCAGCAGCTCGCTGGAGTCATGGCCGCCGAGATCGGCGTCGAGCACGACGTAGCCGAGGTCGCCCGCCGTCTCCAGATATTGTGCGGCGATGTTGATGTCGCGCTGGAGGAAGACCTCGTTCAGCCGCCTCAGCATGCCCGGCACGTTGCGATGGACATGGCTGAAGCGCGCACCGGAAGGCCGAAGATGCAGTTGCACTTCCGGGAAATTCACCGCGCCCATGGTCGACCCCGTGACGAAATAGTCGACCAGCTTGCGCGCGACCTCGCCGCCGATCCGCTCCTGCGCCTCCTCGGTCGAGCCGCCGATATGCGGCGTGAGGATCACGTTCTCGAGACCCTGCAGCGGACTGTTGAAGCGATCCGCGTTCGAGGACGGCTCGACCGGAAACACGTCGACGGCCGCACCGGCGAGATGACGGTCGCGCAAGGCGCGCGCCAGCGCATCGAGATCGACCACGGTGCCGCGGCTGTTGTTGATCAGGAACGAGCCCGGCTTCATCGCCCGCAGCTGCTTCTCGCCGATCATGCCCGCGGTCTCCGGCGTCTCCGGCACGTGCAGGCTGACGACGTCGCTCTGCGCCAGCAGCTCGTCCAGCCTCTCGACCGGCTCGGTGTTGCCGTGACGGAGCTTGTCGGTGCGGTCGAAATAGATCACGCGCATGCCCATGGCTTCGGCAAGGGTCGAGAGCTGCGAGCCGATATTGCCGTAGCCGACGATGCCGAGCGTGCGGCCGCGCACCTCGCGGCTGCCGGTCGCCGACTTGTCCCAGCCGCCCGCATGGGCCGACACCGAGCGCGGAAAGATCTGCCGCAGCAGCATCACGATCTCGCCGATCACGAGCTCGGCGACGCTGCGGGTGTTGGAGAACGGCGCGTTGAAAACGGGAACACCGCGCTTGCGCGCGGCCAGCAGGTCGACCTGGTTGGTGCCGACGCTGAAGCAGCCGACCGCGACGAGGGCCGGAGCG
>NZ_JAEMSD010000176.1:11830-12665 GCF_016462955.1 Bradyrhizobium sp. | reverse complement strand
GGCCAGAGCGAGGTGCTGCACGGGCTCAATGTCAAGGTCGCGCCGAGCGAGATCGTGGCGATCATGGGCCGCAACGGCATGGGCAAGACCACGCTGATGAAGTCGCTGATGGGCATCCTGCCTGCGAAAAGCGGCTCGGTGAACATGGATGGCGCCGAGCTCGGCAACCTCAAGAGCTTCGAGCGCGTCGCCAAGGGCCTCGCCTATGTGCCGCAGGGCCGCATGATCTTCTCCACCATGACCGTGAAGGAGAACATCGAGACCGGGCTCGTCGTGTCCGGTGGGTCCGAGGTGCCAGACGACATCTACGAATTGTTTCCGGTGCTGCTGGAGATGAAGGGCCGCCGCGGCGGCAATCTTTCCGGCGGGCAACAACAACAATTGGCGATCGCGCGTGCGCTCGCGACCAAGCCGAAGGTGCTGCTGCTGGACGAGCCGACCGAAGGCATCCAGCCCTCGATCATCAAGGAGATGGCGCGCACGTTGAAGCGCATCCGCGACGAGAAGGGCCTCTCGATCGTCGTCTCCGAACAGGTGCTGAGCTTCGCGCTCGACATCGCCGATCGCGTTCTGGTGATCGAGAACGGAGAGATCGTGCGTGACGATCCGCGCGACGCCGTCGATGCCGCACAGGTCTCGAAATATCTGTCCGTCTAACCAACCGTAGTCAAAGGGGAGCCTCTCGATGCCAGAGACACTGATCAAGGTCGATCTCACCAAGTCGGCCTATGAAAACGACATGGTGCATAATCGCTGGCACCCCGACATTCCGATCGTGGCCTGGGTCAATCCCGGCGACGACTTCATCATCGAGACCTATGACTGGACCGGCGGC
>NZ_JAEMSD010000176.1:0-11820 GCF_016462955.1 Bradyrhizobium sp. | reverse complement strand
GCTTCATCAAGAACAACGATTCCGCCGACGACGTGCGCGATATTGATTTGTCCATCGTGCACTTCCTTTCGGGTCCGATCGGCGTCAAGGGCGCCGAGCCCGGCGACCTCCTCGTCGTCGACCTGCTCGACGTCGGCCCGCTGAAGGAGAGTCTGTGGGGCTTCAACGGCTTCTTCTCCAAGCAGAACGGCGGCGGCTTTCTCACCGACCATTTCCCGCTGGCGCAGAAGTCGATCTGGGACATCAAGGGCCTCTACACCTCGTCGCGTCACGTGCCCGGCGTGAACTTCGCTGGTCTCATTCATCCCGGCCTGATCGGCTGCCTGCCCGATCCCAAGATGCTGGAGACCTGGAACAAGCGCGAGGCCGAGCTGATCTCGACCAATCCGACCCGCGTTCCCGGCCTTGCCAATCCGCCGTTCGCGCCGACTGCCCATGGCGGCCGCGCCAAGGGTGACGTCAAGGCCAAGATCGGCGCCGAAGGCGCGCGCACCGTGCCGCCGCGCGAGCATGGCGGCAATTGCGACATCAAGGATCTCTCGCGCGGCTCGAAGATCTACTTCCCGGTCTATGTGCCCGGCGCCGGTCTGTCGATGGGCGACCTGCACTTCAGCCAGGGCGACGGCGAAATCACCTTCTGCGGCGCCATCGAGATGGCCGGCTGGCTGCACCTGAAGGTCGAGGTGATCAAGGACGGCATGTCGAAATACGGGATCAAGAACCCGATCTTCAAGCCGTCGCCGATCACGCCGAACTACAAGGACTATCTGATCTTCGAGGGCATCTCGGTCGACGAGGCCGGCAAGCAGCATTATCTCGACGTCCACATCGCCTATCGCCAGGCCTGCCTGAATGCGATCGAGTATCTGAAGAAGTTCGGCTATTCCGGCGCCCAGGCCTATTCGATCCTCGGCTCCCCGTTCTTACGGGGAGAGGGTTTGGGGTGAGGGGCTGTCTCCACGCGAATGGTGATAGCGAGTTGTGAACGAGCAAGAACGTAGGTGACGCGATGCCGGTCTACGAATATCTCTGTGACGATTGCGGTCCCTTCAAGGACCTGCGCCCGATGGCGGAATGTGACGATCCGCAAAGCTGCCCGCATTGCGAGACCATGGCGCCCCGCGTCATCCTGACCGCACCGAATTTCTTCTGCATGCCCGCCGACAAGCGCAAGGCGCATGCCGTCAACGAGCGGAGCACGCACGCGCCGCAGACCCTCGCACAGTACAAGGCCTCGCACGGCCCCGGTTGCGGCTGCTGCTCGTCGGGCAAGACCGTCAAGAGCAAGGGTTCGAGCGACCGAAAGAAACCGGCCCGTCTGATGACCAAGACCGGGAGCGGCGCCAAGGGCTTTCCGACGGCGCGGCCCTGGATGATCAGTCACTAACCTTCGCGGTCGCCTGACGGCGGCGATCCGAACCAGCAAGTCAGTACAGGAGCGATCGACATGCTTCACGGCGACATTTCCAGCAGCAACGACACGGTCGGCGTCGCGGTGGTCAATTACAAGATGCCGCGTCTGCATACCAAGGCCGAGGTGCTTGATAACGCCCGCAAGATCGCCGACATGATCGTCGGCATGAAGCTCGGCCTGCCCGGCATGGATCTCGTGATCTTCCCGGAGTATTCGACGCAAGGCATCATGTACGACTCCAAGGAGATGTATGAGACCGCCTCCATGGTGCCGGGCGAAGAGACTGCGATCTTCGCGGAGGCCTGCCGCAAGGCCAAGGTGTGGGGCGTGTTTTCCCTCACCGGCGAGCGCCACGAGGAGCATCCGCACAAGGCGCCCTACAACACGTTGATCCTGATGAACGACAAGGGCGAGATCGTGCAGAAATATCGCAAGATCATGCCGTGGGTGCCGATCGAGGGCTGGTATCCCGGCAATTGCACCTATGTCTCCGACGGACCGAAGGGCCTGAAGGTCAGCCTGATCATCTGCGATGACGGCAACTATCCGGAGATCTGGCGCGACTGCGCCATGAAGGGCGCGGAGTTGATCGTGCGCTGCCAGGGCTACATGTATCCGGCCAAGGAGCAGCAGGTCATGATCTCCAAGGCCATGGCCTGGGCGAACAACGTCTACGTTGCCGTCGCCAATGCCGCCGGCTTCGATGGCGTCTATTCCTATTTCGGACACTCCGCCATCATCGGCTTCGACGGCCGCACGCTCGGCGAGTGCGGCGAGGAGGATTACGGCATTCAGTATGCGCAGCTGTCGAAGCATCTGATCCGCGACGCCCGCCGCAACGGCCAGTCGCAGAACCATCTCTACAAGCTGGTTCACCGCGGCTATACCGGCATGATCAATTCCGGCGACAGCCCGCGCGGCGTCGCGGCCTGTCCTTATGATTTCTACAAGAACTGGATCAAAGATCCCGAGGGTACGCGCGATATGGTGGAAGCGATGACGCGCTCGACGCCGGGGACCGACGAGTGCCCGATCGACGGCATCCCGAACGGCGCGGCAGCCAGTAACTATTGATCTGCTCGCGGCTCCGCCTTCTCCTCTGGAGGGGCGGGGCAATCGCATATGGAGCGATCTCGCCTGCGGCCATCCTTCGAGACGCCCGCCGTTGGCGGGCCCTCAGGATGAGGATCGAGGTTGCTGCGCCAGGTTCAACGGGCTCTGATGCTACTTAGCCTCATCTTGAGGAGACCGCGAAGCGGTCGTCTCGAAGGACGAGGCGCGCGTTCAGCTCGGGCAGCGGGCCATATGCGATAGCCCTGCCCTCCAGGGGAGGGCAAGAAAGAGTGCTATCGTTTCTTCTCTTCGGGCCTGCGCGGAGGCCGCGGCGGCACGGGCGTTCCCGCCATCCTATTGGCGGTTTCGCTGACGTCGAGCAGGGAACGGCGGATGTCCTCGATATAGCTGGCCGATTTCTTCTTCATGACGCCGGCAAGCTCGTGCAGTCCCTGGATCTTCTCGAACAGCTCGTCGGCCTTGCCATCGACGAAACCCGGCACTACGCCTTCGATCTTCGCGACCGCTTTGTCGAATCCCGCAAAGGCGCCGTCGACCTTGGTCATGACCGAATCGATGTCCGCGCCCTTGCTCCTGAGGTCCGCGGTGTAGGTTTCGAACGTGTGCAGGCCGTCCTTGATCGCGGGGGCGTTGGTCACGATGGTGCGGTCGACGCCGTGCAGGGTTTCGACGATGGTTTCGGCGTCGCTGAGATCGGCCGTCAGCACGGGGATGCCGTCCGCATCCAGCGGCACTGGCGGCGCGGATGGGGCGCCGCCGATCAGCGAGATCGCGGCGACACCGGTGAGGCCCTGGAACTCGATGCCTGCCACGGTGTCCTTGCGGATCGGCGCGGTGTTGTCGAGCATCACCAGCGCCACGATCCTGCGGGGACTGTCCAGCTTGATCGACAGGATCTGGCCGGCGGGGACGCCGTCGAAATTGACCGGCCCACCACGGCGCAGGCCGCTGGCGGAGCCGCCTTCAAACACCACTCGCAGCTGGCTGCGGCTCTGGATGCTGCGCCATTTCTGCACGCCGAGCACGCTGCCGAATGCCACGGCGATCGCCGCCAGCATTGCCGTTCCGATTACAAGGTTGCTCGCGCGTGCCATGAGGCTGAGTTTAGAGCCAAAGCGGGAAGGTTGGAAGAAGGCCGCGATGGTACGTAGGGTGGGTTAGCGTAGCGTAACCCACCAACGCCCTCGCGCGCCGTTGCACCGAATCGGTGGATTACGCTGCGCTAATCCACCCTACGGCACGATGCGGCATCAGCGTCCCGCGGCCCGCCTGGCGGCAGCATTGTTCAACACGATCAGGGCATCGACGGCCACCCCCGTCCTGGTGTTGATCAGGAACGGGTTGATGTCGATCGAGGCGATGCGATCGCCTGCATCCGCGATAAGGTTGGACAATCCGACCAGCGCCTTGACCGCCGAGGCCTCGTGCAGGGCGGGCCTGCCGCGATAGCCGCGCATCTTGATGCCGGCCTTGGTGCGGCCGATCAGGAGCCGTGCTTCGGCTTCGTCCAGCGGCGCGCCGGCGAGCGCGACGTCCTTCATCAACTCGATGTCGATGCCGCCGGTGCCGAACAGCACGACGGGACCCATCTCGGCATCGAGCGAGGCGCCGATCACCAGCTCGAGCTCGGCCTTGACCTGCTGCGCGATCAGGATGCCGTCGAGCTTTGGTTTGCCCTTGAGCTTCGCCACCCGCGCGGTGATGTCGGTGAACGCCTTCTTCACCTCGGCTGCGCTATTGAGGTTCAGCACCACGCCGCCGATGTCGGACTTGTGCAGGATTTCCGCGCTGACGAGTTTTGCCACGACCGGAAATCCGATCTGCTTGGCAATCTTCACGGCGTCCGCCGCAGTCTGTGCGATCGCCTCCTTCGAGATCGGGATCCCGTAGGCCTTGAGCAGCTTCTTCGAGGCGACCTCGTCGAGCGCCGCGCCGGTCGCCGATGTCAACGTCTTCTCCAGCACGGCGCGCGCGGCGGGCTTCGAGCTTGAGACGATATCGGGCACCTCCTTGCGCAGCTTGGCGTAGTCGAGCAGCGACTTGATGGCGGTCACCGCACGGTCCAGGCCCTGCATGACGGCGAGATGCGGCAACGACTTCCGCAAATCCTTGGTGTATTCGGTGAAGCCGATCGACATCGCGCTGATATAGATCACCGGCTTGCCCGCCTTGCTCGCCATCTCGTCGACGATGCGCAAATTGCGCTCGCGCAGCTCATGCGGCGCCTTCGGCAGCTCGGCATCGACGATGACGATGTCGATATCGGGATCGTCGATCATCAGCTTGATCGATTTCATGTAGACAGAGGGATCGACCACCGCGGCGAAGCCGGCATCGAGCGGATTGCCGACGATCGAGCCGGGGCCGAGCATCTTCGCCAGCTCCGCGCTGACATGCGGGCTCAGCGGCGCGAAATCCAGGCCTTCGGCATAGAACGCGTCGATCAGCATGCCGCGCTTGCCGCCGGAGAGCGTTACGGCGGCGAGCCGATCGCCTTTTGGAACGGCCGCGTGCACGAAGCACTCGGTGGTCTCTATCAGCTCGTCGAGGCCGCCGACCCGGATCACCCCCTCGCGCGTCGCGATCGCGTCGAATGTCTCGATCGAGCCGGCGAGCGCGCCGGTATGCGCCATCGCCGCGGCGCGGCCGCCTTCGGAGGCGCCCAGCTTGAGCGCGATCACGGGCTTGCTCGCCGCGCGCGCCGCCTTGCAGGCGTCACGGAAGGCCTTGGTGTTGCGCACGCCTTCGAGGTAGACGACGATCACCTTGATGCTCGGATCCTCTGCGAAATAGCGCATCAGATCTGGCGTCTCGAGGCCGGCCTCGTTGCCGGTGGTCACCATGTAGCCGACGCCGACACCCCGGTCTTCCAGCGCCTGGCGGATCGCCATGACGATGGCGCCGGATTGCCCGGCGATCGCCACCGCGCCCTGTTCCATAGTGACGATGCGATCGTCGATATTGGTGAAGAGCTTTTCGCCGGCGCTCAAATTGCCGAGGCAGTTCGGGCCAGTGACGGCGAGCCCCGTCTCGCGCACGGCCGCCTGCAATTCGGCAGCGAGCTTCTGGCTTTCGTCATCCTGCAGCTCGCTGAAGCCGGAGGTGACGATGGTAGCCGAACGCGCGCCGGCCGCGGCAGCGTCGCGGATCACCTGAACGGCGAAGCGCGCAGGCACCAGCACCAGCACATGATCGGGCTTCTCCGGAAGACTCGCAAAGTCCTTGTAGCAGGGAACGCCCCAGACGGTGTCGCGCTTGGCGTTGACCGGATAGAGCCCGCCTTCGAAACCGTACTTGACCAGATTGTTCCAGATACGCTCGGCATAATTGCCGGGCTTGTCGGTCGCGCCCACCAGCACGATATTTTGCGGGTGCAGCATCGCATGGATGCCCTTGACGACACCGGCCGCGTCAGGCGGTGGAGACCATCGGCACTGCGAAACCGACCCGGCAGGCACCTGAGCTTCCATTTCCGACCTCACCTGTTGTTGTTCTTGGCGGTGCGTCGCTCTGTTCTATGGCGAGTTCTCTGGAGTGGCAACCATGCGGTATGCCGTGCAATGGAATGAGAAGCGTTGCGGTCGAGCGTTGCGGATCGTATTCATCGACTTCGATCATTGGTTTCGATCAAGGTGGCGCGCAGGACGTAGCGCTCGGGGCCGGACACGACGGCGTCGAAAGGCCAACAGGTCGTGAGCACGAGCTCGGCCTCCCGTGTTGCGGGGTCGATGCCCGACGCATCATAACGAACGACGGCCGAGGAATCCGCGCGAAAGCGAAAATGCTTGCCGTCATTGCGCGTGACATCGATGACCTCGCCGAGGGACACATTCCGCAGGAAGCGGAAATGCGTGTCGCGATGCGCTGCGTAGACGGCAACGCCGCGCTCGCCTGCAGCCACGGTTCCGCTGATATGGCCCGGCCCGAACGCAAGCGCCTGGCCGCTGGTGCCCTCCAGCACGATCGCGCTGGCACCGATCCGCTTCACCTCGATCCGCGCGACCGGCCAGGTGTCGGCCCACGACCAGGGCTTCACCGCCTGTCCCGTCGCAATGCTTCGGTCGAAAGCGCGCTCCAGCAGCACCTGAGCCAGCCACGCCTTGGCGTGGATATAGGCGCCGTCGCCGAACAAGATGAGGCCGATCAGCGTCAGTACCAGGGGAGAGATGAGGCGGAGCATTGTGTATCTCTTGTTTCGTCGTTCCGGGGCTCGCGCAGCGAGAACCCGGAACCTCGAGATTCCGGGTTCGGCTCTGCGAGCCGCCCCGGAATGACGATGAAAAAGGCGCGCGCGGCCGTTTGGAAGGGACGGGCAGCCGCGCGCGCTAACAGAGGAGTTCGGGGGCTCCTCTCTCAAGCGGCGTCAGTGAGCAAGGTCCGACGCCGGTTGAACACGAACAGGATCAAGGCGAGCACGATGAGGATGAAACCAGCGATCATCTTCAACTCGGCCGAGGTCGCGGTCTTGGGCAGGCGGATCGCGTCGGGCGCAGCAGGCGTCGGCCGTCGCGTTGCCGGCTGATTGCGCGAATCGGCATGGCGTTCCCGCAGTTGTGCCGGCGTCGGATGCGGTCGCTCGCCGAACACTTTTTTGAAGTCCCAGCCCGCGGGCAAATTGACCGGCAGTTCGCTGAGCATGAGCGGTGAGTCCTCCGGACGGCTCGGCGTCTTGTCGACGGCGACGAGGCTGGTCAGCCGCGTGACGATCTGATGGTCGAGCGCCAGCGCCAGGATCGCCTTGTCGGAATCTTCGGGTGTGATCTCACGCAGGGTGCGCGCCACCTCCGCATCGGCGATCTTGCGCCTGGCCCAGAGCTTTGACAGGCCTCTGCCTTCGGCGGCGTTCTGCAGCGGCAACGTCACCGTCCACGGACGGTCGCCGACGCGGCCCTTGATCTCGAGCGAGCCTGCGAGCTTGTCGAGCCTGGCCGCCAGCACCAGCGGCTCGTCGCGGTAGACGTCGGGGATGATCGCCGGCGTGACGTCGGCCTTGGCCTCCGAGAATCGTGCGGTGAGGCCAGTCACCGCCGGATTTTCCAGCTTGGCGAACAGGCCGCGCATGCGCTCCTCCACCTGCTCGGCGGAGCCGATATGGGTGAAGGCGCCGCGGCCGAGCTCTGCGGCGCGGGTCATCAGATAAGTGTTGGGCGCCGATCCGATGCCGACCATGAAGACGCGCGAGCGCCCGCGCATCGTCGTGATCGCATCGAACAATTGCTGCTCGTTGCCGATCGCGCCGTCGGTCAGGAACACGACCTGGCGGACCATGCCGGCCTCGCCGAGCTTGTCGGTGAGAGCGGCGCGCATCGCCGGCACCATCTCGGTGCCTCCGCGCGCCTGCAACGCGCCGACGAACGAGGTCGCCTCTGCGACACGCGCGGCATCCGCCGTCACCGAGGCCGGAAACAGCACGTCCATGGTGTCGTCGAAGCGGATCACGTTGAAGCGGTCATGCGGCTGGAGGCGCCCGAGGGCATAGAGCAGGCTCGCTTTGGCCTGGACGATGGAGGTGCCGCCCATCGAGCCAGAATTGTCGATCACGAAAACCACCTCGCGCGGCAGCGGAGTCTGCGCAGCCTGCTCTGCGCTCGGTGGGGTGACGAAGGCGAGCAGGTATTCGGCATCGCCGACGCGCTCGCGGAACAGCCCGACCGAGGGCGCTTTTTCCGCAGCCGGCTTCCAGGTCAGCTCGAAGTCACGGTCGGCCGGCACGGCGCCGTCCGCGAGCGTGACCACGCGCGTCGTGTTGTCCGGGCTCTCTATCTTCACGTTGTGATTGTGGCTCTTGACTTCGCCAAGCGCGAAGCCGGCGTTGAGGCGTACCGTGATGCTGATCGGGTTGACCGGCGCATTCCTGGCGGGATCCAGCACAGGCGGCGAAATGCGGTCACGATCCGGCACCGGGTCTGACGTCGCCGCGCCCCAACCCGAGCCATCCTTGCGGAAGTCGACACTCTGGACGATCGGCGCGGGATTGTAGCGCGGGCCGACCACGAGCGGCAGGCGCAACGAATATTCGTTGCCGACTTGATGCACCGGCTCCTGGTACTCGATCTGCACCAGCACGGTTTCGCCGGGACCGATATTGGCGACCGAATTGGTGAAGATGTTCGGCCGTTCCTGCTCGGTGAGCGCGGCCTTCCGGCCGGCGCGCCGCGCTTCCTCGTAGATCACGCGCGCCTGCTGCCGCTCCTTGATGTCACCGACGATGATGCGATCGCCGACCACCATCTTCAGCGTGTCGACGGCGCCGCCGGCCGCGAGCGGGTAGACATAGGTTGCCTCGACCCAATGCTTGGTCGGATTGCGGAATGCCTGCGTGACGCGGGTGCGCAAGGTCGGGCCAGACACTGTGATGTCGATGTCGGTCCCAAGGCGGATGGCTTCGGTGGTGGCGCCGTCTTCCTTGAGCAACAGGCTGCCCGATCGCGCCTCGCCCGGTTGGAGCAGGCTGGCCTGTTCGGTCGTTGCCGACCAGCTCGTCCCGAAGCTCACCAGCAGAGCGAGGAAAGCGATCAACATCACCGCGACGCCCTGGGCGAGGAGAAACAATCCGACCTTGATCAGCCGGCTCAAGAGTGGGTGATCGTCGCTTTCGGCGGTGTCGAAGGTGTCCATTGGGCCTGCTCCCGAAACATGTTTGCTGGCCTTCAGCATCGGCCGGGAGGGACTGATGTCGCGAGCAGAATGATCGGCAATGTTCCGCCGCAGCCGGCCCCCGGCAGGCCGCCGCCGGGCGGCCATGTGCGGTTTTGTGCTGGTTTGTCCGCCCTGCTAGGATGGCCCCCCAGGGCAGGGCCGACGATGCAGACGCAGGATAAGATCACCGACAAGCAGCTTTCGGACGAGCAGAGCCGGGAGATCGCCGAGACCATTCGCGAGGAGCTCGCCCGGCGCCGGATCTCCCGTCAGGCTCTGGCGGAGCAGGCCAAGCTCAGCCTGTCGACGCTGGAGAAGGTGCTCGGCGGCCGCCGGCCATTCACGCTGGCGACGACAGTCCGGCTGGAGCAGGCGCTCGGTGTCTCCTTGCGCAGAAGCGTTGTCGTGGCGACGCCACCGGCCGCAAACGACGTCGCGCCCGACAGTCTGGGCTCCTATGCCCATCGCGCGGTGACCTGGCTCGAGGACGTCTACATCACCCTGCGGCCGTCGTTCGGCGACAAGGATGCGATCTTCGCCTATCGCACCGAGATCGCGTGGGAGTCGAAGGTCTCCTCGCTGGTTTTTCGGGAGGGCGATCGGACCGATGCCGCTTACGAGCATACCGGCGAGGTGGCTGTTCCCCACCAGTCCGGCTTCATCTACCTCGTGATCATCAAGCACGGCCAGCATCGCGTGATCACGGTGTCGCGGCCGACGGTATCGGGCGAGATGTACGGCATCATCTCGACGCTCCGCGCCGGGCCAGGCTCGCAGCTCACGCCGATCGCCGCGCCGATCGCCTATGTGCCGATCAGGAATGTCGCGAAGCCGTCTCTGGGACGGGTCGCCGTCGGCGATGCCAACTATGAGCTGTACCGGAAGCACCTGCGCCGCACGGTGGAAGAGCCGTTCGCACTGTTCTTGCCGGCATAACCTCGCTCAATCTCGTTCACTTGAAAAGATAGCGGCCTTTTTTGGCCGCTATCTGTCGCGGTCGTATCCGACCGGTCCGGACTAGCCCCCGGTCTCGGCGCTGATGATGTCGCCGAACAGCTCCCACTGACCGGCCTTGAAGCGGATCATCTTGAGCTGCTCGATCGGCGCGAAGTCGTTGGGACCGGTGTTGATCTTGATGCCGGGGATCAGCGTATCCGGCGCAAAGTCCTTCAGGCTCGCGGCCTGCTTCATCACGTTCTCGCGCGTCAGATTGTCCCCACACTGTTTCAAGGTCTGAACCAGGGTCTGCGCGGCGGCATAGCCGTAGACGACGTTGGTATCGGAGACGTTGGCGCCCGGCATGTATTTGTCGATGAACGCCATGAACTTCTTCATGCCTTCGTCGTCCTTCCATTGCGGGTCCGAGGCGTCCTTCAGATAACTTGCCGACAGCACGCCTTCCGACGCGTCGAGCCCGGCGGGCTTCATCACCGCGCCGATCGAGATCGACACGTCGGTCATCACATGCATCGGCTTCCATTCCAGCTCGGCGATCTTCTTGATCGCCTGCGCTGCGAATTTCGGGGTCGAGATATTGACGAAGACGTTGGCGCCGGTGCCCTTCAGCTTGACGATGTGGGAATCGATCGACGGCTCGCTGGTCTCATAGCTCTCCTCCGCGACGATGATCGAAGAGGCCTTCTCGCCGAAGATCTCCTTGATGCCGGCAACGTAGTCCTTGCCGAAATCGTCATTGGCATAGAAGATCGCGACCTTCGCGTCGGGCTTCGCCTGCAGGATATACTTCGCGAAGATCCGCGCCTCGACCCGGTAGCTCGGCTGGAAGCCCATGGTCCAGGGAAAGCCCTTGGGGTCGTTCCATTTGCTGGCGCCGGTGGCGAGGAAGAGCTGCGGGACCTTCTTGGCGTTGTGATACTTCTGAACGGCGGTCTGGGTCGGCGTGCCCAGCGAGTTGAAGACCAGGAACACTTCGTCGCTCTCGATCAGCTTGCGGACCTGCTCCACGGTCTTGGGCGGCGAATAGCCGTCGTCATAGGAGATCCAGTTGATCTTGCGGCCGTTGATGCCGCCTTGGTCGTTGATCATCTTGAAATAGGCTTCCTCGGTCTTGCCGATGATGCCGTAGGCCGAAGCGGGTCCCGAATAGGCCTCGACATTGCCGATCTTGATCTCGGTGTCGCTGGCGCCGGTGTCGTATTTCTTTTGCGCGTAAGCGCCTTGAACCGAAAGCAAGGTCAGGGCTGCTGCGGCGGCGAGTAACGCGATTTTCTTGTTCTTCATGGAAATTCCTTGGAGTTTCTTGTTGGTGGGGGCAGGCACTTCAAAAAAGGAAAAGCGCCCGCGAGGGTCGCTTTGATCAGGCGTTGGCGACCTTCTTGTCGACCTCGGAAGCGACCGAGAACTCCTGGCGCAGGGTCGGCTTGTGGATCTTGCCGGTGGCGTTGCGCGGCAGCGCCTCGACGAAGCGGATCTGGCGCGGGCATTTGAAGCGCGCCAGATTGGCAGCACAATGAGCGACAACCTCGCTCTCCGTCAGCTTCTGGCCGGGCTTGACCGCGACGATGGCAAGGCCGACCTCGCCCCATTGTGCGTCGGGGATGCCGATCACGGCAGCTTCGGCCACGGCGCCGAGCTGATGCAGGACGTTTTCGACCTCGGCCGGATAGACGTTCTCGCCGCCGGAGATGTACATGTCCTTCCAGCGGTCGACGATGTAGTAGAAGCCTTCCTCG
>NZ_JAEMSD010000175.1:3590-12666 GCF_016462955.1 Bradyrhizobium sp. | reverse complement strand
GTCTCGGCCGCGCGACCATGCCGGAGACCACGGAATATTCCGTGGTCGCCGCCATCACCGCGATGTGGCTCGCCGCCCGCGCCGAAGGCATCGGCCTCGGCTGGGTGTCGATCCTCAACCCTGCGCGCATGCACGCCGTTCTCGACGTGCCCGACAGCTGGAAGTTCATCGCCTATCTCTGCATCGGCTATCCGGAAACCGAGTGCGATCAGCCCGAGCTCGAGCAGGCGAAATGGGAGCAGCGACGCGGCGCGGACGAGTTTACGCTGCGGCGTTAGCGAGAGGCGACCTCGTCCCGCCCGAACCGCTCCACCAGAAAATCGATGAACAGCCGCACCTTCAGCGACAGGTGCCGCGTCGGCGGATAGACTGCGTACAGCGCAAGCGGCGGCGCGGAATAGTCGTCGAGTACCGTCCGCAGCTCGCCCTTCTTCAACGCGTCAGCCGCGATGAACTCCGGCAGCAGCGCCAGCCCCCTGCCCTTGATCGCGACGTCGCGGAGCACTTCGGCATTGTTGACGCAAAGCGACCAGGCCGGCTGGATCCAGTGATCGCCATCGCGGCCAGTGAGCTTCCACTGATTGCCCGTGAGCAGGAAGCCGTAGGTCAGCGAAGCATGCTCGCGCAGGTCCTGCGGGTGCTTTGGCGTGCCGTGGCGCGTGAGATAATCCGGCGAGGCGCAGATCATGCGCGCCACCGGCATGATCTTTCGCGCGATCAGGCTCGAGGATTCCAGCTCCGCGATCCGCAAGGTCACATCGAAGCCGTCCTGCACGGGGTCGAGCAGGTCGTCGCTCAGCACGACCTGGAGCTGAAGCTCACCATGGCGCGCCATGAAATCGGCCAGCACCGGCCCGAGCCGCATCGTGCCGAACGACATCGGTGCGTTGACGCGCAGCAGCCCGCGCGGCGCCGACTGGGCCTGGCTCACCGCCTGGTCGGCCGCCTCGATCTCCGAGAGGATCACGACCGCGCGCTCGAAATAGCGCTGGCCGTTCTCGGTCGGGCTGGCGTGGCGCGTGGTGCGGTTCAACAGCTGCACGCCGAGGCTCCCTTCGAGGTCGGCGATGTATTTGCTGATCGCCGAGCGCGACAGCCGCAACTGCCGGCCGGCCTCGGCAAAGCTGCCGCTTTCGACCACCTTCACGAAGGCGCGGAGACTGCCCAGCTTATCCAAGGGCCGGCCCCGGCGATTGTTTCCAAAACGTAGACATAGCCGTCATAATCGCATGGATTGTCTCCAATCCAAACCAGAACAATATTTCCGACCAGAGCAAAGCGCTCCCCAATTTTTGGAGGATGACAATGTCTGGACTGCACCATGTCACCGCGATTGCCGGCGACCCGATCCGCAATTTCGGCTTCTACACCAGGGATCTCGGCCTGCGCTTCGTCAAGAAGACGGTCAATTTCGACGATCCCGGCACCTATCATTTCTATTACGGCGACGAGACCGGCCGCCCCGGCACGATCCTGACCTTCTTCCCCTGGGCCGGCGTGCCCTCGGGCCGCCGCGGCGTCGGCGAGACCCATCAGACCGCCTTCCGCGTGCCGCAGCGCTCGCTCGGCTACTGGACGCAGCGCTTCACAGAGAAGGGTATCCGATACGAGGCACTGGAGAAGCGCTTCGGCGAATCCGTGCTGCCGTTCACCGACCCTGACGGCATGGCGCTCGCGCTGGTCGGCGTATCAGGCGCCGAGAACGAGCCCGGCTGGAGCAATGGCGACGTGCCGGCCGAGCATGCGATCCGCGGCTTCCACGGCGTGACGCTGCTGCTCGACAGCGCGGCAAAGACGGCCGCCGTCCTCACTGACGTGTTCGGCTTCAAGGAAACCGGCCGCGAAGGCTCCGTGATCCGCTTCAAGGTATCAGGCGATGTCGAAGGCAGCGTGGTCGACATCTACGAGGCCAAGGGCTTCCTGCGGGGCCATCAAGGCGGCGGCTCGGTGCACCACATCGCCTTCCGCGCGGCTGACGATGCCGAGCAGGGCAACATGGCGCAAAAGCTCGTCAGCAATCACGGCCTGCACCCGACCGAGCAGCGCGACCGGAATTATTTCCGCTCGATCTATTTCCGCGAGCCCGGCGGCGTGCTGTTCGAGATCGCGACCGACATCCCCGGCTTTGCGGTCGACGAGCCCGTCGCGAGCCTGGGCCGCGAGTTGAAGCTGCCGGCTTTCCTCGAGCAGCATCGCAAGCAGATCGAGGGCGTGCTGCCGAACCTGGAAGAGACCGCGTCATGACCGAAACCGCCTTCATCCATCGCTTCGAGCCCGCCACCAGCGCGGGCTCCCCTCCTCTCCTGCTGTTGCATGGCACCGGCGGCGACGAGAACGACCTGCTCGGGCTCGGCAAGATGGTCTCATCAGGCTCCGCCCTGCTCTCGCCGCGCGGACGCGTGCTCGAGCATGGCATGCCGCGCTTCTTCCGCCGTCTCGCCGAAGGCGTGTTCGACGAGGAGGACGTAGCCCGCCGCGCGCGCGAGCTCGGCCAGTTCGTCGGCGAGGCGCGGCAGCGCTACGGCATCGCCGCGCCGGTCGCGGTCGGCTTCTCCAATGGCGCCAACATCGCAGCCGCCCTCTTGCTGCTGCAGCCGGAGACGCTTGCCGGCGCGATCCTGCTGCGCGCGATGGTGCCGTTGTCGGATCCGCCGAAGGTGGCACTCGGCGGCAAGCCGGTGCTGCTGCTCTCCGGCCAGGCCGATCCGATCGTCCCGGCGAGCAATTCGGCACGGCTGGCAGCGCTGTTGTCGGACGCCGGCGCAAAGGTGACCCACAAGGTCCTGCCGGCGGGTCACCAATTGTCGCAAGCCGACGTGACGCTGGCCCGCGACTGGATTAGCAGCGTCGAGGCCAAAGCGGCATGATCTGACGAGCAACGGCAGGTGTAGGGTGGGTTAGCCTTGGCGGCCGCGCAAAGCGCGGTCGGCAAGGCGTAACCCACCGCTGCGGTCACTGCGCCGAGACCGACGGTGGGTTACATCTCGCGGATGCGCTTCGCGCAGCCGCGAGCCTAACCCACCCTACGAAACCGGCTATCAATCGAGCCAGCCGCGCTGCTTGAACCAGATCAGCGGCAGCACGCCGCTGGCGATGACCGCGAGCCACGCCAGCGGATAGCCGACGGTCCAGTCCAGCTCGGGCATGTGCTTGAAGTTCATGCCCCAGATGCCGACCAGGATGGTCGGCGGCACGCCGACGACCGACACGATGGTCAGGATCTTGAACAGCTCGTTCTGCTGGATGTTGACGAAGCCGAGCACCGCATCGAGCAGCAGCTGGATCTTGTCGGACAATCGCGTCTCGTAGTCGCTGAGCGAGACGACGTCCTTCGACACCGCTTCGAGGCGCTTCTTCGACGAAGCCGTGATCCATTCGCTGCCGACGTCACCGGCAAACGAGGCGATACGGCCCACCCCGAGCAGGACATCGCGCGCCTTGGCGAGCCGGTCGGCCAGCTCGCCGATGCTCTCCAGCGCCTCCCGCATCCTGCGGCTGGAGCGCAGCGACCGCCCGGTGCGCACCAACCCACCCTTGAAGACACTCCGCGACAGCTGATCGACCTTGACGCCGAGATGCTCCAGGACATCGGCACCCCGGTCGATCATGGCCTCGATCAGGCTGGTGAACACGCACATGCCGTTCTCGAGGCTGTCGTCGGAGCCGACCCGCTTGCCGATGTCGTCGAAGATCGGCAGCTCTGCAAAGCGCACCGTCACCAGCACGCGCGGACCAATCACGAACCCCACCGGCGTGATCTCCGCCTCGCCCGCCTCGTTGACCCGGACCGCCGGCGAGCTGAGATAGAGTGTGCCGTGCTCGAGGATCAGGCGGCTCGACGCCTCGATCTCGCTGAGCGACTCCTCGGAGGGAATGCGGATGCCGAGCTGTCGCTCGACGAACTGCTTTTCATCCTCGGTGGCGTTGAGCAGGTCGGCCCAGATGATCTGCGAGGGCATTTCGGCGATGCCGTGCCAGTCGCCGGACGGCCACCTGTAAAGTCTGAGCAAGAGCCGAACTCCGTCACCGCATCGTCATGGCGGACGGCGCATCGCCGTCATCCGCCGAGTCACGCATGGAGTAACGCATGAGAGTTCCAAACGTTCAAGGACTCTAGGTGGCAGCGGTATTCAAACCCCTCACCGATGCTTCCAGCGGAGCTCGGAGATGCGACGGAACACGGAGCAAGCTCGCAGATCGTGAAGCGTCTCCGCTGAAAACGTCACCATTCGAGATCGCCGACACTCTCTGGTGTCTCATCACCCTCTCGTCCGTACGCAGGGCCATCGCATACGACTTGTGGCGGCGGTCTGTGCGCACGCCTCGTCCTTCGAGACGGCGCCAACGCGCCTCCTCAGGATGAGGCTGATCAGCGTCAGTGCCCGTTGGAACTGCTGCCGCGCACTCGGACCTCATCCCGAGGAGCCCGCCTCCGGCGGGCGTCTCGAAGGATGGCCACAGGGGAAACTCTCAAATGGGATAGCCGTGCGCCCCTACGTGACTGTCGTCACGAAATATCATCGACCGGGCGCTCGCTGAGCGCCGATCTTTGAACGCGTCCGCTTTGCGTAGTCACCAACGGGTGCTGAACTCGAACTCCAAAAGGACGAAACCATGATTACCAAGACGCTGATCGTCGGCCTTCTTGCAGCCGGCTTTCTCTCCGCATCTTTCGCGGTTGATGCACAAGCAGACCCACGTCATTCCCAGCAACTGAAAAGCGGCGGCACGACCCAGGGTGGTGCCCGGGCGGGCTCCATGGATAGCTGGCCGCAGACGATGGACGAACTGAACAACGCCTACAATTGTGGACCGTACGCAGACAAAGAGTCGGCCAAGAAGTGCAAGAAGTGAGCGCTTTCTTTATTGCTACAGTGCTGCAAAAGGGGTCAGCTACACGCTGGCCCTTTCTTTTTGGGCAATAACTCAGTCGTTGCCACAGCTTTTCGGTAACCGGCGCTTCCGGCACGCGAGGCACAACTTCACAGATCGACCCCTTCAAGATGTCGCCCGCTGGGCGTAAATAGGACCATCGTCCACCGGGAGAACAGCAAGTGGGCCGAACAGCAACCTTGGTACGGATCGTAGCGACCTTCACAATCATTATGGTTGCCACTTCACTCCGGGCTCAAGCAACACCGGAAACGTCAGCGTGCGGATACCTCGCTGGCCTGATCGACAAGACATCACCATCTGGGCCACTGTTCCTGCCAAGCTATCCGACCGTCCAATCGGGGCCCCTCCATGCCGCGGCCTACCTCTACGACAATGCGGTAGCCGTCATCGCGTTGGTCGGTTGCGGCAAGCGAGACAAGGCGTATCGAATTGGCTCGGCGATTCTCTGGGCCATCGACAACGACCGCACCTGGCATGATGGCCGCCTCAGGAACGCTTACGCCGCGGGTGCTGTGGCGAACGGCCCCGTCAAACTTCCAGGATGGTGGGACAATACTCAAAACAAATGGTTGGAGGACCGATATCAGGTGGGCAGCGATGTCGGTAACTTGGCATGGGCCATGTTGGCGTTGCTGTCGCTCGATGACGTCAACACCGGCTCGCGGTTCCGCGATGGTGCAGCACGGCTTGGCGCCTGGGTCGCGCAATGGGCCGATACGCGCGGGACTGGCGGTTTCACGGGTGGTACGTTCGGGCACGAACCGACGCCGGAGGTGCGGACGTGGAAATCGACTGAACACAATACCGACCTCGCCGCCGCGTTTGGCCTTCTTGCGATCCGTACAGGCGATTCGCGCTGGCGCGAAAAAGCAAATGTTGCCGAGTACTTCGTAACTACGATGTGGAATCCGGGCTGTGCCTGTTTTGCCGCAGGGACCGCTGACGACGGTGTCACACATAATCCGATTCTGGCTCTGGATGCCCAGATCTGGCCTTTAACAGCACTTCGCGGAGCGGCCGGGAGATTCGCATCGGCGATGACGACCGCTGAACAGCGAATGAGTGTCGGCGGAGGCTTTTCTTACGGTGAAGACCGAGACGGTGTGTGGACCGAAGGGACCGGCCAATTCGCTCTCTTGATGAAATTGCTCGGCAAGACCGAGAGGGCAGACTCGATGATCGCTGTCGTCAAATCCCAGAGGTCGCCCGATGGTGGGTTCTATGCCACGACGGTCCGCGCCTTACCGACGGGGTTCGTGTTGGACACCGACCCGAGCAAGCCGCGTTACTATTTCCGATTGGCACATCTTGGCGCAGCTTCGTGGGCCGCCCTCGCGGAACGTGGGTTCAATCCCTTCACGATGACAAAGGGACTTCCCTAGCCGGGCCGCAGTGCTTCTCGTCTCGGCCATTCGGTCTGTCCGGATTTCGATCTGTCCGCAAGGGTCACAACGCGGACGGCCCCAGGGCAGTACGGCGCGTCCGCTATCGGTTAGGCACAGACCTGCGCCCGCATAGTGCACTCCAAGGCGCCGCTAACTTAAGCGGCGGCTTGAGCTTGGCCGGGATAGCGGCAAGTCACCTTCTCAGCGCAATGATCGCAAGGCGAACCAGATCGGCAGGATTTCTTGCGCCGACCTTGCGAATGATGTTGGCTCGATAGCTCTCGACGGTTCTTGGGCTCAGACAGAGTCGGGTGGCGATCTCTTTCGTCGATTGCCCGCCAATCAGCTCGGCGAGCACGTCCTGCTCGCGCAACGTCAATGGCGGGCGGCTGGGAAAATGAAAGATTGCACGCGTCGCCTTTTGGCGCGGTGCATCCAACGCAGCGGTGACGCGTGAGACAAGCTCACTGCCGCGGAATGGCTTCTCGATGAAATCCGTCGCGCCATTCTTCAAGGCCTGGACCGCGGTGGCGACATTGCTTTCCCCCGAGATCATCAGGACCGGCGCACGGCAGCCCTTGCTGCAGAGCTCACCGAGAATGTCGAGACCGGAAACCTCGGGCAACACCACGTCGAGGAGGATGCAAGCTGGAGCCTTCTTGATGGACGCCTCGACGAATGAGAGAGGATCGCTGCAGCAATCCACCTCGAAGCCGGCTCTCGACAGCACTGCCGATACTGCCTGACAAACTGCGGGCTCATCGTCCAGAGCCAGCACGAGCCTCGCGGGCGCTCCGGCATCAGCCGCATCCGTAGAATTACGTCTCGCGTTGGGCATATGCCTCGTGCCAAAGAACGAGCGGCGCGCCGCCGATCGTAGTGGGCGTTGGTCGTGGCATTCAGCCTAGCCGGAGAGACCTTCTCCTGCTCGGCCTGCTCGGCCCAATCGTTCGGCCAAGGAGGAATCGGAAAAAGAGTGATGGAGCTTGCATTCTCCACCGCCGGGGTGCACCCGCGAGACCGGTTCGCCTTCTGGCACGCAGCAACAAGCGAACGGGTCGCGGATCACGACGCTTGGTCTTCTGATCGCGAGAATTTCGCAGCCGAACTGTCGATCGGCCGTGTGGGGCCGCTTGGCCTCGTTACATCGCGCAATTCGCCGGTGCGGGCCACATGTACAACCCGGCAAGCCGCCGAGTCTGATCCCAATGTGATCCTGCTGTTTTGCTCCTTTGCGGGTCGCATTCTGCTGGAGCAGAGCGATCGGCGGGTTGCCGCAGAACCGGGCTCGCTGCTATGCGTTGATCCGCGCATCCCGCACACGGTGGACTTTCCCCAACAATCTTCCATGGCGATCCTCAAGGTTCCGCGCACGGAACTCGAGGCGAGGCTGGGCTTGAACCTGGACATTGCGGGCCGGTGCATCACGCCGATGCGACCGCAGGATCATCTTACGTTGCTGTTTGCTGCCAACCTGCCGAAGCTCAATGGCACACTCGACCGCACAAGCGAAGAAACCATCGGAACACACGCGCTTGAGCAGATCGCGCTCTCGCTCGGCGCGAGCGGAGACTCTCCTCGGGCGACGAACGGCAAAGCCCAGCTCATTTGGCGCATTCACCGGGCAATCGAGGCTCGGCTGCAAAGCACCGCGTTGTGCCCGCAGGGGATCGCCGAGCAGGTTGGTATCAGCGTCCGCCATGCCAACAAGCTCCTGGCCGAAGAGGGCAGTTCGCTGATGCGCCTCGTTCAGGCCAAGCGCCTGGCGCGATGCCGCCAGGCGCTCGAGGATCCGGGCCAGGCACATCGCCCCGTCAGTGAAATCGCCTTCGGTTGGGGCTTTTCAGACCTGACCCACTTCAGCCGCTCCTTTCGGAAGACCTACGGGATGTTGCCCAGCGACCTTCGCAGGCAGAGCCTCCGCGTCTGACGGCGCGCGTTTCGTCGTCACTGCCGCTTGCCGTGCCAGATATCGGCGAATGTCGATGAGCTCGCCCTCCAGAGTCATCAACTCGTCGATTGCGGCTTTCAACTCGCTTTGGAGCGAGCGGAAGCGGATCCGATAGCCATGCCGCTTGGCGCCGTTCAGGCTGTCGATGACTGATTCGAGACCGGCAAAGCATTCGGCGTATATGTTGGCCTTTTGCCTGGTCTCCTCGCTCTGCGTGATGAGGTCGGCTGCGATCAGACGGTGTTGCAACAGAGGATCGCTCGGTCTCAGGGTCGTGACGTTGCTCATTTCGACACCGGATTGAAGTGGATTGAATGGATGGATGGCGTCCGGCAACAGCGGGCGCCATCCGCGATACGTCAAGCGGCACGCACCGTGCTCAGGAAGCTCTGCACCTGCGCCTTCAGCCGGTTGCTGTCAGCGGAGAGCGATTGCGCCGAAGACAGCACCTGGCTCGAGGCACCGCCCGTCTCCGTGGCACCCCGCTGCACGTCAACTATGTTGGACGAGACCTGCTGAGTTCCCTGAGAGGCCTGCTGGACATTGCGCGCGATTTCCTGCGTGGCGGCGCCCTGCTCCTCCACGGCCGCTGCGATGGTGGAGGATATCTCCGAAAGACGCTCGATCGTCCCGCTGATGTTCTTGATTGCGATAACCGACTCCTGCGTCGCAGCCTGGATGCTGGTGATCTGCTGCCCGATCTCCCCGGTTGCCCGCGCGGTCTGCTCGGCCAACGCCTTAACTTCAGAAGCAACCACGGCAAAACCCCGGCCGGCATCCCCGGCGCGCGCCGCCTCGATGGTCGCATTCAGTGCCAGCAGGTTGGTCTGCCCGGCAATTGTGT
>NZ_JAEMSD010000175.1:0-3580 GCF_016462955.1 Bradyrhizobium sp. | reverse complement strand
ATCGTGTTGATGAGCTCGACCACATCGCCGATGCGGGTTGAAGCGCGCGACAGCTCGCCGACCTGGTTCATCGTGTTACGCGCCTGACCGACCGCCTCGCCGGCCATGCGCGCCGATTCCTGCACCTGCCGGCCGATTTCGTTGACCGAGGTCGACAATTCCTCGGTCGCGCTCGCCACTGATTGGACGTTGGCGGAAGCCTGTTCCGAGGCAGCGGCGACGGTCGTCGTCACCTCCTGGGCCTGGGTCGCCGAATGGGTCAGGGTATTCGCTGAGGCTTCCAATTCGGTCGAGGCCGATGCCACCGCATCCACGATCTCGCCGACGGCGTGTTCGAACTCGTCCGCGAGTTTGGACATTTCCTGCTTGCGGCGCCTCGCATCGGCCTGCTCGCTGGCCTTCTGCTCCTCCTCCATCCGGCGGATGCGTAGCCCGTTTTCCTTGAACACGAGCAGCGCTTTGGCCATGTCGCCGATCTCGTCGTTGCGCGTGGTGTAGACGACGTCCGTCTCCAGCTTCCCGTCGGCAATGACCCGCATCGTGCCGTTCAAGCGCTGGAGCGGCGATGTCATGCGCACCAGGACAAAGCCTGCTGACGCGAGACCTATCAGTAACGCAAGGCCGGCGAATGCGAACGTGGCCATCTTTGCCGCAGCGTAGGTCGCTCGCGCGTCGGCGACGGCTTTGGCGGCCCCCTTCTCATTGAACTCGACGTCGGTATCGATCGCGTCCTGGGCTTCGGCAAACAGGGCGTTACTGGGCCCATTGAACCCGCTGATCGCCTTGGCCGGCTCGCTCGCCCAAATCCTCAAAGTTTGATCCTGGTCGGTCAAGTAGCGCTTCCACTTCTCCTGGAATTTGTTCCACAGCGCCTGCTCCTCCGCCGAGACGATGGTTGGTTCATAGGCCTTCACGGCACGAGCTAAACTGACCTGAAATTGAGCTAGCTGCATTTCCGCCGTGTTGCGTTCCGACGGATCACTCGTCATCAAGAGACGGCCGGCCACGACTCGGATCCGCGCTGTCCAGTATTTCACGTCGCCAAGCGCCTTGGTCGATGGCAACCAGCTCGTAGCGAGATCTTCTGCGTTCGCATTAATCGCCGCAGCGCGGGAGAGTGCCATCCACGCCTGTCCCATGATCAGGACGACGAGAAGAGAAAGGATGCTGAGAAGAGTGGTTTTGACAGTGAGGCGCATATTTGCTCCGGCAAGCAAAGGTTGACAGGTCCGGACATCGTTGTTCGGCTTGGTTGACGAAACCTAACTGGCGAGCATCGTGTAAGTACGGATCGTTGCCACGCGGCAGCAACACCAGCGATCGATCTAGCGGGGAACCGGAAAGCGGGCTTGATGGGTGAGCTCCCTCGTCGGCTTGTCAGCTCAGCGCCCGCACTCCCGCTGCGCGAGCGGAACCGCGCCGCATCAGTTCCAAAGACAGACCTCCGATTGGTTCGCGCGTGACTTCTTCCAGAACGAAGGTGCGCGGCCCTATCTTCAGAGCCCCGGCAAACCGGGCGGCGGCTTGCGCAAGTCGGAGGCCTGTTCATACGCGTAGGCGAGACGCAGCAGCTTGTGCTCGCTCCAGGCGCGGCCTGCGAAGGCGACGCCGAGCGGATAGTCGGGCGTATCCTTGCCGTCGGTCGTCCCCGAGATGAAGCCTGCTGGCACCATGACGCTGGGATAACCTGCCTTGGCCGCGATCGACGCACCCGTGGCGCCGGGGAACAGCACGGCATCGAGCTTGTGCTGGTTCATGTAGGCGTCCATGCCGCCCGTCTTGGCCGAAATCAGGTCCATGGCGCGCGCGGATTTGTACTCGCGCTCGCTGAGATCGCCCCTGGTCATCTCCGCGGCGAGAAAGTGGTCCTGGCCGAAACGCAGCGCCCTGCCCGCATTCCTCTCGTTGAAGGCCACGATGTCGGCCATGGTCTTGACGTCCGTGTTGGCCGCCCACTCCTTCAGATACAGATTGAGGTCGTGCTTCAGCTCGTAGAGGAACACGACCGGTGGTCGTGCGACGGTGCCCTTGTGTTCGCTCAGCGGATTGCGGTTGAGCACGGCCATCGTCGTGCCCGGCCCGCCGATCCAGCCCGCTGTCGGCATGCTGGCACGCACGATGACGGCGCCGAGGTCTTCCAGCACCTGGATCGCTTCGGCCATCAGCTTGGCCGACGTTGGTGGCAACTTGCCGTAAAAGCAGTCGTTCAGCGGATCTGCGGGGTCGCTCGGGACCCCGATCCGCGCACCCTTCATCGCATTACGCGTCAGGCCGGCGGTGTAATCGGCCGGCCGCCGCTGCTTTTGCGTCGCCGGATCGAGCGGATCCGTGGCAGCGAGCACGTTGAGCAGCAGCGCCGCGTCGCGTACCGTTCGCGTCATCGGTCCTGCGGTGTCCTGGCTGTGCGCGATCGGCACGATGCCGGCGCGGCTGATCAGCCCGACCGTCGGTTTGACCGTGACAAGGCCGTTCTGGCTGGCGGGCCACAACAGCGACCCCGAAGTTTCCGTGCCGATCGAGGCCGCACACAGGCCAGCCGCCACTGCGACCGCCGAGCCGGCGCTCGATCCGCCCGGCGACACGACCGGGATGCCGTGATCACCGACCAGCGCCAGCGCGTAGGGGTTTTTCACCTGTCCGCCCAGCGACGAATAGCCGGCGGGCATGTCGACCGCGAGCATGTTGGAGAACTCGGTCAGGTTCGCCTTGCCGAGGATCACCGCGCCGGCCTCGCGCAGCAGCCTGACGATTGTGGCATCGGCCCGCGCCTGCGCGCCTTCCAGCGCCAGCGAGCCCGCCGTGGTCGGCAGCTCGCCGCCGGTCGCGATGTTGTCCTTCACCAGGATCGGGATGCCGGCCAGCGGCCGACTGGCCGACGGCTTGACGCCGTCGAGCCTACCCGCGATCGCGAGTGTGTCAGGATTGAGCGCGCGGACCGCGTTGAGCTTGGGCCCATCGCGGTCGTAGGCTTCAATGCGCGCGAGATAGGCTTTGACCAGCGCCGATGCCGTGACATGCCCGTTGACCAACGCATGAGCGATATCGCTCATCGAGGCATGATCGAGCTTCAAGGGGATCGGCGCCTCGGCGCCGACTGCCGCCGCGACGGTGGCGGCATCGCCGCGGGATGGCTTCTGCACGGCTATTTCGCCTGAAGGCGCGTCCCTGACCACGAGACCGCGACGATGCCATCATGCCAGTGTTTTGCCCGACGGGTCAACGTTCCGGCGCATCACATCGACCGTCAGCCCACGCGCTGCACAAGCCATTGAAACGACTACTCCCGGCTACTATGCATGGGGTTGTTTTTTCGTTTTTGTTCAGTTCGCATGTGAGGCGGCGCTATGAGCTCCAACTCACCTCGTGGCGCCAAGGCGGATCGGCGCCCGGACGGGTGCATGTGAGGCCGGCGCAATCGGCGGCGAAGGACAGCGCGCGCCGAAGCTCGTCGGCAGCGATGTCCTTCAAGGCTTGCCGGGCCATGCGACCCTGCTCATGAAAGGCGACCAGCAGCGCGGCCTGAAAGCTGTCGCCGGCGCCGATCGTGTCGGCCACTTCGACCTTGGGCGCGGCGACCTCG
>NZ_JAEMSD010000627.1:1893-3409 GCF_016462955.1 Bradyrhizobium sp. | reverse complement strand
GCGCAAGGCCGCGCGGGTCGTCCTGACGCTGTGGGACGGATCCCGGACGAACATAGGCTGCACGATTTCAAGGGAAGAACGGCGCATTGCAATTTGCAGGACGTGTCACGCATTTCACTTGACCGCAGCGGCGGTCAACTCGAAGATATTCGCTCGGTGTGTTGGGGATTGCTATGCTTGTGCAAGCTAGCCAAGGCCAATCCGGCTCGGCGCATGTGGTTGTGCTCGGCAATGAGAAGGGCGGCTCCGGCAAGTCGACCACCGCCCTGCACATCGCCGTTGCGCTCCTGAAGGCCGGCCAGCGCGTCGCCACAATCGACCTCGACTGCCGCCAGCAAAGCTTCACCCATTACATCGACAACCGCGCCGCGTGGGCCGGCCGCACCAAGCTCGACCTCGAATTGCCAGTGCATCGCTGCATCAAGCTCGGCGAGACCATGCAGATTGCAGAGAACGAGAATTCCGAGTTCCAGCAGTTCATGGAAGCCGTCGCGGCGGTCGAGAGCAGCTTCGACTTCATCGTCATCGATACGCCCGGCACCGACAGCTATCTGATGCGGCTTGCCCATTCGATGGCCGACACCCTGGTCACCCCGATCAACGACAGCTTCCTCGACTTCGACGTGCTCGGCACCGTCGATCCCGCGACTTACGCGGTGACGGGCGAAAGCCACTATGCCGAGATGGTGCGCGACGTCAGGCGCAAGCGCCGCCAGGTCGATGGCGCCACCACGGACTGGATCGTCGTGCGCAACCGCCTCTCCATGCTCGGGTCCCGCAACAAGCAACTGGTGGCCGAGGGCCTGAAGGATTTGTCGCTGCGGCTGGGCTTCCGCTATGTCGACGGCTTCGCAGAACGTGTCGTCTACCGCGAATTCTTCCCCCGCGGTCTGACCGCGCTCGACGAGATCGACGAGGCCACGCTCGGCATGCGGCCCAATCTCGGCCATCTGACCGCGCGGGAGGAGGTGACGAGCCTGCTCCGCCAGCTCAAGCTGCCGCTGGACGATCGCGGCCGCCGCCGGGCGGCCAACCGCGCCGAATGGTTCAGCCAGGTCGACAAGCCGCTCGAGGTCCACGATATCCTCGGCGCCTGACCTGCGGGTATAGGGCTACTTCCGGCCGTTTCGAGCAGTGGCTTAGGCTGGAACCCGGTCTGCGCCCGGCGCGTTTTAATGCCGCATTCACTGCGAAATCGAACCCATTCAAGACGGGTTGCGTCCAATGGTAAGTTGCACCTGGCGTAGCGGTAGGAGGATGGGGTGCTTACAAAGCGTGTGCGTCGCACAATGAAAGGGCTGCGGAGTCACAATATTTAGCCTTCCTGTCACGCTGCTGTGACATATATTAGGGATAGGCGACCAGGGGCCGAAGAGCTCCGGAACAACACGATTTTCAACAGGTATTCAGGCCACTATGGCCTGAGGCTGAGGACGAAAATGAAGCGTGGAATTGCCGTTCTGGTTTCGGTCAGCGCTCTCTGCGGCATCGCCTATTTCACGGCGAGCAAGTGGGC
>NZ_JAEMSD010000627.1:0-1883 GCF_016462955.1 Bradyrhizobium sp. | reverse complement strand
CAAGCACGAGACCATCACCTTCTACGATGCCTCGCGCGACAACCGTCCCGTGCCTGTCTCCATCGCCGTGCGCCGCGACAAGGAAATGCAGGCCAATGCCGGCATGATCAAACTGCCGGTCGCGGTGATCAATCACGGCAACACCGTCAAGAACACCGAGTATGGCTTCCTCGCCAACATGTTCGCTGCGCGCGGCTACATCGCCGTCAGCCCGCAGCATGATTTGCCGACCGATCCTCCGATGGTGACCAAGCCCGGTGAGCTCTATGTCGGGCGGCTGCCGCAGATCCTGCGGGGCGTCGCCAACATTCATCTTGCCATGCACGAGATGAAGAAGGTTCAGCCCAACGCCGACTACGACAAGGTCACGATGGTCGGCCACTCCATGGGCGGCGATATCACAATGTACTTCGCCAAGCAGTATCCGGATGAGGTCAAGAAGGTCGTCACCCTCGACAATCTGCGCGTGCCCTTCGTCACTGCCGGCAAGTTCAAGATCCTCTCATTCCGCTCCCAGGATCCGCAGTTCAAGGCCGATGCGGGGGTGATTCCGACCGACGAGGAATGCGAGAAGGCTGGCATCCAGGTCGTGAAGACCGAGTTCCAGCACAACGACATGCGCGACACCGGACCGGATGTGGCAAAGAGCTCGATCCAGAGCATGCTCGACAAATTCCTGAGCACGACCGACAGCGATCTGGCGCCGGTCGACACGCAATCGGCCCCGCCCAAGATCCTCGAGCCAGGCCCGGTCGCGCTCATGGCACCCGCAAAGAGCTGACGTTACTCATCGATCGCACCGATCGTCGAAGCCTCCGCCGGCGGCAAGCCTGCGGAGGCTTTGCACATTGACCGGGCTGCATGCGCTGACCACATTAGCCGCTCACGCAGGGTGCAAGCAGAGATGTCGGGCCAGCCTATCAAACCGCGCGGTCGCGACGCCGTCGCGGCGCAAGCAGACGGCTCGCTGCCGCGAGCGGGGACCTCAACCTCGGACGACATCGCCGCCTTCGTCGCCAAGGCACGGGCCCTTTCGCCGCATGCGCCCGGCGCGAAGGGACGCCTGATCTTCGCTCTGGATGCGACCATGAGCCGTCAGCCGACCTGGGACATGGCCTGCACGCTGCAGGCCGACATGTTTCGGGAGACTGCGGCGCTCGGCAGCCTCGACATCCGGCTGGTCTATTATCGGGGCTTCAACGAGTGCCGCGCCACGGGCTGGATCTCCGACAGCGGCAAGCTGGCCACGCTGATGAGCAAGATCGATTGCCGCGGCGGCGATACCCAGATCGGCAAGGTGCTGAGCGAAGCCCGGCGCGAGGCGGTCGCATCGGGCGTGCGGGCCGTGGTCTTCGTCGGCGATGCCATGGAGGAAGACATCAGCGAGCTCTGCGCCAAGGCGGGCGAGCTCGGCATGCTCAAGGTGCCCGTGTTCGTGTTTCAGGAGGGGCATGACGCCATCGCCGAGCAGGCCTTTCGCGAGATCGCGCGCCTGACGGGCGGCGCCTGGTGCCGGTTCGATCCTGGTGCGGCGGCGCAGCTGCGCGAGCTGCTGCGAGCAGCTGCGGCCTATGCCGCCGGCGGACGCGAGGCACTATTGAAGCTGGCGGGAAGCGCGAGCGGCGCGGCGAAGCTGATCAGCCAAATGAAGTAGCGACCAGGCGGCGGTGGATGCCATGCTTTTCGGCAAGAGGACGACTATATTCCAGCCATGACCCTGATCGCCGGCGCTGTTGCCGTTATCACGCTTTACCTGCTGCTCCAGATGTTCCGCTCCGCCAATCCGGCGGTGCTGGCACGCGTCATCAAGTTCGGCGGTGGCGTGCTGGCGCTTGCGGTCGCGGCCTTCACGGGCTTGCGCGGCGAGCTGGCGGTTGCGATCC
>NZ_JAEMSD010000626.1:580-3420 GCF_016462955.1 Bradyrhizobium sp. | reverse complement strand
GCTCCAAACCGGTTCTGTATTCGACCCGCGCCAAGACGGTGGTGGTCAACTCCTATTGGGAGCTGCCGGCGCGGCTGTTCGACGATTCCGCGGAGCTGGCGCAATGGGCGAGGGCGGCCCTCGCCGCGGCTCAGCGCGCCAAGGTGAAGAAGCGGCCGAAGCGGAAGAAGGCGGCCCCGAAGAAGTCCGTTGCAAAGAAGCAGCCGGCCAGGACAACGGTACGAAAGCCGGGCCGCCGTAGCTCATAAGGCAACGGTTGAATTCGCTCGCATTATCGAGGCGGAGGTCTCGCTCTTCAGTCACCGTCATTCCGGGCTCGCGCCAACAGGCGCGTCCCGAAATGACGGCGGTGAATTGATTTAGCCTACGCCACCCGGCCGTGGGTCTCGACCGCGTATTCCGGATCGGCTTCGCAGATGACGCGGTTGCGGCCGTTGCGCTTGGCGGCGTAGAGGCAGGCATCGGCGCGCTCGATCAGCGAGTCGGTGTCGTCGCCCTCCTTCAGCATGGACACGCCGACGGAGATGGTGACGCGGCCGAGGATCTCGCCGGTCGATTTCTTCTTCAATTCCTTCGCCATCACGGCACGGCGGATGTGATCGGCCACCGTGAGCGCCTGCCGCAGCGCCGTGTCGGGCAGCACGACCGCGAATTCCTCGCCGCCATATCGCGCGGTGATGTCCTGGCCCTTGATGGTCTGCTTCAGCGAGAGCCCGACCAGCCGCAGCACCTGGTCGCCGGTGAGATGACCGTAGGAATCGTTGAAGGACTTGAAATGATCGATGTCGAACAGCAGCAGGCAGAGCGGCTCGCCCGAGGCGAGCGCGCTCTGCACCGCCATGCCGATCATGCGGTCGAAATATTTGCGGTTGCCGAGGCCGGTGAGCGGATCGGTCAGGCTCTCGGCGCGGATCGCCTCCAGGCTCTGCTGGAGATTGCTGATCTCGTTCTTCGATAGCGTCAGCCGCTCTTCCAGCGCCCTGTTGGTTTCGCGCATCTCGCTGGTCGAGCGCAGCAGTGCCTCGACGATGGCCTTGACCTGGTCTCGGTTCTTGGCCGACGACAGCTTCTCGGTCGCGCCCGAGAGGCTGGAATCGTAGGCCCCGGTCGTGCCGAGCGCATCGCTCAGGACCTTCATCACGTCGTCGATCTCGCCGATGACGCGCGCGCCGACCTTGTCGATGCGGTCGGTGGTCTTGATGTGGGAGAGATAGGTCTCGTAAATCTGCTCGAGATCGGATTCGGTCAGCTTGCCGCTGCGCGCCAGCGTCTCGTTGATGATCTTGTTGAGCGGAGCGTTGTAGCCGGTGGCGTAGACGTACCAGATCTCGTAATTGCGGGGAATTGCCGTCTGCCGAAGCGATCGGATTTGCCCGAGCGCGACCTCGGCGAACGCCATCGTGCGTTCGTGTTCGTCAAGCACCTTGATCACAGAACATACCCCACGTGCGATCGACCCGCCATCGACCGCAGCAATGCTTAAACTATGTTCGCAGGCTAACGGACGATCGTGAACGCCCCGTAAATATACGTGCACGACTGCATCTAAAAAATTGTGCACCGGGTTTCCGCAACTGAAACCCGGAGCGTGCGGGGCTCAGGCGCCGGCGGGAGAACGGACCGGCCGCAGCAAGAACGCCGGCAGATGCGAGTGGTCGCCCGGCTCGGTGTCGACCTCGCGCTGGCGGCGCGGCTCCGGACGGCCGATCGAGGGCACATGCGACGTGCCGGCCTGCTGGCGCGTGTCCGCCCGACGCTTGTCGTCGGACCGGTGCCTCGGCTCGGCGGGCTGACGTGGCTCCGACGAGTGCCTTGGTTCGGAAGCATGCCTTGATTCCGATGAAGGTCTTGCTTCGCCTCGCGCCTCGCGCGGCTCGTGGCTGCGCTCACGGTCGCGGCCGCGCTGCGGCTTGCCGCGTCCGCCGCGGGAACGTTCGCGGCCGCGCTGCTCGCGCGGACGCTCGCCTGCATCGGAAGCCTCGGCCGGGGGTTGGTAATCGCCCTCGGCGCGCGGGATGCTCTGGCCGATCAGCTTCTCGATCGCCACCATCGACTTCTGGTCGAGCGGCGTCACGATCGAAATCGCGGTGCCGGTGCGGCCGGCACGGCCAGTGCGGCCGATGCGGTGGACATAGTCGTCGGCATGATGCGGGACGTCGAAATTGAAGACGTGGCTGACCTCGGGGATGTCGAGGCCGCGCGCTGCGACGTCCGAGGCGACCAGCAGGGGCAGCTCGCCCTTGCGGAACTGTTCGAGCGCCGCGGTGCGGGCCGACTGATCCATGTCGCCGTGCAGCGCGCCGACGCTGAAGCCGTGCTTCTGGAGCGATTTGTGAACGATGGCGACTTCGCGCTTGCGATTGCAGAAGATGATGGCGTTCTTGAGATCCTTGGCGTCGCGCAGCAGGCGGCGAAGCAGCTCGCGCTTTTCGTGCGCCTCGCGACCGGCGGGCACCTGGACCTGCGTCACGGTCACGGCCGTCGTGGCGGGCTTGGAAACCTCGACCTTCTGCGGATTGTGCAGGAAGGCCTCGGTGATGCGCCGGATTTCCGGCGGCATGGTCGCGGTGAAGAACAGGGTCTGCCGCGTGAAGGGGACGAGCTTGCAGATGCGCTCGATGTCGGGAATGAAGCCCATGTCCAGCATGCGGTCGGCTTCGTCGATGACGAGCAGCTCGACGCCGGTGAGCAGCAGGCCGCCGCGTTCGGTGTGGTCGAGCAAGCGGCCGGGGGTGGCGATCAGCACGTCGACGCCGCGTGTCAGCTTGGCATCCTGGTCGCCGAAGGAGACGCCGCCGATCAGCAGGGCGACGTTGAGCTTCTGGCCGGCGCCGTACCGG
>NZ_JAEMSD010000626.1:0-570 GCF_016462955.1 Bradyrhizobium sp. | reverse complement strand
CCTTCACCTGGGCCGCGAGTTCGCGGGTCGGCTCGAGGATCAGCGTGCGCGGCATGCGCGCCCGGGCGCGCCCTTTTTCGAGGATGGTGAGCATCGGCAGCACGAACGCCGCGGTCTTGCCGGTGCCGGTCTGGGCGATGCCGAGCACATCTTTGCGTGCAAGGACGTGGGGGATCGCCTGTTCCTGAATCGGGGTGGGAGTGGTGTAACCGGTGGCCGCCACTGCGGCGAGGACTTTTTCGGATAGTCCGAGATCTGAAAAGGACATTGAGCCTCTGGTCGAAACCGCCGTTCGGAATCGAGGGTAATAAGGCTGTCGCGTTCCACCCCGAAACGGCGCGCTCCTAGGGAAGCTGGGGGTGCTGACTCACGCGGACAAAGCGCAAGGCTCAAGAATCGCTCTTCGATCTGAGCCGCGTCGCTTCGGAACATAGGCGGGAATCGGCCAAAGTCAATGGAGCAGCGCGGGAAGGCTCTAAAAAACCTGAGGTTTTGCTCAAAATGCGGGCGATACGGGCGCGCCCGGGGTTTTTCCCGCCGACGCCTCGACGGTGAGGACCCGGCTCTCGC
>NZ_JAEMSD010000174.1 GCF_016462955.1 Bradyrhizobium sp. | reverse complement strand
CACATCGCGGATTTCAAAGTCCATGCCCTTTTCAAACAAAACGAACCGGCAACGAAACCATTTCCGGCTCCGGCGAAGACGTCCGGAAACTGGCCATGGTTACCAATCCAGCCAACGAATGACGGGCCGCTCACGAGGCGCAGGCGGCCGCATCACAGGGGACTGTCATGATCAAGACCATTTCAGCGATCGCTCTGTCTGCGTGTGTTGCCGCAGCCCTCACGCTTTTGCCCGGCTTTGCCCCGACGGTCGAAGCCAGTGTGCCGCAGCCGCTCGCCAAGAGCGACCGCCTCGACATCCGCAGCATCGGCTCCGACTGCTCGCAGCAGGCCTGGCCGAACTTCGAGGCGTCCTGTCTGCGCCGCGCCGGAACCAAGGCCAATGTCCGCGAGGCGCGCCTCGTGACGGCCGACCGGACCCCGTAGTTCGCGGCCGCTCTCGAGGCATGAGCTGAGCGCCAGCTCGTAGACCTGGTCGCTACTCGCCGTTCTCGCCGTTGCCGTTCTCCGCCTCTTCGGTGATGTGCTCGACCGAAACGACGTGCTCGTCCTCGGCGGTATCGAACACGATCACGCCCTGGGTCGAACGGCCGGCGATACGGATGCCCTCGACCGGGCAGCGGATCAGCTGGCCCTTGTCGGTGACCAGCATGATCTGGTCGGCCTCCTCCACCGGGAACGACGCCACGAGGTTCCCGTTGCGATTGTTGACGCTCATGGCGACGATGCCTTTGCCACCGCGGCCCGTGGTGCGGTACTCGTAGGACGAGGTCCGCTTGCCATAGCCGTTGACCGAGACGGTCAGCACGACCTGCTCCTGCGCCGACATCTCGACATAGCGCTCCTGGGCGAGCTGGAAGCTGCCAGAGGTCTCCTCGGCTTCGCCGTCCGCGGCGCTCTCCTCTGTTGCAGCTTCGCCCGCGACCGCACGGCGCATCTTCAAATAGGCCGAGCGCTCGTCCGAGGTGGTGTCGACATGGCGCAGGATCGCGAGCGAGATCACCCTGTCGCCTTCGCCGAGCGCGATGCCGCGCACACCCATCGACGTGCGCCCGGTGAACACGCGCACGTCGGTGACGGGGAAGCGGATGCACTGGCCGCCGGCGGCTGTCAGCAGAACGTCGTCGCGCTCGGTGCAGATCTGCACGTCGACGATCGCCTCGTTGTCGTCGAGCTTCATCGCGATGATGCCGGAGCGGCGGACATCGACGAAGTCGGACAGCTTGTTGCGCCGGACGTTGCCGCCCGTGGTGGCGAACATCACGTCGAGATTGCCCCAGGTCGATTCGTCCTCCGGCAGCGGCATGATCGTGGTGATGCGCTCGCCCTGCTCGAGGGGGAGGATGTTGATCAGCGCCTTGCCGCGCGCGTTCGGCGCCGCCATCGGCAGCCGCCAGACCTTTTCCTTGTAGACCTGGCCGCGCGAGGAGAAGAACAGCACCGGCGTGTGCGTGGAGGCCACGAACAGGCGCGATACGAAATCCTCGTCGCGGGTCTGCATGCCGGCACGGCCCTTGCCGCCGCGGCGCTGGGCGCGATAGGCCGACAGCGGCACGCGCTTGACGTAGCCGGCGTGGGAGACGGTGACGACCATGTCCTCGCGCTGGATCAGGTCCTCGTCCTCGACCTCGCCTTCCTGCTCCATGATCACGGTGCGGCGCGGCGTGGCAAACTCGGCCTTCACCTCGGCGAGCTCGGTCTTGATGATGTTCAGCACGCGCTCGCGCGAGCGCAGGATGTCGAGATAATCGGCGATCTCGCCGGCCAGCGTGTCGAGCTCGTCGCGAATTTCGTCCCGGCCGAGCGCGGTCAGGCGCTGCAGGCGCAGATCGAGAATGGCCCGCGCTTGTTCCATCGACAGCCGGATCGTGCCATCCGCACTGATGCGGTGCCGCGGATCGTCGATCAGCGTCAGCATGTCCTCGACGTCCCGGGCCGGCCAGTCGCGCGACATCAGGGTGTCGCGGGCGGTGGTCGGGTCGGGCGAGGTCCGGATGACGCGGATCATCTCGTCGATATTGGCGACGGCGATCGCGAGACCGACCAGGATATGCGCACGGTCGCGCGCCTTGGCGAGCAAATACTTGGTGCGCCGCGTGACGACCCGCTCACGGAAGTCGACGAAGATCGCCAGCAGGTCCTTTAGATGCATGATCCGCGGACGGCCGCTGTCGAGCGCTACCATGTTGACGCCGAAGCTGGTCTGCAGCGGCGTGAACCGATACAGCTGGTTCAGCACCACATCCGGCACCGCGTCGCGCTTCAATTCGATGACGACGCGATAGCCCTCGCGGTCGGATTCATCGCGCAGGTCGCCGATACCCTCGATCTTCTTTTCCTTCACCAGCTCGGCGATGCGCTCGACCATCGTCGCCTTGTTCACCTGGTAGGGAATCTCGGTGATGATGAGCGCCTCGCGCTCCTTGCGGATGGTCTCGATCGCGACCTTGCCGCGCATGACGATCGAGCCGCGGCCGAGGTGATAGGCGGAGCGGATGCCCTGACGTCCGAGAATGACGCCGCCGGTCGGGAAATCAGGTCCCGGCACGATGTTGATGAGCTCGTCAATGGTGAGCGCAGGGTTGTCGATCAGCGCAACGCAGGCGTCGATGACCTCGCCGAGATTGTGCGGCGGGATGTTGGTCGCCATGCCGACCGCGATGCCGCCGGCGCCGTTGACGAGAAGGTTCGGGAACTTGGCCGGCAGGACCGACGGCTCGGTCTCGTTGTTGTCGTAGTTCGGCTGGAAGTCGACGGTGTCCTTGTCGATGTCGGCCAGCAGAGCCAGCGCCGCCTTGGTCAGGCGCGCCTCGGTGTAACGATAGGCGGCCGCGGGATCGCCGTCGACCGAGCCGAAATTGCCCTGGCCGTCGATCAGCGGCACCCGCATCGAGAAGTCCTGCGCCATGCGGACCATGGCGTCGTAGATCGACTGGTCGCCGTGCGGGTGATACTTACCGATGACGTCGCCGACCACGCGGGCGGACTTGACGTACTTCTTGTCGGGCGTGTGCCCCTGCTCGTTCATCGAGAACAGGATGCGGCGGTGCACCGGCTTCAGACCGTCCCGGGCATCGGGCAGCGCGCGCGCCACGATCACGCTCATGGCGTAGTCGAGGTACGACTTCTTCATCTCCTCGAAGATGGAGACGGGGCGAATGTCCGAGGGTTGCGCCGGCTGGTCGCCGGGCTTGTCGTCGTCGTCAGCCAAGGGGGAATCCGGTGAGATTTTATCTGGGAATCATATAGCGCATCGCCCCCCTGATAACCACCCTTGCAAGCCCAAGGGAAGCGCTTTTTCCCTTCGTTTTTTCATGGACTTACCGGTTTGCCGGGACGCTCGCATCGACCCCGGTTCCCGACCGCTTTCGCAGCTGTGCGGGAACCGGGATTTGCGTCCTCGCTAGGGGCCGAAAATCACCGCATGCATGATCCGTCCCGGCATGAAGGCAAAGACCCCGGCGATCACGAGCGCACCGAAGAAGACCGAGACCATCGTGATCTTGTGGCGGCGGATATTTTTGGTCCGCGCAGCCATCACGCCCAACACCAGCATCGCCAGCGCGAAAATCGAGAGCAGATGGATCGGGCTCCACGGTCCGATCATGCGGATCTGGTGGATCCAGAACGAGCTGAGCGCCACGACGAGCATCAGTGCGACCCAGCCCCAGCCCAGAGCCCGGTGGGGCAGCCCGCCTTTGGGAGCTGCGAGCTGAACGATCCCGAGGACGACCGCCGCCATGGCGGCGAAGGCATGCAGCGGGATCGCTGGAGCAGCGTCAATCAGCGGGGCGAGGCTCATAACGCAAAGCTCATCGCGCTAAGGCTCTTTCACTCAGGCAATGCATGAGACAAGCCGAAAAAAACCGAGCTTGCCTTGTCGATTGATAAGGAATCCTGCCGCTTCACGTGAGCACGCAGCTGTGCTGGAGAAGCGCCCCCGGCAAGCCTCAGAACGGGATATCGTCGTCCATGTCGCTGTTGCGTCCCCCGCCGCTGGCAGCCACGGGACGGCGCGGAGCGCTGCTGACGGGACCGGAGGATCCGAAATCGCCGCCCGGCTCGTCGCCGAAGCTGCCTCCTCCCCCGCCGCCACCGCGGCCGTCGAGCATCGTCAGCGTCGAGTTGAACCCCTGCAGCACGACCTCGGTCGAGTACTTCTCGACACCACTCTGGTCGGTCCATTTACGCGTCTGGAGCGCGCCTTCGATGTAAACCTTCGCCCCCTTCTTCAGGTACTGCTCGGCGACCTTGCAGAGCCCTTCATTGAAAATCACGACGCGGTGCCACTCGGTCTTCTCCTTGCGCTCGCCCGTGTTCTTGTCGCGCCAGGTCTCGGAGGTGGCGATACTCAAATTCGCGATTGGCCGCCCGTCCTGGGTGCGGCGAATTTCAGGATCCTTGCCGAGATTTCCAACCAGAATGACCTTGTTGACGCTTCCCGCCATCGCCGCTCTCCACTCCGAATGTCACTGAATCTCAAGAGGGCGAGTCCCGCTGCTGCGTTCCTCTGCGCCTCGTCGAGGCGACCCTATACGCTCGCGAGCACGGATCGGCCCGTCGCACCGCGTTATCCCCATATATAGCACCAATTCTCAGCCTGTTCTAGATTTGTTCCGAAGCGCGCGGGAACAACCGAAAATGGAGCTCTGAAAAAAAATCTGCGACATCGGTGGAACCCGATGGAACTTTCTCGGGTTCCCGTGAAAAGTAAAAACTTGATGAAGATCATCTACTTAGATCAGGCGCGATGGTGCCGGACTGTTGCATTTGGGAGACGGACTCACGCGCCAAATCGCGTTAGGGTTGACTCGGACTTGGATCTTATGGGCCTCGCGCCTACCCGCTTCGGGGATATCGCAAGAAGCGGAAAATTTAGGAGGGCAAAGGAAATGAAGAAGAGCTTAGCTATTGCGTTTGGGGCCGCCGCACTGGGCCTCTCGGCTCCGGCAAACGCTGCGGACCTCGCGGCTCGTCCGTACACGAAGGCGCCAATGGCCGCGCCGGCACCGGTCTATACCTGGACTGGTTTCTATGCCGGTATTCAGGGCGGTGGAGGCTGGGGCCGCAGCGACGAGACCTTCTTCGGGGCGGCGAACGCACCAGGCTTCCTTGCGACCCAGGACTACGATACGAGCGGCGGATTCGTCGGCGGCGTGTTCGGCTATAACTGGCAGATGAACAATGTCGTCTTCGGCGTGGAAGGCGACTATCACTGGGCTGACATCAGCGGCCGCTCGGCCGAAATCAATGCCGGCGCTGGCGATTCCTACTTCACCAGGCTGCGCGGCTTCGGCGACATCAAGGGCCGTCTCGGCTGGGCTGCAGGTCCCGCGCTGTTCTTCGTCAGCGGTGGTGCCGCGGTCGGCGACTTCCAGCACCGCTACGATGCAGGCCTGTTGGCGCCGCTCGGTTTCGGAGCTTCGCAGAACGACTGGCGTTGGGGTTGGACCGTCGGTGCCGGTGCAGAGTACATGTTTGCCCCGAACTGGTCGGCCAAAGTCGAGTACAACTATATCGATTTCGGCCGCAGCACGCTCCAGTACAACAATCCGGCTGTCTTCTCGAACCGGTCCGAGTGGAACGACACCATTCACACGGTCAAGGTCGGCTTGAATTATCACTTCAACTGGGCCGGGGTCGCTCCGCGCTACTGAACGCGCGCTCAGCCCATGACGTCTCTCAAAGGCCGGCCTCGCGCCGGCCTTTTTGTTTGTTGCCAAACTCGGGAGGTACTCGGGAGGTAATGGGTCAGTAACCATCACCTTTTGCCCACTGTTGTGGCTTTTCGGAGACACAACTTGCAGCTTTGTTGGTGTAGGGAAAGCGCAGTTGGGCCGTTGCGTCCGCTGCCCTTCCCTCGCGGAAGGCAACAACAGAAACTGGGACTGGGATTAAGTTGAAAATGAAAAAGGTTTTGTTGGCTTCGGCCTGTTTGTTCGCTCTGGCCGCCCCCGCTTCGGCTGCTGATCTGGCAGCTCGTCCTTACACCAAGGCTCCGGTGGCCGTTGCCTCGGTCTACAACTGGACCGGCTTCTATCTCGGTATCGTCGGCGGCGGCGCTTGGGAAGACGCAAATAGCCCCCGTATGCAGGGTGGGTTCGTCGGTGGCACCGCCGGCTACAACTGGCAGACCGGCAACGTCGTGTTCGGTATCGAGGCCGATGGTGCCTGGGCTGACGTCAACGCATCGGCGACCGCTCTCGGCATCACCGTGTCGTCCAAGACCGAAGCACTCGGCACCGTTCGCGGCCGCATCGGCTGGGCCGTCAACAACGTGCTGCTGTACGGCACCGGTGGTTACGCCTGGATCGACAACAAGATCAGCGCCACCGCGGCCGGCGTGACCATCTCCGACAGCAAGTGGCACTCCGGCTGGACCGTTGGCGCGGGTGTCGAAGCGTTCATCGCTCCGCAGTGGTCGGTCAAGGGCGAGTATCTCTATCGCAGCCTCGGCGGCGAGACGTACTTCTCGGGCCTCGGCGCTCCCTTCAACACCGGCACGCTCAACTTCCACACCGTGCAGGTCGGCGTGAACTATCACTTCGGCGCCCCGGTCGTCGCGAAGTACTGAGCTCCGTCTCTGGCGCACCCAGCGTTACGAAAGGCCGGCATCGCGCCGGCCTTTTTGTTTTCGCACTTCCCCTCGGCGCGCCGTCTAGGAAGCGTGGGTTGCTGATGCCCATGCCAGCTTGTCGCGGAATTGGGGATAGGACATGAAGATGCGATCGCCGGGCAGCCGAGCGCTGCGGATAGCGGTGCTGGCCGCCACTGGTCTGTTGGCGATCGCGCCCGCCAAGGCTGCCGATCTTCCGCTCTATGGCAAGGCGTCGCCTGTCCCCGTGATCGGCTACGACTGGATCGGCGTCTATGCCGGCATCAACGGTGGTGGTGGCTTCGGTCACACCTGCTGGAGCATCATTCGTGCGCTCGGCGTAGCGGTAGACCCTGCCGTCGGTGAAGGGTGTCACAACGCCGGTGGCGGAACCGTCGGCGGACAAATCGGCTATCGCTGGCAGAAAGCGCGCTGGGTGTTCGGCATCGAGGGCCAGGGCAACTGGGCCGATTTCACAGGAAGCAACGTCAGCCTTGCGCTGGCCCCACAGACCAACCGGACCAGGATCGATGCCTTTGGCTTGTTCACGGGGCAGATGGGCTACGCCGTCAATGGCCTGCTGATTTATGGCAAGGCCGGTACGGGAGTGGCTCGCGCCAGGTACGAGACCTTTGTCGCGGCGAGCCCGCTGGTGTTCAACAGCGTCGAGCGGACCCGCTGGGGCTACACGCTCGGCATCGGTATGGAATGGGGCTTCGCAGAGAACTGGTCTGTTGGCGGTGAGTACAACCACGTGTTCCTTGGCCATCACACCGCGGATTTCGCTACCGTTCCCGCCAACGCGCTGTCGCGCAGCGACCGGATCGGCCAGGACATCGACATGGCACTGATCCGCGTCAACTACCGCTGGGGTGGACCGGTCGTCGTGAAATACTGAGCTTCGCCGATCCGACATTTCGTCACGAAGGCCGGCCTTCGCGTTTTACTCCGGCTTCCGGGGCGGTTCCGAACGTTCCTGCTGCCAGATGCCGCCAGTGCGCCAACAATCCGTTGACGATTCGCAAGTCCCACTGGAAATCCGCCGCCGTTCTTCCTACGTTCGCTGCCATACCCATCGGCGCCGATCCCGGTTCCGGGCGAAGCGTGCCTTGACGTTGGCGCGATCGCGCACCTTTGGGCTTCCTTGAGGGCAACTCGGATGGATGAAGTGATCAAGGCGAAGCGCCAACAACAAAACGCGGCCTCCAGCCTGCGCGCAATTACGATCCGTGGCGCGCGCGAGCACAACCTCAAGAACATCGACGTCGAGATCCCCCGCGACAAGCTGGTGGTGTTCACCGGCCTCTCCGGCTCCGGCAAATCCTCGCTCGCCTTCGACACCATCTATGCCGAGGGCCAGCGCCGCTACGTCGAATCGCTCTCGGCCTATGCCCGCCAGTTCCTGGAGATGATGCAGAAGCCCGACGTCGACCAGATCGACGGCCTGTCGCCGGCGATCTCGATCGAGCAGAAGACGACCTCGAAGAACCCGCGCTCCACCGTCGGCACCGTCACCGAGATCTACGACTACATGCGCCTGCTCTGGGCCCGCGTCGGCGTGCCCTATTCGCCGGCCACGGGCCTGCCGATCGAGAGCCAGACCGTGTCGCAGATGGTCGACCGCGTGCTGGCGCTGCCCGAAGGCACCCGCCTCTATCTGCTCGCCCCGGTCGTGCGCGGCCGCAAGGGCGAGTATAGGAAGGAGCTCGCCGAATGGCTCAAAAAGGGCTTTCAGCGCGTCAAGGTCGACGGCACCTTCCATGAGCTCAGCGAGGCGCCGACGCTCGACAAGAAATTTCCGCACGACATCGACGTCGTGGTGGACCGCATCGTCGTGCGCGCCGACATCGGCCAGCGCCTCGCGGAGAGTTTCGAGACCGCGCTGAAGCTCGCCGAGGGCCTCGCCGTCGTCGAGTTCGCCGACACGCCCGCTGCGGCGCCGGCGGAAGAAAAAAAGAAGACAGCGAAGATCCACGACAAGAGCGGCCCCGAGCGCATCCTGTTCTCGGAAAAATTCGCCTGCCCGGTCTCCGGCTTCACCATCCCCGAGATCGAGCCGCGGCTGTTCTCGTTCAACAATCCCTATGGTGCCTGCCCCGCCTGCGGTGGCCTCGGCGTCGAGCAGCATGTCGACGAGGATCTCGTCATCCCCGAGAAGGACCTGACGCTGCGCAAGGGCGCGATCGCGCCCTGGGCCAAATCGTCGTCGCCCTATTACGTGCAGACGCTGACCGCGCTCGGCAAGCACTACAAGTTCACGCTCGACACCAAGTGGAAGGACCTGCCGAAGAAGACGAGGGATGCACTTCTCTACGGCTCGGGCGAGGACGAGATCAAGTTCTCCTACGAGGACGGTGTCCGCTCCTACGACACGAAGAAGCCGTTCGAGGGCGTCATCACCAACATCAACCGCCGCTATCGCGAGACCGAGAGTGAGTGGGCGCGCGAGGAGCTGGCGAAATATTTCCACGACGTGCCCTGCGAGGCGTGCCACGGCTTTCGCCTCAAGCCCGAAGCGCTCAGCGTCAAGGTCGGCGGCAAGCATATCGGCGAGATCTCGGAGCTCTCGGTCAAGAAGGCCGGCGAATGGTTCGAGACCGTGCCCGATGCGCTGAACAAGCAGCAGAACGAGATCGCCGGCCGCATCCTGAAGGAGATCCGCGAGCGTCTCACCTTCCTGCTCGACGTCGGCCTCAATTATCTCACGCTGTCCCGCTCCTCCGGCACGCTGTCCGGCGGCGAAAGCCAGCGCATCCGCCTCGCCTCGCAGATCGGCTCGGGGCTGACAGGCGTGCTCTACGTTCTGGACGAGCCCTCCATCGGCCTGCACCAGCGCGACAACGCCCGCCTGCTGGATACGCTCAAGCGCTTGCGCGACCTCGGCAACACCGTGGTCGTGGTCGAGCATGACGAGGACGCCATCCGCCTCGCCGACTACGTGCTCGACATCGGCCCGGGCGCCGGCATGCATGGCGGCAACATCGTCGCCGAAGGCACGCCCGCCGAGATCATGCGCAACCCGAAATCGCTGACCGGCAAGTACCTCACCGGTGAGCTCGAGGTCGAGGTGCCGGAGCGACGGCCGCCGAACCATCGCCGAACCATCAAGGTGGTGAACGCGCGCGGCAATAACCTCAAGAACGTCACGGCGGAGATTCCGCTCGGACTGTTCACCTGCGTCACCGGCGTCTCCGGCGGCGGCAAGTCGACGCTCTTGATCGACACGCTCTACCGCGCCATCGCCCGCAAGCTGAACAATGCCAGCGAGGGCGCGGCCCCGTACGACCGCATCGAGGGCCTCGAGCACATCGACAAGATCATCGACATCGACCAGTCGCCGATCGGCCGCACCCCGCGCTCGAATCCGGCGACCTACACCGGCGCCTTCACGCCGATCCGCGAATGGTTTGCCGGCCTGCCCGAAGCGAAAGCGCGCGGCTACGAGCCCGGCCGCTTCTCCTTCAACGTCAAGGGCGGCCGCTGCGAAGCCTGCCAGGGCGACGGCGTCATCAAGATCGAGATGCACTTCCTGCCCGACGTCTACGTCACCTGCGACGTCTGCAAGGGCAAGCGCTACAACCGCGAGACGCTCGAAGTTCTCTTCAAGGGCAAGAGCATCGCCGACGTGCTCGACATGACCGTCGAGGAGGCCGCCGAGTTCTTCAAGGCGGTGCCCCGCGTGCGCGAGACGTTCCAGACCTTGCATCGCGTCGGCCTCGACTACATCCATGTCGGCCAGCAGGCCACGACCCTCTCGGGCGGCGAAGCCCAGCGCGTCAAGCTGGCCAAGGAATTGTCAAAACGCGCTACCGGCCGCACGCTCTACATCCTGGACGAGCCCACCACGGGCCTGCACTTCCACGACGTCAAGAAACTCCTGGAGGTGCTGCACGAGCTGGTCGCGCAGGGCAACACCGTCGTCGTCATCGAGCACAATCTCGAAGTCATCAAGACCGCCGACTGGGTCATCGACTTAGGGCCCGAAGGCGGCGACGGCGGCGGCGAGATCGTGGCGTGGGGCCCGCCGGAGGACATCGCGAAGGCGCCGCGGAGCTATACGGGGAAGTTTTTGGCGCCGGTGCTGGAGAAGGCGCGGAAGCCGAAGCGGAGGCGTGCGGCCAGCGAGGCGGCAGAGTAGAAGTGTGATCGGACAGACGGATCAAAACATTGAGTGCGAAGCGCGGAAAGGTCACATGGGTTGGAGTCTCTGACTTTAGGGGCACCAATCCCAAATCTTTCGCAGAGCACGAGAGTTCTCTGTCTGACATTTCGCAACTAATCGAAACCCTCGGCTTTTCAGTTGGCAACTCACGCATTCGATCATATCAAAACGTACTAAGCGCGCTGAGGACCAAAGCCGAACGAGATCATAAGCTGACGCTATCTGATGGGATGCAACTGCTGCATACCAGCGTTGAGTTGCACCAACTCGGCACAATCTTACGGGCAGCACGCGGTGCGCCAGACCTATCAATTTGGCAAAGCCATCTTGAGAGATTGATTTCTGGTACTCACCCAGACGTCCCCGCTAAATTGTCTCCAACTTGGGATTTCCAATTTGAAACTTTCGTTGCCAGCGTTGCGCAGCTCAGCGGATACGAGATTGATTTTCAAGAACCTGACATATTGATCAAGGATGGAGATAGATCGTTTGGCATAGCGGCAAAACGTCCAAGAACAGCACCGGGCCTCAGACGAAACTTACAAAAAGCCGCCAAGCAGATCCTCAAATCGACTTTTGAGGGCATGATAGCAGTCGATTGCTCCGTGATTTTGGCGACGGACAGAGCAATAACTACGACCAGCGACGAGCATGCAGCCGAATTCGTCGAGGAAATACTTGCTGATTTTTTACGAGACAGCGCATTCGAGATCCACCGCTATCGCTCCGAACCAAAGGTCTTTGCAATGTTGTTCGTCCTGCATATGCCAGTGACGATCGTCGATACTGAATGGACGAAAGCCAAACAGCTAACGACGGCATTTCGGTGGACGGTTGTTCCGCTCGTTAACCCCGATGACCCAAGATATCACACGAGCATTCGTTTTGCCGAGAGATGCTCCCAAGGACTGTTTACGAATCGGTCGTAGCCAATCCTCCCCATGCCCTACGCCCTCGCCATCTTTGACCTCGACGGCACCCTCGCCGACAGCTTCCCGTGGTTCCTGCGCACCATCAACGACATCGCCGATCACTTCAATTTTCGTCGCGTCGCGCCTGAGGACATCGAAGAGCTCAGGCACGCCTCGACGCGCGAGATCCTGGCCCACCTCGAAGTGCCCTTGTGGAAGCTGCCGGCGATCGCGCGGCATGCGCGGCGGCTGAAGGCGGAGGCGGCGTCCGAGATTTCGCTGTTTGCGGGCATCGAAGCCATGCTGCGGACTCTGGCCGAGAGCGGCGTGCAGCTCGCGCTGGTGACCTCCGACAGCGAAGCCAATGCCCGCGAGAAGCTGGGAGACGCCGCAGCGCTGTTCTCGCATTTCGACTGCGCGGCGTCGTTATTCGGCAAGGCCGCGAAATTCCGCCGGGTCGTTCGCCGTGCCGGCGTTGCGCCGACCCAAGTGATTTCGATCGGCGACGAGGTCCGCGACATCGACGCGGCACGGGCCGTCGGGATCGCCTGCGGCGCGGTGTGCTGGGGCTATGCGGCGCCGGCGGCGCTGCGGGCGCTTCGGCCCGACCATGTGTTCGAGCACATCCGCGACATCGCGCCGGCGCTGATCGGCGTCACGGCTCCGAGGCAGGCTTAAATCACCGCGCGGCCGTCGGGCTTCTCCACCGACAGCGTCACCCGCCCCACACGTCACTCGCCGGATCGGCCGGCCGCCTTGCGCGAGGACGCCGCTCCGATTTCCCGGTCGAGGCAGGCAAACGCCTCCTTCACGTGGACGGACAGGGGCCGCTTGCCCTGGTCGCGATTCCAATTGTCGATGGCCAGACGCAGCGCTCCGACCGACATCATGGCGACAACGCGCAGCGCCGCCTGCCGTTGCGGCTGCGGCCACATCTGGGAGAGCGCCGCGAACACGGCAGCTTCCTTCTCGACGTACTTTGCCTGCTGCCGGATGCGAAGCGACTCGTTCGCGGACATCAGGCGCTCGATCACCTTGGTTTGCTTGTAAT
>NZ_JAEMSD010000625.1 GCF_016462955.1 Bradyrhizobium sp. | reverse complement strand
TGTCGCGAAGCGACGGCGATGGGCTAGCTTTGCCACGAAAAAAACACCAGTCTGGCGGCAAGTGCCGGCCGGACGGGGTGGGCGATTGGGCGAATCGCCCTTGGGGATGTGACGCGGTGGTATTCCAGACGGGTGTTGCTGAACAAACGGGATCGCAACCAACTTGCGGTTCGATGGTTATGGTGCGGGAATTTCCCCCCGCCGCGGCCCCCTGGCACACGAGCCTGACCATGCGCCTCTGCCGACCGGTCCTCGCCGTCCTGGCCATCAGCTTGGCAAGTCCTTGTTTTGCCGAAACTTCCGAACCGATCCGGGTCAACAATCCGCCGGCGCAGCAGAACGCCTTCATCGACCTGCTGGCGCTGATGTCCGGCCATTGCAAGACGCTTGAGGTCGCCGGGCGCACCTATGCCTGCAAGACCGTCGCTTACGCCCATGGCGACAAGGGCCGGGTCAATTTCGCGGTCGCGGTCGACGATCCCTCCGACGACAGCCATGTGGTGTCGTTTTCCGGCGAGAACGGCAAGCGCGCCGACGACAATTCCTACGAATTGCCGATCGACCGCATGTTGCTCAACTCCAAGCACCGCCCGAGGGTCGACGGCCTGCCCGTGCCGGCCGAGCAGACATCCATTGGAGTCTGCCGCCAGACGGGCAACTTCGCCGCCAGGAAGGTGAAAGACGTCACCTGCTCGGCGACCGACAACGAGGGCCGCAAATACGAGCTCCTGTTCGTCTCCGACGGCTCCCCGGTCAGCGTGCGACGCATCCGCCAGTCGGCACCGTCGATCCAGGACCCCTTCAAGTAGCTCCATCCATCACGCGAACGCCTTCTCCAGCGTCGCGAAGATCACGGCCAGCGACTTGTCGTGCCGCGTCACCGGCGGCACCGGCCGCTCGATCTTCATGAGTTGATAGACCGCCATCTGCGCCGTACGCACCGAATATTCGACGGTGAACACCACGTCGTCGGGGATTTCGACGAACTGGCTGACGAAGGCGAGATTGACGGAATTCTTGGGCACCGGCAGCGGCCGATCGGCCAGGTTGCGCGGCATGAACATGCTGGTGATGTAGGGCATGCGGCAGGGGATGCAGATCGCATCTTCGAAAACCGCGGGATCGAAGTTGAGGTGGCCGCAGAGCTCCTTCAGGATTTCGGCGCCGCCGCAGTCCGACATCGGCTTCGCCACGAAATTGCCGACGCGATCGGGATGCAGCGCATAGCCCCAGAACACCTGGACGTTGTTCGGTTGTCCCGCGAAATGCGGCTGGTGATAGAGCACGACCGACATCAGCCAGTTGGAGTCCTTGAACGTGACGAGACCGCCGGTGCCGGCCCTGTTGCCGGAGAACGCTTCCATCCGGTCGAAGAAGCCGGGATCGCGGCAGGTGACGGTGAAGGACAGCCAGTAGGATTCGGGGATCGAAGTGTTGAACGCTGAGGGATTGCCAAACTCCGGCCGTCCTTGCGCGATCGTCTCCCACAACGCCCAGCCCTGGCTGTCGGCCTTGGTCAGGCGCGGCGGCGGCTCGGTCATCGTGCCCAGGCTGGAGGCGTCCGTCATCGACCCGTTCTGGAAGAAGACGATGTCGTCGTCTTCGAGCCGGACATTGGCGGTGCGGCTGTCGCGGTCGAGCGTAAGCTGACGCACGCGCAAGCGCGCGCCGTCGACCTCGAACGCCATGTCGGTGACGCGCGTGCCACGCACGAATTGCACGCCTTGGCGCTTCAGCCAGTCGGTCAGCGGCCGAACGATCGCGTCATACTGATTGTAGACGGTGCGCTTGACGCCGCCGAGCGTTTCGATGCGCGGAAACTCGTTCATGAAGCGGTGCAGATAGCGCTTCAGCTCGACCGCGCTGTGCCAAGGCTGGAAGGCGAAGGTGGTCTGCCACATGTACCAGAAATTGGACTCGAAGAATCCGGGCGACAGCCAGTCGGTGATGCGGCCGTTGCCGAGCGTCTCCTCCGAAGCCTCGGTGAGCCGCAGCAGTTCGAGCCGGTCGCGCGCGGAGAAGCCCATATGCGAGACGTCGACCTTGAAGCGGTTGCGGTCGACCAGACGCGCCCTGGAGTGCGCCGGATTCTCCACGTTGAACGCGACCGTCTCATCGCGCACGCTGAGGCCGGGATGTTCGAGCGAGGGAATGCTGGAGAGCAGATCCCAGGTGCATTCGTAATGATCGGTGGTGAGCATGCGCCCGCCGCGGAGCGAATAGGCGCCGTTCGCAAGCTGCGCTCCGTCGAGGCTGCCGCCGACCAGCGGCTGCGCCTCGTAGACCACGATGTCGCGCCCGGGCAGCTGCGCATCGCGAACCAGAAACGCGGCGCCCGCGAGCGACCCAATGCCGCCACCGATGAAATACGCCTTCATGACCTGCCTCGATTGCATTTCGAATGTCGCGTCGACAGTGCATCCGGCGACGACGATCAAAGTTGCGCTGGATCAAGCGCGACATGCATGCAGATCACGTTCAGGTGAGTCGCCGCCGCTGCTCGTGCTCGCGCGCCGCGACGTTTCATTGCTTTGAATCGACGCGCAGCAGCCCATCGCCGAGGAGAGGCTGCGCTGTGTTCTGAGCTCGAGCTCGCAACAGCTCTTCATGGCGACGATGGACGCGGGAACGTTCAGTCGTTCACACACGTTAACAAACGTTCAGCTTGGAACTGTATCTGCGTCGTTTCGACGCCCGCCAGGGCCGGAACGTGCTGCACGCTCATCTGTTGTCGCACGACATTCAACTGGAGTGATGACATGAAGTATCTTTTTGTCGCGATGGGTTTGGGCGCTGCGGTTCTTGCCGGCGTATCCTCTGCCAATGCGGCCGACCGTCCCAGCGCGAAGCAGACTGCCCAGACCGAGCAGTCCACCGACATCAGCGCGCAACGAAGGCACCACCATCACGGCCATCGCCATCATCACTGGCGCCACCACGGCCACCATCGTCCGCACTACCGCAGCTACGGTTACTATCCGCGGCACCATGGCTACTATGGTGGCGGTCCGTACGGCTACTACCGCGGCGGTGGTCCCGGCGTGACCTTCAGCTTCGGCGGTGGACGCTGGTAAGATCGACACTAGACTTGCCGAGATAGAAAAGGCCCGCAGCGATGCGGGCCTTTCGCTATTCCTGCAAGATCGCCCGCGCCGTCTGAAGGCCACTCGCGAGTGCCGCCTCGACCGTGCCCATGTCTCGACCGCGATAGAGTGCTTCGCCGGAGAACAGCACTGGCCCGTCCGCACGTCCGAGAAGCTCCTGGGCGTCCCGCGTCCGCGGCGTCGCCCAGGAATAAGCGCCGCGCGCGAAGCGATCATGCGCCCAATTGATCGCAGCCGCCGCCACCAGCTCACGCGCGATGTCGTCGCGCGGCAGGCCGAAGATGGCAGCGAGCGAGCCAAGCCCGGCATCGATCAGTGCTGGC
>NZ_JAEMSD010000624.1 GCF_016462955.1 Bradyrhizobium sp. | reverse complement strand
GTTTCAACGGGCTCCGATGCTGCTTAGCCTCATCCTGAGGAGACCGCGAAGCGGTCGTCTCGAAGGACGAGGCGCGCGCTCAGCTCGCGCAACGAGCCAAATGCGATAGCCCTGCGCAGCACGAGCCCGGGAATGACGCCGGTGAATGGCGAGGCCTAGTCGCAGCGTGAGGCCCGGCGCCGACCGAGATGAGCTCCCCGTCATTGCCGGGCGAACGCTCACGCCTCGCCGCGCAACCACGCCTTCACCTTTTGCAACAGGCCGTGGCGCAACTCATCGACCGACGCGGCTTCGGCCGGTGTCAAATTCTGCAAGGCCGCACCAAGTTCGTCGGTGGCTTGCGCTGGTTCAGGCGGCTCCGATGCAAGCCCCGCCGCCGCGAGTGCGATCGGACCAACCTGGTTGAGGAACGCGCGTTCGTACTCGCGCGAGAGGCGCGCGATTGCATCGTCCAGCGTCAGCCAGTCCACCGCCTTGACGTCGTTCATCAGCTTGCGGATCGGTCCGCCGCCTGCCTCCATCCGCCAGAAATGCACGACCTTGGAGCGCCCGCCGGACTGATAAACCAGCGTCCCCAGAAATTCGTGCACGGCGACGTCGTGGCCGGTCTCCTCCAGCACCTCGCGGTGCGCAGCTTCCTTTGGAGTCTCGCCGTCGACGAGCTTGCCCTTGGGCAGGACCCATTCGTTGCGCTTGCGCTGGCGCACGACCGCAATCAACGGCGCCGAGCCACGCCGCAGCACAATACCCCCCGCGGCCAAGACCGGCGCCCGCGCCATCGCTCACACATCCAGAATCGTCGTCCCCGACAGACGATATAGCCAGCGGGGACGGCAGATTGAAGGCTACTTTCTCCTCAAGAGTGCTTGACCCGCACGAATACGCGAGCCCTCGGCGATGCCGTCGCAGAAGTTGAAATCGCCGGGCGCCAGGATGATGATGGTCGAGCCGTGCTCGAACCAGCCGAGCTCCTCGCCCTTGGCCACGTTGACGTCGCAAGGGAAACTGACCGGCCCCTTCGTCTGCGCGTTCAACACCATGTCGAGGAAGTGCAACCGGATGCTCGCGACCAGGATCGCCGCAACGGGCACCAGTGTCACCGCCTCGCCGGTAGAGAGGTGGGTGCGGATCACCGCGCGCTCGTTCTTGCAGAACAGCCGCTCGACACGCTTGAGCGCGATCGGGTTGACGTTCCAGACATCACCGTGGATCAGCGTGACGCGCTCGATGCGTGCATCGTATGGCGCGTGAAAGCGATGATACATGCTCGACGTCAGCCGCAGCGTGACGAAGGAGCCGTTGCGGTGCTGATCGACCAGAGCGGAATCGCCGAGCAGATCCAAGAGCGAATAGGGCGCGCCCTTGACCTGGAACAGCTCGCTGTCGGCGATCCTGCCGTGAGCGCCGACGATGCCGTCCGACGGGCTCGCCACGACGGAGGGGTCGGCATCGAAGGGCCGCAGGCCCGGCTTGAGCTCGCGCGTGAAGCAATCGTGCAGGCTCCTGAAATGCGTCTTGCGCGCCTCGGACAGATCGAGATCGGAGAACAGCTTCCACAGCGCGATTGAGAAATCCCGCACCATCGGATTCTCGATCTTGGAGAACCAGCCCATGAAGCGGGTCAGGGCCGCGCGGGGGATGCGGTTGGTCAGCAGGAAGTTGAGGTCTTCCTGCTGGGTGAAAGAGGCGATGAGGGCTTTGACTGTCATGAATCTGTCAGCTCGCAGGGTTAGCGCTTGTTGTCATGGAAACGACATTCCCGATTCTCTCGATGTCCGTGGCCGCCGCAGCCTCCGCTGCCGCCGTCTTCCCGAAGCTGAAAGCGCGGGTCGAGTTGTCCCGAGCCAAGCACCGCTCGCTCGCGGGGCATTCCAAGATGTCGCGCCGGGTGGCGCGACTGCTGCCGTTCTACGAGTACGGAGAGAGCGATTATTTCTCCTGCGACGGCGCGCCCGCGAACATCGCCGCGCAGCGCAAGGACGGCTTCTTCCGTCTCGCCGCCCTCTACGCCGAGCGCTACCCGAAAGGGCGCGCGATGACGAAGGAAGCGGCGGAGACCATCTCCGACCTGAACTTCACCGAGAGCTACCGCGTGCCGTTCCAGTTCTCGCGTCTCGTCCGCGAGCACCTGGGCACCTCGACCTTCATGGAATCGTCCAGCGGCGTCACCGTCACCGATGTCGACGGCAACACGTTCTACGACCTCACCGGCTCGTACGGCGTCAATATCTTCGGCAACGATTTCTACAAGGAGTGCATCGAAGGTGCCGAGAAGCGCGCGCATGCGCTCGGCCCCGTGCTCGGGCCGTACCACCCCGTCATCCTGGAGAACGTGCAGCGGCTCTGCCAGATTTCCGGCCTCGACGAAGTCTCGTTCCACATGTCCGGCACCGAAGCCGTGATGCAGGCGGTGCGGCTGGCGCGCTACCACACCAAGCGCACCCATCTGGTTCGTTTCGCCGGCGCCTATCACGGCTGGTGGGGCGACGTGCAGCCCGGCGTCGGCAATCCGATTCCCGCGCACGAGACCTACACCCTCGCCGAAATGTCGGAGAAGACGCTGCACGTGCTGCGCACGCGCCGCGACATCGCCTGCGTGCTGGTCAATCCGTTGCAGGGCCTGCATCCCAACGCCAACGCGCCCGGCGATTCCTCGCTGGTCGATTCCTCCCGCGGCGGCCATTTCGATCGCGCCGCTTATACCGAGTGGCTGAAGAAGCTGCGCGAGGTCTGCACCGAACGCGGCATCGTCCTGATCTTCGACGAGGTCTTCGTCGGCTTCCGCCTCGCCGCCGGCGGCGCCCAGGAATATTTCGGCGTCCAGGCCGACATGGTGACCTACGGCAAGAGCCTCGCTGGCGGGCTGCCGGTCGGCGTGGTCTGCGGCAAGAAGGAGTTGATGCGCCGCTTCCGCGACGACCGCCCCGCCGACATCTGCTTCGCCCGCGGCACCTTCAACTCGCATCCCTACGTCATGACGGCGATGGACGAATTCCTGAGCCGCCTCGCCAGCCCGAATTTCCGTGCGGTCTATGACGGGCTCGACGAGACCTGGAACGGCCGCTGCGGGAAGCTCAACCGGATGATGGAGAGCGCCGACCTGCCGGTGCGGTTCGCCAACTTCTCCTCGATCTGGACGGTGAAATACACGACGCCGTCCCGCTACAACTGGATGCTGCAATATTACCTGCGCGCCGAGGGCCTGGCGCTGAGCTGGGTCGGCACCGGCCGGCTGATCTTCAGCCTCAACTACACCGACGCCGACTTCACCGAAATCGCCGACCGCTTCGTACGGGCCGCACAGAAGATGAAGGCCGACGGCTTCTGGTGGCACGACGGCGCGCTCACCAACAAGCAGATCAAGCGGCAGATCCTGAAAGAGATGCTGGCGAAGCGTCTCGAGCGCTGAGGCCCCACTGCGCGGGCTTGCTC
>NZ_JAEMSD010000623.1 GCF_016462955.1 Bradyrhizobium sp. | reverse complement strand
GCACTACGCTGAAGGCCATCAGCGGATTGTTGGTCGCCGAGCGCGGCGAGGTCCGCCGCGGCGAAGTCCAGTTTCACGACCGCAATATCGGCACGCTGTCGCCGCAGCAACGCGTCCAACTCGGCATCGCCCACGTGCTCGAGGGACGGCGGGTGTTCGAGCATCTGACACCCGAGGAAAACCTGATCGCGGCTTCCGCGATCCGGAGCCGGGCCGACATGGCCCGCAACAAGGAGATGGTCTACAGCTATTTCCCGCGGCTTCACGAGCGGCGATCCAGCGCCGCCGGTTACCTATCGGGTGGCGAGCAGCAGATGCTGGCGATCGGGCGAGCGCTGATGACGCAGCCGAAACTGCTGATGCTGGACGAACCCAGCCTCGGGTTGGCGCCGTTTTTGGTTGCGGAAATCTTCCAAATCATCAGCCGCATCAACCGCGAGGAAGGTCTCTCGGTGCTGCTGGTCGAACAGAATGCGGTGGCAGCCCTCGAAATCGTCTCGCACGGCTACTTGATCGAGAGCGGTCGTGTCGTCATGCACGACACGGCGGAAGCGCTGAAGAGCAATCCGGATTCAGGAGTTCTATCTCGGCGGCGCAAAGGGAAAGAGTTTCCACGCCATCAAGCACTACAGCCGGCGGAAACGCTGGCTGACCTGATTACGACCAGCGAATAAGACAACAAACGACCAAAGGGAGAACCCAGATGAAATATCTATCGATTGCGGCCGGTGTCGCCTTGAGCGCGATCTCGATCCTATCGGCGAAAGCCGCCGACGCCGTGCGTTTTGGGCTCTGTTACGACCTTACCAAGGCATACACCTTCGTGACGCCGCAGGTGGCGCAGGCCGCCAAGGATTATGCGGATATCCTCAACGCACAAGGCGGCATCGAGGGTCACCCGGTGGAGATGGTGGTACAGGACCACGGCAACGAGCCGCAGCGCGGCATCGAATGCTACGAAAAGCTGAAGCGCGATGACGTGATGGTGTTCGATACGCTGTCGACACCGGTCTCCCGCGCCGTGCTCCCTCGCGGCATGAAGGATGGGAACATTCTAATTCAATCGCTCGTTGGGCGCGGCGACGCCGTCGACGGCGACGTCTTCAAGTGGGTATTCCCGATCGGCCCGACCTATTGGGGCCAAGCCGCCAACGACATCGAGTACATCAAGCAGAAATCCGGCGGCAACCTGAAGGGAGTCAAAATCGCGTTCCTCTACGTCGATTATCCGTTCGGACAAGAACCAATCGGTATCATCAAGACGCTGGCGGCTAAGGAAGGCTTCGATCTGCAACTGTTCCCCTATCCTTTGCCAGGCAATGACCAAGCCTCAGCATGGACCCAAATGCGCCGGTTTGCACCCGACTGGATCGTCAGTTGGAGCCTGTCAAACATGCACGTGATCGCCTCGCGTGAAATGAAGCGTAACGGCATTGCGCTCGACAAGTACGTCGCCGTCAACTGGATGAACGAGGTCGACATCAACAATATCGGCGCAGAGGCCGCTAAGGGAATTAAGCGCGGCACCAACGTCGCCGGCGGCTCCAACCATCCCTTGGTGCAGAAGATCATTAAGGAAGTCTACGATAGGGGCAAAGGCAACGGCGACCGCAAAAATCTCGACGACGTCTACTACAACACCGGCCTGGCGCTCTGGTCGATCGCGGTTGAAGGCGCGCGTCTTGCTATTAAGAAGCACGGCTGGCCGCTGACGCCGGAGAAGATAAAGGACGGCCTTGAAAGTATCAAGGATTACGACGCGAACGGCATGATCGCGCCGGTGACCGTGACCGCCAAGGATCATGGCGGCGGCGGCAAGACCCGCATAGAGATGTGGAACGGCAGCAAGTGGGTGCCGCAGACAGACTGGATTGCAGCCTATACTGACGACGTTTGGAACGTGGTGAAGACTCAGTCGGCTGACTACGCGAAGTCGGACGCAGTCAAGTAAGCCAAGATAGTCCCAAGAAAATGCGGTGTTGCGATGAAATCTCATCGCACCACTCCCTGGTCCACTGCTGGAAAGCTGAACCAAAGCGATCGCCCTACTGGAGCGTGGGCTCATTGCCGGGACGGCCAGCCGGCGCCTGTCTTCAGGTGTCTTGGCAAGATGCCATAAGCAAGCCCCGATCCCACTCCTGTAGTGTCAATGCCAGCAATGAGGAGCAGGCGTAGCGTTCCTAGAATGTGATTGTCCGTAAGAGGTTGCCCGTCGACACGAGCAGCAACAAGATAGCTGATGAGATCTTCGGATGGCGCGCATCGCCGCCGTTGCACCACGATGGCTGCCGGAGCGAAAGGCGGCAGCAATACAATCCGCGCCAGGCGATAGTGTGGGGGATCGGAGGTGATGGGCGGTGCCGGCGATTTTATGGGCGGCGGGGTCGCGCGTACTTGCAGACGGCGCGAGGAGAAAGCTTGCGTGTCATGTGCGACCTCCCGAATGTCCTTGTAGCGCGTAGGCAAGTATACCCCCTGAAACCGATTGGTATGCGCAACGGGACAAGAGCTGCGCAACTCGGCCCAGATCGGAAAGGGGTCTTCGATCCATCGTTGATCGAGGTGATCGAAGTCTGTTGCCCAATCCTCGACAGGCGGACGGATACTCAATTCTGCCCCCCAACAAGCGTTCAAAGATGACTTGCGGCCTAGCGAGCGACGCCGGAGCAGTCGCCGCATTCCCATTCACGCGATCAGCCAACCCTGCACGGCCGCAGCCTCCTGCCGACAATACTCGGGCGATCCCAGTATCTGACGGTTAAACGCTATGCGCTTGAACCAATAATGCAAGCCAAGCAGGTCAGCGAAGCCCATTCCTCCATGCACTTCTGTTGTCAGGCGTGCGACCTCTCTGAAGACCTCGCCCACATGGGCTTTCGCCTGCAAGGCCATAATCCGTGCTTCCTCGGGCTGTGCATCTTGCGCATGTGCCGCGTACCAAACCAATGCTCGACAGGGCTCCATAGTGTCGCCGGATCCGCGAACGTATGCTTGACAGCCTGAAAAAAACCGATGGCGCGATTAAACTGAACCCTCGCTTTCGAGTACTCGAGCGCTCGATCTAACATGGACTGCGCTGCTCCCAGCGAATCTGCCGCGAGGAAAACTCTTCCCGCATCAATCACGCCAGACATTGCTCGGCAGGCGTCGGCAGCGGCATCCAGAATGATCACTCTGGCCTCATTGAGTGCGTAATTCGTAATGGGCCGGGTGCGATCGAGGCTTGCGCGTACATCAACGGTCACTCCCGTCTCTCCAGCATCAACAAGAGCTGCCCGACCGTCGGGTAGAAACACGATGACGTGAGATGCGCTCCCGCGTCGAGTACTCCGGTCAAACGGCCACTGACCCTATTGCCGTCGAGCTCCGCTACGGCAATCGCGTCCCCGCGGGTCACTTCAAATTCCTCCGGGTGCGGTCAGTCAAACTCCTCCACC
>NZ_JAEMSD010000622.1 GCF_016462955.1 Bradyrhizobium sp. | reverse complement strand
GCCCGGGTGGCTCGACGCTCTCGAACGGGACGACGCTAAGCGGAACCGGAGGTTCGCCGGGACCTAACTCGCTGAATGCAAAAGGGCAGGGAACGACGGGCGAGATACTCGGCGTAGCCCCGACCGGCCAGGAAGGCGGCGGATCTCGACCGTCTTACAACACCCCCGCCGCAAACGCCGCCGTCCAGCAGCTTGGAAACACCAACACGGGCATCCTGAAGAAGTAGCGACGATCCAGCGGTCCTGAATTGCCCACACACATGCGATTGGCATTCATCGTACAGCCACGCCAATGAGGGCGGTCGAGGTGATCGGCAGGATTAGGCGGCCATCGGCCCTGCGCCGCACCTCGGCAATCACCGCCGCTTTTTCGACGTCGTCCAGGCTCGTCCAGTCGGGCGACATGCCGAAAAGCGTGTCAGGCGCGTCGAGCGCCGCGACGTCGAGCAGAAAATCATGAGTCACCACGTCGATCCGGGGATCGCGATAGCCAGCAGCGACGAGGGCGCGGGCGAAATCTTCCGGATCGCTCATGGCCTGAACCGCTTCAGGCATTGCCATGCCCGACCGATCGGGGAACAGCTTTTGCCGGACTTCGCCCAACAGGAGGAAGGTCGCCGCGCCCCGATCCTGCCAGGTCGCGACCACGCCTTGCCCGCCGGGTCGCGTCACCCGTCGCATCTCGGCCAAACCCTTGCGCCAATCGGGGAACATGATGACACCGAAGATCGAAAAGACGGCATCGAAATGCGCGTCTGGCAAATCGAGCGCCTGTCCGTCCATAACCCGCGCCTCCACATTGGGCAGACCAGCAGCGGCGATGCATCCCACCATGCCGGGCGAGAAGTCGGTCGCCAGGACTCGTGCGCCGGTGCGCGCGGCTGCCAGCGCGAGCGCGCCGGTGCCGGCTGCCACGTCGAGAACATGACTCTGAGGCGTCAGGGCTACGCGCGCCAGCGCCGCCTCCGCAAACAGGGTGGTGAAAGGGTGCGCGGTCTCTCGATAATGCCTAGCTGCGCTGTCCCAATGGTCTGGATTCTCAAACTGTCGCACGTCCGATCCCTCACGAGTCATGTAACTTTATATGTATCATGACTGCGTGCCCCTTGCCAATGGTGGGATGCATGCGAAAGATCAGGCGATGCGAAACGACAGCCGCCTTTCCCGAATGCTGCATGTGCTGCTCCACATGGCGCGACATGACGGCCCCATGACCTCGGAGGCGATCGGCACGATGCTGGGGACCAATCCGGTCGTCGTTCGCCGCACATTGGCGGGGCTGCGCGATGCGGGCTATGTCCGGTCGGACAAAGGGCATGGCGGCGGCTGGGTCATCGCGTGCGACCTCGAGCGCGTGTCGCTTCTCGATGTCTATCGTGCGGTTGGTGGCCCCCGGCTATTTGCGATCGGGAACGAGCATTCCAACCCGGACTGTGCGATCGAGCAACTCGTCAACGCAGCGGTGGACGATGTCCTTCGTGACGCTGAAGCATTGCTGGTCGAGCGGCTGGGCGCGGTGAGCCTCGCAGACCTGAGCAAAGGTCTCGACGCGCGCTGCGCAGGCGATCCGGCCGTCAGCGAGCCGCGCCGTTCGTCCGCAGGGATCGCACGAAATCGATCACGGCCAGGATCACCACGCTCACGACGATGATGATGAGCGGGATGGCCTTGATCCAGACCAGCAGGATTCCAAGAAATGCGATCATGAGCGCGAGGCCGATGAGGCCGGTGATCAGATTGGTCATCGCAATTTCCTCTTCTCCCCGCCGGCAGCCGATTGCGATCCGGTGCCGGGGACGTTGCGCCGGCCGCCCCCGCGCGTGCGCCCGATGGCGGTGGTCAGCCAGCGCGCGGTGCGCAACAGGCGGGCGTCGTTGCCACGGCGGCCGATGAGCTGAACGCCCAGCGGAAGGCCAGTTTCCGAGCGCATCAAGGGCAGGCTGATGGCGGGCACGCCGAGATAAGTCCAGAGCGAGCAGAAGACCGGGTTGCCGGTGGTTTCGATGCCGGGCGCCGCGCCTGGTGCAGCAGGCGTCAGGACCGCGTCGTATTCGTCGAAGATAGGGTCCAGCGCCTCGTTGAGCGGCGCAATCCCGGCCAGAGCGTTGCAATAATCCATCGCAAGATGCGCGCGCCCGCGCGCGATCGCCTCACGCAGACGGGTGCTCAGCCTGTCTTCGCCGCGCTCGTGGTCGCGCCGCAGATTGTGCGCCATGTCGACTTCCATGATGATGCGGTGCATGTCGACGGCGCTGTCGAAGCTTGGCCCAAGCTCGACTTCGCTGCACGCTTCGCCCAAGGCCCCGACGAGCTCGGCAAAGGCTTCACGCGTCACCGGCTCGGCCTGATCCCAGACCGGAGAGCGCACGAAGGCAAATCGCGGCGGCAGCGGCGGCTCGCTCGCCGCTATCGCAGAGAATGGCGGGCGCGCAACGGGCCGGGTGTCCGGATCCTCCGGGTCGAAGCCGGCCATGACCTCGGCGAGCAGGGCCGCGTCCTCGACACTGCGCCCGAACACGCCGACATGATCGAGCGTGCGCGACAATTCGAGCGCGCCGCTGCGCGGAATGAGACCATGCGTGGGCTTGAAGCCGACCACGCCGCAGAAGGCGGCAGGACGGATCACCGAGCCGTTGGTCTGCGAGCCGATGGCACCCGGCACCATCAGCGCCGCGACGGCCGCGGCGGAGCCCGAGGACGATCCGCCGGGCGTGTGATCTGGGTTGTGCGGATTTCGGGTCTTGCCCGGATTGTAGTAGGCGTACTCTGTGGTCACCGTCTTGCCGAGGATCACGGCGCCCGCCGCCCGCAGACGCGCCACGGCCGCCGCATCGCGCCGCGGCGTGCGTCCGGCCCACAGCTCCGATCCGAATTCCGTCGGCATGTCGCCGGTGTCGAAGATATCCTTGATGCCCACGGGCACGCCATGCAACGGGCCCGTGGCCTTGCCCTGCTTGCGCCGATCGTCGGCGGCCTTGGCCTGCCGCATCGCGTGATCGCGATCGAGGAACGCCCACGCCTGGATGTTGCGATCGACCTCGTCGATGCGCCTGAGGCAATCGCCGACGAGCTCCACCGAGCTGAGCCGGCCCTCGCGGATGCCGGCCGCAGCCTCGGCGAGACCGAGCGCGTTGAGACTCATACACAGCCCTTCGTTGGTTGGCCGGGCACACTCATCGCGCCCCGTAGAGGTAGTTGGGCAGCCACAATGCGATCCCCGGGAAGATGTAGCCCAGTGCCATGGTGAAGAAGACCAGGCCGACGAACGGAAGCGCGCCGGAGAAGATGTCGGTCAGCTTCACCTCGGGCGGCGCCACGCCTTTCAGATAGAAGGCGGCCATCGCCACCGGCGGCGTGTTGAATGCGGTCTGCGTGTTCAGTGCCACCAGGATGCCGAAGAAGATCGGATCGATGCCGTACTGGGGAAGCAGCGGCAGG
>NZ_JAEMSD010000173.1 GCF_016462955.1 Bradyrhizobium sp. | reverse complement strand
ATTCTGGACGTGCGCGATCCAGCCATAGCCGATCGCGCAAACGACTCCGGCTGCGACCAATGCACTGACCATCGCGCTACTCATCATCCTCTCCCGGTGAAGCTGCGGTCCTGCCACTTGGTCGCCCCCGCCAAGGGGGCCGTTCATTGATCATTCAAGCGAAGTATGGAACCTTGCGTCCCAAACAGTTCCCGCGTGTTTATGCGAAAGGTCAAGCCAATGAAGAAGCTGCTCCTGGTGGTCGCCGCCGCCGCTACCGTCGCCATGGCGGCCGGAACACCGGCCCAAGCCCAGCGCGGTGTCGCTGCAGGCGTGGCGGCTGGGATCATCGGTGGTGCCATCGTCGGTGGAGCGCTGGCCTCTCCGTATTATTACGGACCCGGCTATGGGTATTATGGGCCGGGCTACTACCCGCCCCGCTATTACGCTCCCGGTCCGGGCTATGTTGCCGACGACTATTACGGCGGCTGCGTCTGGCAGAAGCAGCGCTTCTGGGACGGCTATGCCTGGCGCGTCCGCCGCGTCCGAGTCTGCGGCTGAGGCGCGCTGACCGATTCAGTACGGATGCGGCGTTCATCCTGGGGCCCGAAAAACACCGCTTTTTCTCGTCACAGCTCCGTGTGCGTTTACCGTGGATTGACCAATTGCGCGCTTCCTAGCTGCAAGGCCAATTCCATCAGAGTGTGCGTGAACCTTTGAAACCCGGGTGCCTCTAACGAGAGGACCCATCTCCCAGGAGAGCCTAGAGCATGAAGAAGACTTTAGTTGCCGCCCTTACGCTCGCGACGGTCGCCGGTTCGCTGGTGACCGCAACGCCGCCGGCGAAAGCCGGTGACAACATCGGTGCCGGTATCGCGGCCGGGCTGATCGGTGGCGCGATCGTCGGCGGCGCGATCGCCTCGAGCCGTCCGGCCTATGGCGGTCCCGTTTACGTGGCCGAGCCTGGCCCGCCGCCCCCGCCCTGCTACTGGCAGCGCCAGCGTTATTGGGACGGCTATGGCTGGGTCGTCCGCCCGGTTCGCGTTTGCTACTGATCTGATCGCTTTGGCGCATGCGCGCCGCGATCGGAAAGCCCGGCCGAGCACCTCGGCCGGGCTTTTTATTTGCGCACGCTATCGCGCCGCCTGGATCGAACGCAGCACCTCTTCACTCGGCCAGCAATCGACCTTGAGGCCCGCCGACTTCTGATAGGCACCGAGCGCCGCACGCGTCTGCATGCCGGCCTTGCCGTCGATCTTGTCTTTGTAGAGCCCGATCCGGGTGAGCCCGCGCTGCATCGTCTCGACATCCTTGGTGCGTAGCTGCTTGGAGGCCGCCCAGGGCGTCGCGAACGGCAGCGGATTGGTGATGCGGTCGGCAAGGTGGCCGACGAACAGCACGTAGAGGTCGGAGAAATTGTACTCCTTGATGACGAAGTAGTTCTTCGTGGTGAGGAACGACGGGCCGTAGATGCCTTCGGGCTGCAGCAGCGAGGCCGGCTGCGCCTGCTCGGCGGCGTTGAGCTTTTGGCCGCGCACGGGGACAAAGCCTTCGCGCATCCATTGGCCGATCGGCTTCGTCACCTCGGGTACGCCCGTGGTGCAATCGGCCTTCGCAGGCGCCTGTACCTCATAGGCCCAGCGCACACCGCTCTGCCAACCCTTGTTGACGAGCTGCTGCGCGGCGGAAGCCAGCGCATCCGGCACCGAGCGCCAGATGTCGATGCGGCCATCGCCGTCGAAATCGACGCCGTGCTTGTAATATTCCGAGGGCAGGAACTGCGTGAGCCCGGTGGCGCCGGCCCAGGACGAGCGCATGTCCTTGCGCGTCACCACGCCCTCGCCGAGAAGCTTGAGCGAGAGTATGAACTCGTTGCGATACTGGTCCTTGCGCCGGCCGACATAGGCCTGCGTCGCCAGCACGCGCACGAGATCATAGGGCAGCGCGTAGCGGCCGTAGTCGGTCTCGCGGCCCCAGATCGCCAGCATCACGGTTGCCGGCACGCCAGACTTGTTTTCGATCTCACTCAGGACAGGGCGATATTTCTGCAGGAGCCGCTGGCCCTCGCCCGCGAGCCGCGCGATCGACGCTTCCTTGACGTAGTCGGCAGGCACCTGCACGAACTCGGCCTGTGACGGCGCGCCCGTCGCCGGCCGTCCCGGCAGGATCAAATCGGGCAACTTGTAGTCGGGCTCGAGCCCGCGCGTCTCTCGATCGAACGTCGCCCGCGAGACGCCGGCCTGTTGGGCTTCCGGCCACAGCGAGGCGATGAACTGCGTGAAGGCCGCGTCTGCGGCGCGGGCGGATGTCGAGCCGCAGGTGACCACGATCACCGCAGCGATGAGCGCCCGCCGCATCATGCAGGACTCACCGCGTCAGCTTCTTGTACTTCACCCGGTGCGGGATGATGCTGTCCTGGCCGAGACGGCGCATCTTGTCCTTCTCGTAATCCTGGAAGTTGCCCTCGAACCATTCGACATGGCTCTCGCCTTCGAAGGCCAGGATGTGGGTCGCGATGCGGTCGAGGAACCAGCGATCGTGGCTGATGATGACGGCGCAGCCGGCAAAGTCCTCTAGCGCCTCTTCCAGTGCGCGTAGCGTGTCGACGTCGAGGTCGTTGGTCGGTTCGTCGAGCAGCAGGACGTTGGCGCCGGACTTCAGCATCTTGGCGAGATGCACGCGGTTGCGTTCACCGCCGGAGAGCGCGCCGACCTTCTTCTGCTGGTCCGCCCCCTTGAAGTTGAACGCCGAGCAATAGCCGCGCGAATTGACTTCCTTCTTGCCGAGCAGGATCAGCTCGTTGCCGCCGGAGATCTCCTCCCACACGGTCTTCTTGCCGTCGAGCGCATCGCGCGACTGGTCGACATAGCCGAGATGCACGGTCTCCCCGACCGTGATCGTCCCAGCATCGGGCTTCTCCTGCCCGGTGATCATCCTGAATAGCGTGGTCTTGCCGGCGCCGTTGGGGCCGATGACGCCGACGATGCCGCCAGGCGGCAGCTTGAAGGTGAGATTGTCGATCAGCAGGCGGTCGGCAAAGCCTTTGCTGAGGCCTTCGAAATCGACCACGTTGGCGCCGAGCCGCTCGGCCACCGGAATGATGATCTGCGCGGTCTGGGTCTGCTTCTCGCTCGCTTTCTTGAGCAGTTCCTCATAACGCTGGTAGCGCGCCTTCGATTTGGCCTGACGTGCCTTCGGCGATGACGCCACCCATTCCTGCTCTCGGGCCAGCGTCTTCTGGTGCGCGGCGTCTTCGCGCCCTTCCTGCTCCAGGCGCTTCTGCTTCTGCACCAGCCAGGACGAGTAATTGCCCTCGTAGGGGATGCCGCGGCCGCGGTCGAGCTCGAGGATCCAGCCCGTCACGTTGTCGAGGAAGTAGCGGTCATGGGTGACGATCAGGATCGCGCCGGGATAGTTGCGAAGGTGCCCTTCCAGCCACGACACGGATTCGGCGTCGAGATGGTTGGTCGGTTCGTCCAGCAGCAGCAGCTCGGGCTGGTCGAGCAGCAGCTTGCACAGCGCGACGCGGCGGCGCTCACCGCCAGAGAGTTTTGTGACATCGGCGTCGTCGGGCGGGCAGCGCAGCGCGTCCATGGCCTGGTCGACCTTGCTGTCGAGATCCCAGAGGCCCTGGGCCTCGATCTCGTCCTGGAGCTTGGTCATCTCGTCGGCAGTCTCGTCGGAATAGTTCACCGCGAGCTCGTTGTAGCGGTCGAGGATCGCCTTCTGCTTGGCGACGCCCTGCATGACGTTCTCGCGCACTGAAAGTGCAGGATCGAGCTGCGGCTCCTGCTCGAGGTAACCGACGCGGGCGCCCTCGGCGACCCAGGCTTCGCCGGTATATTCCTTGTCGAGGCCGGCCATGATCTTGAGCAGGGTCGACTTGCCCGAGCCGTTGACGCCGAGCACGCCGATCTTGGCATCGGGGTAAAAGCTCAGATGGATGTTATCGAGCACCTTCCGGGTCGGGTAGCTCTTGGTCAGGCCCTGCATGAAATAGATGAACTGGCGCGCCATGGGTCCCGTGACACCTTCAATTTGAGGAGATTTGCTGTCGCCGATGTAGCGATCCCGCCCTCAAAGGGCAATGTTTTCCGTCCGTTCACTACGGATGAATACGGTCCAGACACCATCCGGGCCAGATCCGGACAATTGAAACCATCTTTTAATCAATCAGGCCGAATGCTCGGTCTCGCGCGGCAACAGCGCCCCTCGCTCAGAACAAGCGGGAGCATAGCGAGACAGCGTCATGGCTCTGATCGACACCCATTCACTTCCTGTTCCGGCCGAAGCCGGCAGCTCCTCCGCGCTCGGCTCGGAGATCAAGGGTTTCTTCAAGCGCTTCTTCGCCACCGCCTTCAACCCCTACCGGCCCGAACTGCACTACATGCGCGGCCCCGGCCCCGCGTGGCGCGCCAAGCACGGCATGGATGCGCCGGTCCGGCTGAAGCGCCGCGATCTCTGAGCCGCTTGCCTGTCGGATTTTGACGACGCGAGCAGCTTGCGCGCGGGACTGATTGCGCGCAACCATGGTTCCGACGATGGCGCCCCGCCCGCGCCGTTACCTCACGCCATGGATGACCACTGATGAGCCGGCTGCGCTGCGCAATTCTCGATGATTACTTCAATCTCGCCCTGGACGTCGCGGACTGGTCGAAGCTATCCGACCGCATCGATGTCACCGTGTTCAGCCATCCCTTCGTCTCCGAGCAGGCCGCAGCCAGCGCGCTCGCCGACTTCGACATCATCTGCGCGATGCGCGAGCGCACCGCTTTCCCGAAGAGCCTGTTCGAGAGCCTGCCGAAGCTGAAGCTGCTGCTGACCTCAGGCATGCGCAACGCGGCGATCGACATGGAGGCAGCCAAGGCACGCAACATCGCCGTCGGCGGCACGCAATATTCCCGCGATCCCACCGCGCCGCTCACCATGGGCCTGATCCTGGAACTGACCCGCGGCATCGGCCGTGAGAACGCGCGCATGCATGCCGGCGAGCCCTGGCAGAGTTTTGCCGGCGTCGAGATCGAGGGCCTGACGCTCGGCATCGTCGGGCTCGGCAAGCTCGGCAGCAAGATGGCGGGCATTGCGAAGGCGTTCGGCATGAACGTGATCGCCTGGAGCCCGAACCTGACGCCGGAGAAATGCGCGGCGGCCGGCGTCGGCTACGCCACCAAGGACGAGTTGTTCGCCAAGGCCGACATCGTCACCATCCATGTGGTGCTGAGCGAGCGCTCACGCGGTCTCGTCAGCCGCGCCGATCTGGCGCGCATGAAGCCAACGGCGTTCCTCGTCAACACCGCGCGCGGGCCGATCGTGGACGAGCAGGCGCTGCTCGAGGCGCTGCAGCAGCGGAAGATCGCGGGCGCCGGGCTCGACGTGTTCTCGGTCGAGCCGCTGCCGGTCGACCATCCCTTCCGCAAGCTCGACAATCTCGTGCTGACGCCTCACCTCGGCTACGCCACCACGGACGGTCTGCGCATCCATTACGGCCAGATGGTCGAGGCGATCGACGCCTTCACGAAGGGCGCAGAGCTGCCGCGCCGGCTGGCCTGAAACGACAATGGGCGTGCCCCAAGGCACGCCCATTGCAATTCGAACTCTTGTCGCAGCGCTCAGCGCACGGTGACCGGTGCGGGCAGCGGCGGCACCACGGTCGGCTGCGTCCCGGGGACCGGGCCGGCCTGGGCCGACATCGGAGCCGGACCAGCAACACCGGGTGCGGCTGCGCCCGGGGTCGGCGCGGCGGAGGCAGTTGCTGTTCCCGGCGGCGGGCCGCCCGGCAGCACGACCACGCGGGTGCCGACCTTGACGCGCTCGAACAGGTCGGAGACGTCCTCGTTCAGCATGCCGATGCAGCCGGAGGAGACGAACTTGCCGATCGTCGAGGGCTGGTTGGTGCCGTGGATGCGGTACACCGTCGAGCCCAGATACATCGCGCGGGCGCCGAGCGGATTGCCGGGGCCGCCGGCCATGAAGCGCGGCAGATAGGGCTGGCGCTCGATCATCTCGGTCGGCGGATGCCAATCCGGCCACTCGGCCTTGCGGGTGATCTTCTGCACGCCGGTCCAGGTGAAGCCGTCGCGGCCGACGCGGACGCCGTAGCGGATCGCGCGGCCGCCTCCGAGCACGTAATAGAGGTAGGTGTTGGGCGTATCGACCACGAGCGTGCCGGCCGGCTCCTTGGTCTGGAACGAAACCTCCTGGCGGCGCAGGTTCGGCGGCAGCTGCACCGGCGCGGCATCGGGCTGCTCCTCGGGCGGCAGCGCGGCCAAGGTCACCGGGCGGCCATCGGTGCCGACGGGCGGTTGGCCGGCCTGAACCGTCCCGGTCGCGGCGGGACCACCGACGGCCTCGGGCGGACGGAGGCCGTCATTGGCCGGCGCCTGCTGGGGAGGGCGATCAGCGTAGATCACCGCCGGCGGCGCGGCGGGGCGGCCGTAGCGGGGATCATCCGGCGACATCACGGGCCCTTGCGGCGGGGCGGCCGAGTAGACCGGCGGAGCACCTGACGGACGGCCGTAGCGCGGATCGGCAGGCGACAACACCGGACCGGGCGGCGAAAGCGCCGAGTAGACCGGGGGCGCGCCAAGGGGGCGGCCATAGCGCGGATCGTCGGCCGGACCGGGCGGCGGCAGCGAAGCATGCGGCATCGCATCGTCGTCGTCATCGAGCGCGTCGAAATTGGGCGTGCGGTCACCGGGCCGGTATTCGGCCGGGGCACCGTAGCTGGGCACCTGCTGGACCGGATAGCTCTGAGCCTGAGCGAGCGAAGTTCCCGTCGCAGCGACTGTTGCGGCAGCGCATATCGTCAGAAAGTGTTTGATCATCATCGCTCTTGTATAGTCCCGAAGCCCGATCGGACCGTTAACGGCCAGATGGCGGAAGATCACGGCACATTCAAGACATATCAGGCCGATTTGCGCCGGACTTGCCGATTTGTGATCCGTAAGACGACCGTTGCCCCGTTGCATCACGGGGTCGAAATCGCATCGCGCCGTGAATGCCTGCGATGTTCGGCCGCGTTTTTAACGGAGCGAGGCGCAAACGTTGCGATATGGTCGAATCAGCCTGATTCGCCACCTTTTTGAGCTCCGATTCCCGCGTGGCGAACGCGGCAAGCAGTACCGTCACCGCGTTCAGATAGCTCTTGGGTCCCGGTCGTCTCGTCGCCGGGGCGGAAATTCGCAATCGTTCGATGCTTCCCGGCTTTCGCTTCCTGTTTGCCGCGATCCTGCTGTCAACCTCCATCCTGGTGTTCGGCCTAGGAGCCGCCGCGCTGCTGCGGGCGACCCATCAGCAGTATGTCAGCAACCCCGGCTGGCGGAACGGCCCGCAGGAGCAGGTGTTTGCGCAAGTGCCCGAGCCGGCCCAGCCGGTGCTCGCAGTGTTGCGGGACGAACCGGAGGTTTCCGCAGAGCCCGTACCGTCGCTGCGCGACCGGGTGCCGACCATCGGGCTGCCGGCGAGCGAGCCCGAACAGCTCGCCGCGGTCGCGAGCGAGGCCGAGGCTCAGCCCCAGGACGCCGCGCCCGCAGCCGAAATTCCGGCTGCCGAATCGGCCAAGCCTGAAACAACCGTGGAGGCGGCAGCGCCGGCTTCGATCGACACGTTGACCCAAGCCGACACCACGGCTTCGATCGCCGAAGTCCAGCCTGCCGCAAGCGGCAGCGAGCCGACCGCCGCCGATCCCAGCGCCACCGCCTCCGCGACCGCGGCCAAGGTCGCCGCGCTGAACGATCCCGCGACCGCGGCCGTGAAGGATGCGCCCGCCAAGGCCAAGACCGAGAGCGGCAAGTCGGACACCAAGGCAACCAAGCGCACGGCGAAAGCCAAGAAGCGGCCCCGCGTGGTGCGGCGCCCGCCGCCTCAACAGCTCCAGCAGCAGCTCGATCCGTTCGGGCAGCCGCAGCAGCCGGCCTTCGCGACGACCACGACCGCGCGCACGCGGTGAGGACGTGGATGGCCGGGTCAAGCCCGGCCATGACGATGTGGAAGCAGCGAGGCTACGCCGGGCCGGTCGCAATCGCCGGGCCGCCTGCCTGGCCCCATTCCGACCAGGAGCCGTCGTAGAGCGCGGTGTCGGTGATGCCCAGGCGATAGAGCGCGAGCGTCAGCACGCCAGCCGAGACGCCCGAGCCGCAGCTGGTCACGATCGGCGCGTCCAACTTGACGCCGGCACCCGTGAAAGCGGCGTGCAGATCCTCCAGCGGCTTCATCTCACCCGTCGCGGCGTCGAACAACAGATTGTAAGGCACGATGCGGGCGCCGGGGATGTGGCCGGAGCGGATGCCCGGCCGCGGCTCCGGCGCGCGGCCCTCGAAACGGTCGGCGGCGCGCGCGTCGATCACCTGCTCCTTCCGGCTTTCGACGTTGGCGATCAACTGCTGCATGCTGCGCACACGGTTTGCGTCATAGTTCGCCTTGAACGTTGCGGGCGTCGGCTTGACCTCGCCACTCTCGACCGGGCGTCCCTCGGAGCGCCACTTCTTCAGGCCGCCGTTGAGGATGCGCACATTGCCGTGGCCGTAGGACAGGAACATCCACCACGCGCGCGGCGCGGCGACCCAGCCGCCGGCATCGTAGAGCACGACAGTGTCGCTATTTCCGATGCCGAGATTGCCGACGTCGCGGCCGAACTGCTCGGCGCTCGGAAACATGTGCGGCAGCGGGTTGGAATGGTCCGACACAGCATCGACGTCGAAGAACACGGCGCCGGGCAGATGCGCGGCGAGATAGTCGTCCTTCGGCAGCGGCAGCACGCCGGGCAGCTTGAAGCTGGCGTCGAGGATCTTGACGTTGGCATCGCCGATGTGGGCGGCGAGCCATTCGGTGGAGACGAGGGGGTCGGTGGGCATCGGCATTTCCTTGTGGTCATTCCGGGGCGCCCGGAGGGCGAGCCCGGAATCCATCGGGCGGCAGAGTCGGTGGATGAATGGATTCTCAGATGCGCAATTGCGCATCATAGTTCACGCTTCGCGCGCCCCGGAATGACGAGTGGAGGGAGTGAGGCTCACCCCTTCTTCTTCGGCTCCCACTTCTCCACCGGCCCGCCGGCGTCGCGCCAGGCGGCGTAGCCGCCGGCGATGTGGGCGACGGGCTTGAGGCCCATGTCCTGCGCGGTCTTGGCGGCGAGCGCGGAGCGCAGGCCGCCGGCGCAGTGGAACACGAACTTCTTGTCCTCCTGGAAGATCGGCTTCGCGTAGGGGCTTTGCGGGTCGATCCAGAATTCCAGCATGCCGCGGGTGCAGGCGAACGCGCCGGGAATGCGGCCGTCCCGCTCGATCTCGCGGGGGTCGCGGATGTCGACGATGACGACGTCGCCGTTCTTGGAGATCTCGATGGCGTCCGTGGCGGAGAGCGTCTCGATCTCGGCATTGGCCTCGTCGATCAGCGCCTTGATGCCGCGGGTAATGGTCTGGGGCATATACCTCTCCCTCTTGTCATTCCGGGGCGCGCGCAGCACGAACCCGGAATCCATTTCTCTACACGTATTGCGGCCCGATGGATTCCGGGTTCGCCCTTCGGGCGCCCCGGAATGACAGCGGGAGGCATCAGTGCGTCAATTCCTTCATCGCGTTCTCCAGCCCCTCGATCGTGATCGGATACATGCGGTTGGCGAAGATGCGCTTGATGATGGTGGTGGATTCCGAATAGTCCCAGTGCTTCTGCTGCACCGGGTTCAGCCACACCGTGTGCGGGTAGGTGCGGATGATGCGGTCGAGCCAGACCGAGCCCGGCTCCTCATTGACGTGCTCGACCGAGCCGCCGGGCACCATGATCTCGTAAGGCGACATCGAGGCGTCGCCGACGAACACGACCTTGTAGTCGTGCGGGTATTTGTGCAGCACGTCCCAGGTCGGCGTGCGATCGGTGAAGCGGCGCTTGTTCTGCTTCCACACGCCTTCATAGAGGCAGTTGTGGAAGTAGAAATACTCCATGTGCTTGAATTCGCTCTTGGCGGCCGAGAACAGCTCCTCGACCTGCTCGATATGCGCGTCCATCGAGCCGCCGATGTCGAAGAACACCAGGAGCTTCACCGCGTTGCGCCGCTCGGGACGCATGTGCACATCGAGATAGCCGTGATTGGCGGTCTCGCGGATGGTGGTGTCGAGATCGAGCTCGTCGGGCGCGCCGGTGCGGGCGAATTTGCGCAGGCGGCGCAGCGCCACCTTGATGTTGCGGATGCCGAGCTCGACATTGCCGTCGAGATCCTTGAACTCCCGCTTGTCCCACACTTTCACGGCGCGGTTGTTGCGGTTCTTCTCCTGGCCGATGCGCACGCCTTCGGGATTGTAGCCATGGGCGCCGAACGGCGAGGTCCCGGCGGTGCCGATCCATTTGCTGCCGCCCTGGTGCCGGCCCTTCTGCTCCTCGAGGCGCTTCTTCAGGGTTTCCATGAGCTTGTCCCAGCCCATGGCCTCGATTTGCTTCTTCTCTTCTTCCGTCAGGTACTTCTCGGCGAGCTTCTTCAGCCACTCCTCGGGGATCTCCGCCTTCTCCATGGCGTCGAGCAGGTTTTCCAGCCCCTTGAACACCGTGCCGAACACGCGGTCGAACTTGTCGAGGTTGCGCTCGTCCTTCACCAAGGAGGCGCGCGACAGATAGTAGAAGTTCTCGATCGAATAGTCCGCAAGGTCGGCGTCGAGCGCCTCCACCAGCGTGAGGTATTCGCGCAGCGTCACGGGGACCTGCGCATCGCGCAGAGAAGTGAAGAATTGCAGGAACATGGGTGACAGATTGCCCGTCGGGGGGCGAACGTCAAGGGGCGGAGACCGTCGCGCGACGCTGGACCGGCAGGCTTTTTGCTCTAGAATTGGCGGCCTCGAGGGGTTGTTTTGGGGACGTTTGCAATGGGAATTGTCGCAGCGCTGATCATTGGCGCCATCGCCGGCTGGCTCGCCGGCAAGATTGTCCACGGGGCGGGATTTGGGCTGATCGGCAACATCGTCGTCGGCATCGTCGGCGCGCTGGTCGCAGGCTGGGTGCTGCCGCAGCTGCACATCCAGCTGGCAACCGGCACGGTCGGCGCCATCGTGGACGCGACGATCGGCGCGGTGATTGTGCTGGTCATCCTTTCGCTGATAAAACGGGTCTGAAAGCCTGACCGAACCAGGAACGGCCGCGATGCGCGGCCGTTCGCTTGTCGTGACCAAGGCACGGCCTGGGGCACGACGACCAACTAAGGACGCGCGATGAAATTTACCGGCACCAAGGACTATGTTGCGACCGACGATCTCAAGGTCGCCGTCAACGCTTCGATCGTGCTCGAGCGCCCGCTGCTGGTGAAGGGCGAGCCCGGCACCGGCAAGACGGTGCTGGCCGAGGAAGTGGCGAAGGCGCTGAACGCGCCGCTTCTGACTTGGCACATCAAGTCCACCACCAAGGCGCAGCAGGGCCTCTACGAATACGATGCGGTGTCGCGCCTGCGCGACAGCCAGCTCGGCGATGCCAGGGTCTCGGACATCAAGAACTACATCAAGCGCGGCAAGCTGTGGGAGGCCTTCACGGCCGAGCAGCGCCCGGTGCTGCTGATCGACGAGATCGACAAGGCCGACATCGAATTCCCCAACGACCTGCTGCTCGAGCTCGACCGCATGGAATTCCATGTCTACGAGACCGGCGAGACGATCAAGGCCAAGCAGCGCCCGATCATGATGATCACCTCCAACAACGAGAAGGAACTGCCGGACGCCTTCCTGCGCCGCTGCTTCTTCCACTACATCCGCTTCCCCGACGACCAGACGATGAAGTCCATCGTCGATGTCCATTTCCCCGGCATCAAGCCACGGCTGGTCTCCGAGGCGCTCAAGACCTTCTACGAGATCCGGGATACGCCGGGCCTGAAGAAGAAGCCCTCGACCTCGGAACTGCTGGACTGGCTCAAACTGCTGCTGGTCGACGACGTGGATCCCGAGACCCTGCGTGAGAAATCTCCCAACCGGTTGATCCCGCCCCTGCACGGCGCCCTGCTGAAGAATGAGCAGGACGTCCATCTGTTCGAACGGCTGGCCTTCCTGCATCGCCGCGAAGGTTCGCGACCCGGATCCTGACCGCCCGAACACATTAAGGAACAGGTTTCGTCACCCGCCTTACCGCGATTTCACTGGCAAATGGATCCGGTGGGCGCAGGATGGAACACTGTCAGGACTACACATCGATGCTCCTCCGCACCTTGCTGATCCCGACCCTCTGCGCCGCGGCCACGCTCGCCGCCTGCGATGACGCCGTGCGCATTTCCTCGACCCGCAGCGCGGTCACTGAAGCCAGCGGCGTGCTGAAGGTCGTCAAGACGCTGCAATGCCCCCAGACGATCGGCGCCCTGACCCGCAAGGGCTCGGCCTCCGCCGGGGGCACAGTCTGCTCCTATGTCGGCCCAAGGGGCGCCGAGGTCAGTCTGCATCTCGTGCCGCTGGACGGCGACACGCCCTCTGACGCGCTCAGGACGTTCGAACAGCAGCTGTCCAGCGACATGCCCCGTGCCATGGCCACGATCGGCGCGGCTGCCGTGGAGGCTGACGCCACCGGGGCCCCGGCCGATACCACAGGGCCTGCCGAAGACTCCGGCGGGGTTGCGGCCGGGGCGGCCGCCGCCGGCGACCGGACCTCGGTCCGGGCTCCCGGGCTCGCCATCGAGACGACCGGCGAGGACGCCTCGGTCCGCCTGCCCGGCGTTCGCATCGACACCCGGGGCGACAAGGCCAGCGTCCGCATCGGCAGCTTCCAAATCGACGCTGACGACAGCGAAGGCTCGGCCCGGGTCAGCGGGGCAGGCTCCAATGGCGACGACGTCGTCATCAACGCCCGGGATGACGCCACCGAAATC
>NZ_JAEMSD010000172.1 GCF_016462955.1 Bradyrhizobium sp. | reverse complement strand
TGTTCGCGGTCGCGCTGGCATAGGAGGTCGTGCCGCGCAGGTCGGCCGCCGTCGCGCCGGAGATGGTGGCGGAGACGTTCGACTTGGTGGAGTAACCGACCGTGGTCTGCAGCGCCTGGTTGGCGATCGACTTGGCGCTGTCGATCAGCTTCTGCAGCGAGGTGATGCCGGTGTTGGCGGCCTGCAGCACCTGCACGCCGTTGGCGATGCCGTCGAGCAGGTTGTTGATGTCGCTGGCGCGGTTGTCGAGCGACTGTGCGGTGAAGAAGTTGGTGGGATTGTCCAGGGCCGAGTTGACGCTCTTGCCGGTCGACAGACGGTTCTGCGTGGTGGCGAGAAGATCAGCGGTGGACTGGAGGGAGAGCAGGTTCTGACGAACCGATGCGGAGAGGACGATGCCTGACATGACTCTGTTACCTTTCTGGTAAGCGACGCTACTGTTACACGTCTGCTTGGATCGCGATTGATCCAGCGACGGCGGACGGTGGCGCCGAGTCCTCTAACGAAACATGAAATGAAACCCGCGCTTTTGCCCGGCTGCGCGTGATTCGGGCACGGAAGCTGCGCGCATCGCCGCATCGCCAGACCAACGCGACGTTGAAAACATTGATCTTTTCCGAGCAGATTCACGGAATTTACAACTCGTTAACTCATTCCGAGCGAGAATCAGACCTTGGTGAGCCGCAACGAACGCTCGGTTACGAAAGCGTTGATGGAGAACAGGCAATGGCCCTCAAGGTCGAGCTCAGACCGCACGAACGCATCATCGTCGGCAATTGCGTGATTACCAACACGGACCAGCGTGCGCGGCTCTTGATCGACGGTGACAACGTGCCGATCCTGCGCGAGCGTGACATCCTCACGCCGGAGACCGCGGATACGCCAGCCAAGCTCGTCTATCTGGCGGTCCAGCTCATGTACATCTCGCCGGATCCGCAGACCCAGCACGGCACCTATTTCAACCTGGTGCGCGATATCGTCACCGCGGTGCCGAGCGCCTGGCCCATCATCGAGGGCATCAACAACAACATCCTGAACGGCGACCTGTACCGGGCGCTCAAGGACGCCCGCAAGCTCATTGCCTATGAAGAGAAGCTGCGGAGCCAATTCGAAGCCACCCATCCCAAGACGGAAGCGGCCAAGGACGACGTGAGCTCCGCCGCCTGACCGGGCGCGTTCGCATCGCCACGCCGCGCCAACGAGCCTTCTTGGAACGGCAACGGCCCCGGATCATCTCCGGGGCCGTTGCCGTTTCAGCCAGGCACGGATGTCATTGCGCCGCGAGCGGCGGCGCCTCGACCTCGACCAGTTCGTTGCCACAGCGCCGTCCGCCGAACTCCAGCACGGCCGAGACCAGCGCATCGATGTCCGTCGCCTCGGTGCGATGGTTGACGATCGCAGCCCGGATCGCAAACCTGCCCTCGAGCGTCGTGCTCGACGGCGCGGCGATGCCGGCCTCCTGGATGTCGGCGACGATCTCGCGATTGACCGCATCATCGGCGCGGTAGCGGAAGCAGACGATGTTGAGATTGACCGGCGCCAACAATTCGAGCCGAGGTTCGGCCAGCACGCGCGCCTCCAGATATTTCGCCAGCGCGCAGCTGCGCGCGATCGCTGCGCCGATCCGATCGGTACCGAACGTCTTCAGCGTGAACCACGTCTTCAATGCGCGAAAGCCGCGCGACAGATCGGGGCCGAGATCGCAGGGCCAGACCGCACCCGCTGCGAGTCCCCTCGCCTCGCGGCGCAGATAGGCCGCCGGCTGCGCAAAGGCCTGCCGATGCTGCTCGCCGTCGCGCACCAGCAGAAAGCCTGCGTCGTAGGGCACCTGTCCCCATTTGTGGAAGTCGAGCGCAATGGAATCCGCAAGCTCGATGCCGCCGAGCATCGACGCCAGCTCGGGCGACAGGATCGCGAGCGCGCCGAAGGCGCCGTCGACGTGAAACCAGATGCCTTCCTCGCGGCACAGCTCGGCAATCGCCCTGAGATCGTCGACCGCACCGATATCGACCGTGCCGGCGGAGGCAACAACCAGGAACGGCTTGAAGCCGACCTCGCGATCGACGGCGATCTGCGCGCGCAGCGCGGCGACGTCGATGCGATGGTCGGCATCGACGCCGATCTTGCGCAGCGCATCGGTGCCGAGCCCGGCAATGTCCATCGCCCTCGACACGCAGCCATGCGCAGCCTGCGACGTATAGGCCGTGAGCAGCGCGCCGTCATTGCCGATGCCGTGCTGGCGCGCCGACGTGCCGAGCGCAGCCGTGCGCGCCACCAGCACCGCCATCAGATTGGCCATCGAGGTGCCCGTGACGAAGATGCCGCTCGCGCCGTCGGGAAACGCGAACAGGCGGCGCATCCATTCGACAATCTGTCGCTCGACTTCGATCGGCATGTGGTCGCGTCCGCCGAGATTGGCGTTGAGGCCCGCCGCGAGCATGTCCGCCAGCATGCCCACCGCCGTGCCGCCGCCATGCACCCAGCCCATGAAGCCGGGATGAACGTTGCCGGTCGCATAGGGCGCGACGTGCTCGGTGAACTCGCGATAGACCTCGGCGAGGTCGCTCGCCTCGCGCGGCACGTCGGTCCTGAATGCTGCGCGAGCCTCGTCGGGAATTGGCCGCCAGACCGGGCGTGCCCGAACGTTGGCGATGCCGTCGATCGTCTCGTCCAGCATGCGATGGGCGAGCGCGCGAAATTCGCTCCAGTCCTGCGGATCGAGCGAAGTTCCCGTGAGGGAGCTTTGCGTGTCGCGGATGATCTCGTTCATGCCGCGCTCTCCCTGCCGGTCTTTGCGTGTCGCGACAGCATCGCCGTGAACGCGGCAAAGATCTTGCGCATCTGCGGCGGCTTGTAGGGAAACACATCAGGCGAATCCATATTGTGCACGACGGCCGTGTTGTCGGCCTCGAACACCAGGAGCTCGCCCTTGTCGTTCTCGGCACAATCGACGATGAAGTAATCGAGGCCGACGCGCCTGCTCATCTCGTCGAGCGCGCGCTCGTGGCGCGCGGCAAAGGCGGTGTCGAAGTCGCGCATGAAGACGGCTTCCTCCGTCCGCTTCTCCTCGCTGAACGCCATGTAGGCGTTGAGATACCAGATGTCCCAGCGGTCGGCGATCGCCATGTGACAGGCGTAAGGCCTGCCGTCGACCATGGCGAGGCGGTATTTGCGGTAGAGTCCGTCGGCATTCACGTAGTCGACGAAACGCGCGACGAAGAAATCCTGTTCGCCACGCTCGGCAAGATAGGACGCGAGCGCCGCCGCGTCGTCGAGCTTCGCGAGCCCGACGCCCGCGTGCGAGCCGCGCGGCCGCGCGATGAGCGGAAAGCGCAGTTCACTTGCGATGTCGCCGCAGGCGATCTGCCCTCGCGAAAGATCGGACAATTGCGCGCGCGTCGCGTGGATGGTGGCGGGAATGTCCAGGCCCGGCACGCCGGCCAGCAAAAGGTGCAGCTTGTCGCGATCAAGATTGCCAATGCGATCGGGGCGGTTGAGCAGCGGCCGCGGCCAGTTCGGCGCGGCTTTCTCGATCAAGGCGAGCGCCTCGCGGCATTCCTCGGAATCCGAGGCGACCACGATGGCGACGTCGTGCTCGGGCAAGGTTTCCGGCAGGCCGGCACCCTTGACCACGTAGAGCGTCAACAGCTCGACGTCGGAGCCTTCGAGCAGGAAATCGATCGGCGTGTTGCCGCCCATGTCGATGTCCGCTGCAAGCGCGAGCAGGCGCAGGCCCGGCTTCGGCGCCGGGCTCGGCGTTCGGAACAATTGATGGAAGTTCAATACCTCCGACTGGATCGCCAGCCCCTGATCCTTGTCGCCGAGGAGCTGGGTGATCAACGACAGATCCAGCCCTTCGCCCGCCAGCGCCGTCCCGGCCGCGATCCGCGCCACCAGCTGGTCACGCAACGGATGCAGATCGACACCCTCGAAGGCGCGGCGCGTCAACTGCGCAAAGCCGATGCGGTCGGCAAAGTTCGCAGCGGTCATGCGAAGCGGCGCGGAAACCGGATGCTGCATCTCACACCTCGAATGCTGTCTTGACCGGCGCGGCCGCGGATGTGCCACGGGCGAGCAGCAGCTCGGTCTTCACGAGAACATGGGCAATGCGGTCGAGAACGAGTTGCACGTTGCGTCGCGCCGCCGCCCTGTCCGCCGACCAGGCCTCCGTTACGAGCCGTGCGCCGACGCAGAGACGCAGCACCGCCTGCGGCGTCTCGTCCTGCCGCTCCAGCCGGACCGGCTGGCCAACCAGGCAGCGCTGTGCGGCGACATCCCGATCCGCCGCGCTGCCGCTGATCTCTTCACTGAAGTCGCGCGCCAGCGCGCGGTGAACGGCCGCGGTTTCGGCGATCGTGACCGGCTTGCCGTCGCGCAGCAGCGCGAACGGAAAAATGGTGGGTTGCGCGAACTCCTCGTCGTCCGTATCCGCCATGATGCTCGCCGCTGGAACACGGCGAAGCGAGGCGGACAACGCGATCATGCTGTCGATGCCGGCGGCAAGCTCGGCGAGCATCCCGGCGCGGAAATCCGCGGGAACGGCATAGTAGCTGCCTATTTCGGCGAGTGCCGCCTCCCAGCGCAGCCATTGACCGAAGTTCGGGCGGCGTTCGAAGCGCGAACGCAGCGCCGTCCAGGCCATCGGCCAATCGCAACGTCCGGCGTAGTCGAGGATGCCGGGCGCAATCCCCTCAGCCCGATCGAGCGAGCGCGAGAGGCCCTTGGGCACCAGCAGCGCACCGCTGAACGCCGGCCCTCCGAAGAATTTCGAGCCGGTGATCAGCACCATGTAGCCGCGGTCGAGATAGGAGCGCAGGCGGCGTCGGTCCAGCCGGGCCTGGCAGGCATCGACGACGACCTGAACCTGGCGCGGCCAACGCCGCGCGATCTCATCGAGGCAGGCCGCGCTCGGCGCGCGCCATCCGAGCTTCGAGCAGTCCATGATCTGGAGCAGCACTGGCGCGCCTTGCGCGATCGTGGCCTCGACCGCATGCAGCACCGCCTCGTCGGCGTCCGCGCGCATCGCCGTCCCGGCCCCCGCCTCGCGCAGTGGCACCGCAAGACTGGCGCCGGCGAGCCCGGCAACCGGGCGGTCCTTGCGAACGGCAAGGCCGCTCGCCGTCATGGCGCTGAAATGATGTCCCCGTGCGGTATGGGCGGTCCCGCTACCGGTCTGGTCGGCGCCGACCACGATCGTCACCGGCGGCGCCCCGAGCATCGTGCGCGCCAGGAACAGGGCGTGGAGCTGGGAGTCCGTGCCTGAGGGCGAGAACACCACGTCGACGCGCGCCGAGAGCTGGAGATGGCCGCGCAGCTCCTCGCGCATATCCTCGCAGCGCGCATCGAAGGCGACCTCGACCTCGTCGAACAGGCACTTGTGCATCAGCTCTTCGCGGGCCAGCGCGGCACGGTCATAAGCCGCCTGCGAGATCGTCGATGCGGTCGAAGAGGCGAACTCCCAGACCTCCGGCTCCGGCGAGGCCGCGCAGCCATAGGCGTTGACGCGATCGCCTGCGTCGAGCGTCAGCCTCGGATCGCCGCCGGAGGCGAGCAGCGTCTCCAGAGGCGTGAAGAGATCGCGCAGGCGATAGCGCGAGCCGCCGTCGGACGCGCTCTCGGATTCCGACAAACGGGATGCGCCGCCACTCATCCCGGAGCACTCACGCTGCGTCGGCGGTCGCTGCGGGCGCCGGCGCGAATTGCGAGGCAATGTCGCCGTGGAATACCGACGGCCCGACATGGTCGAGCGAGCTCTGGATATCGGCCCAGATCTCGCCGCCGATGTCGGTCCAGCGCTTGCAGAAGGCGAAGTCCTCAGACAGATACGTGCCGGTCGCCGGATCGATCATGCATTCGAACAGCGCGAACCGGTTCCGGCTCGCGGCCAACGTATCGTGCGAATGCTCGCGGAAAAACTGCAAATTGGCATAATCGGGGTGGCGGCACATCGCCTCCAGCACGTGGCGGCGGATCATCAGGAAGCCGGTGCCGGCATAGCGCACGCGGGTGAAGCCGTTGACCACGACGATGCGGTCGGGATCCTCGATCTCGAGCACGTAATCGAGCGAGGCGGCCGGCACATCGGCCTGCCCCGACTGGATCGCCCGCGCGGCCTTGTCCCAATTGACCCGCTTGATCGGATAGCAGCCGGCAACGACGTCCGCGCCGCATTCGATCAGCCGGAACACCTGCTCCGGCTTGAAGCCGATATCGGCATCGACGAACAGGAAATGCGTCGCCCTGGGATCATCCAGGAACATCGCGACCAGGTTGGCCCGCGCCCGGGTGATCAGCGCGTCGCCGTCGCGCAAGAGCACCTTGAGTTCGAGATTGGACATGCCGTGCACGGCGCGCTGCAGCGCGAAGATCGAGCTCGCATAGATGCTCGACACCTGCCCGCCGAAGCACGGCGTCGCCACCACCAGCTGCATCCTGTCCGACATCGCCCGCTCCGCCCCCGCTTGCAATCCTCACCAAGAGGTAAAGAGGCATGGTTAACGGCGTCTTAACGCGGCCGGCCCTACAGGAACTTGACCAGCGAGAGCTGCGCCAGGTTCGAGGTCACCTGATAGGACGCCTGCAGCGCGTTCTGGAGCGCCAGGATCTCGCTGGCGACCTGGTCAGGCGAAGCCGATTCCGCCTGGTCGATGATGGTCTGGAGCTGCGCCTTGGCCTGGGTCTGGCGCGTGCTGGCGTCCTTCATCGTGTTCTGGGCCATCGCGATGTCGGTCTGGATGTCCTCGATGCGCTGCTGTCCGGGCTGCTGGGTCAGCGCCTGGGTCGTGCGCAGGCTCAGCGCCGAGACCTGCCCGCCCGAATACTGCCCGGTCGGCGAGGTCGAGAAGGTCCCGAACACCGCGATCGCCTGCAATTGCCGGCGGATCGCATCCTCGTTTGCCTGGGCGCCGTACTGCACCGTGATCGCATCGTCCACCCGCGCCATCGCGGTTGACCGCGGCGAGCCGGGGCCGTCATTGCCGAGGTACCACTTCACCGTGTTGGCCGAGCCGTTCACCAGCGTGGTGGCCGAGCTCGCCGGCGAGGAGCCGACCCGCAGCGGCGGCTGGGTGGCGGTCACCGGCGTCGAGCCGAAGCCGAGCGCGCCCAGCGCACCCGTGTTCGAGGTCGTGATGCTGAGGCTGGCCGCATCGTCGGTGTTGACAGTGATCGCGCCGCCATGGACCGTCGAGGGCTTCGACGTGCCCGTGATCTGGTCGATCTTGCTCATCAGCGCCTGGATGCTGTCGGTGACGTTGAGCTGGTTGCCGGTCGCCCCTGAAGCCACGAAGGTCAGCGTGGTGCCGTTCACGGTGATGGTGTCGCCCGCGACGAAGCCCGGCGAGATCGAGTCCGAGGGGCTCGCGCCTGACAGCGCCGTCGTGCCGCTGATCGGCGCGGGTATTGCAGCCTGGTTGTTGACGGGCGTGCCGATCGCCGAGCTCGCGGTGTTGAAGAAATTGTCGCCGGCGACGATCGCCGAGGCCGCCACCAGCGAGGTGTTGGCGAGCTTGGTAATCGCGGTGTTCAGCGCCGTGTTGAGGTTCGCGGCGGTGTTGTCGGGGTTGACCGGGGTGCTCGCATCGATCGCGAAGCTGCCGAGCGGGGTCGGCGTCGCCGAGGACGCGGTCAGGTCGATCTGCTCGGTGGTGCCGTCCGGCAGCGTGAACTGGATGCTCAGCTTGTCACCGTTGTTCGGGTTGACGCCATTGAGGTCGACCGAGAACGACACCGGCGAGCCGGCCGGGCCGGTGACGGTCGCGCCGGTCAGCGTCGAGGACACCGCCTTGATCTTGAGCCCGAACGGCGATCCGGCGACGTCCTCGGAGACCTGCACCGAGCTCGGCGTCGGCTGCGTCTGCACCAGCCGCCCCATGCCGTTGGCTCCGAGATCGGCGGCCTGGCGCTCCGCCATCACGGTCTTGAAGCCGGCCTGCGTCGTGGTGCCGTTGATGATGTCGCCGGCATCGGCGACCGACTGGGTGTTGACGGCCGTTCCGGAGAACAGATAGCGGCTGCCGGTCTGCGTGTTGAGGACACCGATCATCGAGCCGAACTGGGCGGCGGCGGTGTTCTGGGCAATCGTCTGGCCGTTGACGTTGAGATCCTGCGCGGTCGAGGCCGAGCCGGTTTGCACCGTGCTGCGAATCTTGGTCAGCGACTGCAGCGCGGTATTGGCGAGGTTGATGCTGACGTTGACGTTGGTGATCGTGTCGGTATAGGCGGCGATGTTGGAGAGCTGCGCGCGCCCGGCGATCGCAAAGCCCTCGTTGGTGCCCATGCCGGCATAGTTCTGCGACAGCTTGCCCGTCGAGAGCTGCGTCGAGAGGTCGGTGAGCTGCTGATTGATGTTGCGGATCTGCGCGCCGAGAATCGACGAGGAGTAGTTGATGCTGCTGATCGACATCTTTCAGAGCCCTGTTACTGGTTACAATTGAGCCTGGATCAACGTGTTCATCATGCTCTGCACCACCGACATGACATGGGCGTTGGCGGCATAGGCATTCTGAAGCTGGATCAGGTTCGACATCTCCGAGTCCAAATTGACCTTCGAGGTCGAGTCGAACTTGGCCTGGAGCGTCGAGACCACGACGCTCTGTCCCTGCTGGAGCTGGGTCGCCTGGGTTGCGGCGTTGGCCTGCACGCTCAGGAACTGCTGGAGAAAGTTCGAGACGCTGCCGGTGAAGGGCTGGCTCGCCGAGCCGAGGCCGCTCTGCGGCGCATAGGAGAACACCGCACTGGTGAGCTGCGAGTAGAGATAGTCCGAACGCGTGGTGTCGCCGGCGGGCGTCACCGGCGAGGTATTGTAGACCGACATCCGGGTGGGATCGGTCACCAGTTGCGTGTTCACGGCGATGCGCCCGGCAAGACCGGTCATCTGCGAGCCCGACGCCGTGATCGCGCCGGTGTAGAGCGCCTGCCCGCCATCGGTGAAGAGCGGCAGCTGCGGATTGCCCGAGGTCAGCGACGAGATCGTCTTCGTGGTCGAGGCCGAACCGACCTTGGCAAGCCCGGTGTTGTCGTCGGTCACCCGCAGCGTCGTGGCTGTCGCCGGCGACGGGGCGGCGGAGAACGACAGATGCGCGCTCGGCAGCGCGGTGTTGAGTGCAGAGGCGATCGCGCCCATGCCGCCGGCGAAGTCGACGCCGATCCGCATCGGGTTGGCGTTGGTCGCGTTCTGGAGCGGCAGCGCGGCCGGGTCGGTCACGTTGACGAGCGTGATCTGGCGCTGCGTGTTGGTCGCCGTGTCCGTATAGGTGATGTTGACCGTGTTGCCCGGCAGCGCACCGGCGAGCTCGAGATCGAAGCCGGCCGGCGGGCCGGAGACCGTGCTGCCCGCCGTGGTCTTGTCGGACAACGCGCTCGCCATGGTGGCGGCGAGCTGGTCGATCTGGTTTTGCGCCTGCACCAAAATGTCGTCACGCAGCTTCAGGTCGGCCGCGATCTGACCGGACGACACCACGTTGTTGGCGACGACGTCGACTTGCGATCCATTCGGCAGCTTGATGTTGAACGCGCCGACGCCGGACTTGGCCGGGTCGATGTTGTAGAGCGACGTCGCCGACAGCGCGCCGGCGGAGGCAAAGGAGAATTCCGAGGCGAGCCCGGCGCCGACCAGCTGAATGCCGGTCGTGGTGTAGATATTGGCCTGGTTCGAGTTGTCGGTGGTGACGCGGACGTCGACATATTTCGACAGCGTGTTGATGGCCTGGTCGCGCTGGTCCATCAGCGTTGCGGCCGAAGGATCGTTGGCCCCCAGGCCCTGTAGCCTGGTGTTGATGTCGGCGATCTGCTTCATGGCCGCATTGGCGGCCTGCGCCGAGTTGCCGAGATCCTGCTCGACGTTGGAGCGCAGCGACTGGATGCCCTTGGTGGTGACGTTGAGCTGCGTCGCGAGCGCTTGCGCAGCCCCGAGCGCGACGGTCTGCGCCGACGACGAACCCGAGCTGGTCGACAGCGCCTGAAGCGCCGTGGTGAACTTGTTCAGCGCGCTTTCGAGCGTGCCGGAATTGCCGGGCGTGCCATAGACATTCTGAAGCTGCTTCAGGATGTTGGCCATCTGATCGGCGTAACCGCTGCCGCCGGTCTCGGTCCGCAGCTGGTTCTGCACGTAGGCGTCGAGCAGGCGGCTGACGCCGGTGGTCATCGCCGTCGAGCCGAACTCGCCGGTGGTGACCTCGATCTGGTTCGGGGTCTGGACGACGTAACCCGGCGTCTGCGCATTCGCGACGTTCGAGGAGACGATCGAGAGCGCGGCCTGGTTGGCACGCAGGCCGCTCATCGCACTGGCGAGGGCTGAACTCAAACCCATATCACTGGCCCGCCTTTGGTTGCCTCACGCGCCGATCAGCGCAACACGTTCAGGAGATCTTGCACCATCGAATTCGCGGTCGTGATCACCTTGGTGTTGGCCGAATAGGCCTGCTGCGTCACGATCAGCTTGGTGAACTCGTCGGCGATGTCGGTATTGGATCCCTCCAGCGACGAGCCGCTGATGGTGCCCGAAGCGCCGTCGATGGCGTCACCCGACTGCTCGGTCGCGGCATAGGCGCCGCCATCCATAGCCTTCAGGTAGGTGGTGCCGTTGAAGTGCGACAGCTGCACCTGAGCGAGGTTCAGGTTCTGGCCGTTCGAGAATGTGCCTACCACGACGCCGTTGTTGTTGACGGCGACCGAGCGAAGCTGGCCGGCGGCATAACCGTTCTGCGTGATGGTGTTGATGGTCACCGCGCCGCTGGTGCTGGCATATTGCGTCAGCCCGCCCGAGGAGATGTTGAAGGCGACCGAGCCGAGCGACTGGCCGCTGACGGTGACGTTGTTGATGGTGATGCCCGAGCCGCTCGGCGAGGTCAGCGAGCCGTCGGCGGCGAAGGTGAAGGTCTGACCGGTGTTGACCCAGCCGACCGTCGTTCCGGTCGCGTTCGGGTCGGTCTGGTAGAACAGGTTCCAGCTATCCGAATGACCCGCGCCCAGCGAGGCACTGTCGGTCTTCGCCCAGCGCAGCTGCAGGTTCACTGGCGTGCCGGCGGCGTTGTAGGCGGTCACCGCGCCGCCGCTGATCGATTCCTTGGTGAAGGTGGAGATGTCGTTGCCGATCACGCCGCCGGTGCCGGCCGTGCCGCCACCCTCGCGATTCCTGGTGATGGTCGAGGTGAAGCCGAGCGCGGAGAAGGCGGCGCTGTTGGAGCTGGACACCACCAGGTTGGAGACGGTGCCGGTGTTCAGCGTGATCACGCCGCCGCTGCTGACCGACGACCCCGAGGCGCCGGAGAGCGCATCGATCTTGCCGAGCAGGGTCGTCACGTTGTCGGTGACGTTGATCTGGTTCGCACCGGAAGCGCCCGAGGCCATGAAGGTCAGCGTCTGGCCGTTGACGGTGATGGTATCGCCGGCGGAAAAGCCGGATGTGAGCACCTGGGCGCCGCCGGGCGTTGCACTGCCGCTCAACACGGTCGCGCCGGAGATCGCCGGCGACGACAGCACGTTGCCGCCGCGTGTCACGCTGCTGATGCCGAGCGCGGTGGCGGCCGTGCCGCTGCCGATCGCGACGTCCGTGCCGGTGCCGCTCGCGATCTGGATATTGCCGCTGACCGAGAGCGAGGCAGTGACGCCGGCGCCGCCGGCGGTCTGGATCGCATTGAGGATGTCGGCCACGGTCGCCGTGGTGCCCGCACCGAGGCCGATCGTGGTGTTGCTGCCGACGGTCGAGACCGTGGTGCCGCCGTTGAACGTGATGGTGTTGCCGTTGATGGTCAGCGTCTGGCCGCTCAACGCGGTCAGAATGCTGGAAGCCAGATGCGTGCCGGCGGCATTGTCGAGCGATGTGGTCGTCGAGGCCACCGCCGAGGACTTGTTCTGGAGCGCAACCGTGCCCGTGGCGGTCGTCGACGAGTAGGCCGAGCGGATGTTGCCGGTTGCGGCCGCGCCCGAGACCGTCGCGTTGGCATAGGGCGCCGGCGGCGTGCCGACCGGCAGCGGGTTGGCGGCGAAATCGGACGGGTTCAGGCCGCCGGCCGCGAGCAAGGTGCCCGTCGAGGCCGTGGTCTTCGCCACCGTGTTCGGCTGGGTCGGCAGGTTCGCCGCGTCCTGGATCGAGGTGGTCGCCTGCGCCGGAATGAAGTTGTTCTGGAACTGCAGCACGTTCGCCACGCTGCCGGTCGGGTTGCCGGTCTTCGGGTCGACCGTGACGCCCATCAGGTAGTAGCCGGCGCCGTTGACCAGATTGCCGTTGGCATTGAGCTGGAAGTCGCCGCGCCGCGTGTAATAGGTGACGCCGGTGAACACCGGCACGTTGTCGACGACGCCGCTCGCCTTCTGGATCGAGAAGAAGCCGTCTCCGGTAATCGCCATGTTGGTGGCGACGGTGGAGGACGAGATCGTGCCCTGCGTGGTGATCGTGGCCTTGGCGTTGGCCTGCACGCCGCCTGCCACCTGCTTGCTCGGGACCGATGAGTCCGGGATGAGGTCGACGAAGCTGGTGCCGATGCCCTTGTAACCGGTGGTGGATGAGTTCGCGATGTTGCCGGAAATGTTCTGGAGCGCGAACGACTGCGCCTGCAGGCCACCCACCGAGGTGTTCATTGCATCGAAGATACCCATAACTTGTCTCCAAATCCGATCTCGGCGGCCGGTCGACCATGGCCGCAATCGGGGGAGACAATCGCAAGGGCCATGCCAATGCGGGTATCTTCAGGATATCAATGACTTAATGAAAAAGCCCCGGCCTGACGACCGGGGCACATTTGCCGGGCCCGGCAACACTTGCCGGGAGAAACTGTCGTTGAGGGGACGATACGAAACCTCAAAGCGGAATGT
>NZ_JAEMSD010000171.1 GCF_016462955.1 Bradyrhizobium sp. | reverse complement strand
TTTCAGATAGGCAAGCCAGGCGGCCATGACGAGATAGTCGGCGGCCAGCTCCAGCCGGATCTTTCGCGCAGCCTCGATGAAATGGAGATACTGGTCGGCGAGTGCCAGGATCGAGATCTTGGCGAGGTCGACCTTCTGCTGCCGTGCCAGCGCGAGCAAAAGGTCAAGCGGGCCCTCATAGCCCTCGACGTCCACCACCAACGCCGGCTCACCCTCGGCGAGCTCTGCGGGCCGCCCGGTTTCGAACGAAAGGATTTCTGCGGTCATGCCGATGCCGTGTTTGCCCGTGCGATTAATGCGTCCAGTTCCGCGCGCGCGGCCGCGCGGTCGAACGGCTGCGGCGGCTTGCGTGCGGCGAGCGCCGCGTTCGCCCGCTCCAGCGCCCTGCCGGACAGTTCAGGTGTCTGGCCGGCGACCTCGCGCATCTCCTCGATGTTGCCGTTGCAATGCAGGGCCACGTCGCAGCCGGCCGCGAAGATGGCACGGGTCCGTTCGGCGATATTCCCCGACAGCGCGTTCATCGACACGTCATCACTCATTAACAAACCCTGGAACCCGATTGCGCCGCGAATCACGTCAGCGATCATTGTCGCAGATGTCGTCGCCGGATGGGCGGGGTCGAACGCGCTAAACACAACATGTGCAGTCATGGCCATCGGCAGGTCCGACAGCGGCTTGAACGCCGCGAAGTCGGTCCGTTCAAGCTCGCTCCGCGGCGTATCCACCGTCGGCAGCTTGAAATGGGTGTCTGCGGTGGCCCGGCCGTGACCGGGAATGTGCTTGAGCACCGGCAGCACCCCGCCCTGCTCAAGGCCCTCGGTGACAGCTCGGGCAATCGCGGCGACCTTGCCCGGCTCGGTGCCGTAGGCCCGGTTCCCGATGACGGCATCGGCGCCCGGCACCGGTACATCGGCGAGCGGCAGGCAATCCACGGTAATGCCGAGATCGGCGAGATCAGCCGCGATCAGGCGGGCGCTCAGACGGGCCGCAGTGAGCCCGGCCGCCGAATCAATGTCGTACAAGGTCGCGAATACGGCGCCCGGGGGATAGACCGGCCAGTGCGGCGGACCCAGCCGCTGCACCCGTCCGCCCTCCTGATCGATCAGGACAGGCGCGTCGGGAGCATTAGCGACCGCACGCAATTCCGCAACCAGCGCAGCAACTTGCGCCGGCGTTGCGACATTGCGCTTGAACAGGATGAAGCCCCATGGGCGCTGGTCACGGATAAACTCCCGCTCGGCGGCGGTCAGTTCCGTTCCGGATACGCCGGTAATGAAGGCCCGCGTGCTCATGACGGCCGATTAACCCTGCCCTGCCGGGGGGTCAAGGAAACGGCCGTTAATTCCTCTGGACGAAGCAGGCGGAGAGGCCTGCGGACTTCAGGCTGTTGCAAGCCTGCGTCGCTTCCTCGGCCGAAGCATAGGGACCAGCGAAGGCGCGGTAGACGATTCCCTTGCCCTTGTCGGTGAGATCGACCCGCTTGATCACCGGCGAACGGGAGCCCAGCACGCTGCCGTACTTGCTCTGAAGCACCCGGTAGGACGCAGCGGCGCTATCCTCGCTCTGCTGCGAGGAGACCTGCACGATGTATCCGCCACCGCTGCTCATGGGCGCAATCTGGGTGGGGTTTGTCGCGGCCATCCGCTGCGGCGGCTCGGCTGTGGGCGCCGATTGCGGCGCAAGCGACATCGGCTGATTGGCGCTGGCATTGGCCGAGGTCGGCGGATTGCGCGGGGCGGCCGGCGCAGCAGGTGCAGCCAGAGGCTTCGGCGCAGCCATGGGCTTGGCGGCAGCGCCTGATTGGGGTGCCGCGCCATCGGTCTGATCGCCCTTCACCGCTACAGTCCTGATCGGGCGCGGCGAATTGTTCGGCAGCGTGCCGCTGCCCGCCCCCGTGCTCGGCGGCGGCACCGCAGAGGGCGACACGCTCGCCACCGAGGGCGGATTCGCATTCTGGTTCAACGGCGGGAACACCACGCGCGGCCCACCGGTCCTGGCGTTGACGTCGACGGGCGCCTCTTCGCGCGGCACGATTTTTTCCGTGCCGTCGCCGCTGACCATGCGATCTGGCACCTTGGCGGAGGAGTCCGTTGGCGCCGGCACGATCTTGGTCGGCGTGTTGTCGGCCTTGATGATCGGCGGCTCGCCGCTGCGGGGCGAGCCCATGTAGGTCTTGTAGGCGAAGGCAGCACCGGTACCGACTACGGCGAGCGCAAGGATCGCCGCGACCGTCATCATGCCGCCGCGCTTCTTCGGCTCGTCGACTTCTTCCTCGGGATAGTCGCTCTGATAGGCATAGGGGTCGTCGGGGTAGGCCGGTTCGCGCTGATAGTCCTGCTCGCCTGTCTCCAGGCGGCCGTAGAGCGCATCGTCGTAGCGCGCAGAGTCAGGCTGTACGTACGGCTCCTGATACGCCGGCTCGTGGTGAGCCTGGCCGTGCTGCTGGTAGCCCTGTCCGTGATAAGCCTGAGCCTGATAGGACTGATCCTGATGAGCCTGATCCTGGAAGGCGTGATCCTGATCGACCTGGCCGTGGTCGGCTCGTGGCTGAGGAACGACAGGCTCCGGCGCGGCAGGCTTGGCGGAATAGCGGTGCAGCGGATGCACCGGGCTTACGGAAACCGGATAGTCGGGCTCCGGCGCGGGTGCCGGCTGCGGCTGCACGTTGGCGCGCCGCATCCATGAGGGCGGCCCGGGCGGCGTGGCTTGCCCGGCATAATCCTGGTGGCCATCATCGTGGCGGTAGTCGTCTTCCTGATAGCTCGGCGCGGTCGAAGCCGTCCGCCCCTGCCCTGCGAATGGATCGGTCTGTCCGATCAGACGGGCGAGTTCGGCCAAGGGATCGCTATCCGCCTTCCCATGCGGGTCGCTACCGCGACCATAGTCATCGGAAGGAAACGGTCTGTCCTGATATCGTTCGGCCATCGTGATGATGCGTCCCTTCGGGAAAGCCGCGCGCCCCTCGACCAAGGCGCGGCCTTCGACCCACAAGGCTTTCAACCAAGTCTAAGCGATCCGGCTTCTGCCGGTTACCCCCGAATTCCCCTTAAGTAGTTCGCCCCAAACTACCGCATCTCGTCCGGGGCATGGACGCCGAGGATGGCGAGGCCCGATGCCAGGACTGAGACGACGCCCTGGACCATGGCCAGCCGCGCCTTCGTTAGAACTGCATCATTATTGATAATGAAGCGTAAATAGGGCAAATCCCGCCCCTTCGTCCAAAGTGCATGAAATTCGCTGGCTAAATCATAGAGATAAAAGGCAATTCGGTGCGGCTCGTGGGCCGCGGCGGCAGCCTCCAGCGTGCGCGGATAAATTGCGAGGCGCTTGAGAAGTTCAAGTTCGACGGGGTCCGACAGCCGTTCCAGCGCCGACTCACCGAGCCAGGCGATCCGTTTCCCGGCATCCTCGGGCAGGTCCGGGAACACCTCGGCGCGCGCGTTCCGGAAGATCGAATGGCCGCGGGCGTGACCGTATTGGACGTAGAACACCGGATTGTCGCGCGACTGTTCCATGACCTTTGCGAGGTCGAAATCGAGCACCGCGTCGTTCTTGCGGTAGAGCATCATGAAGCGGACGGCGTCCTGGCCGACCTCATCCACCACCTCACGCAAGGTGACGAAGTCCCCGCTCCGCTTGGACATTTTCACCGGCTCGCCGTTGCGCAAGAGCTTCACGAGCTGAACGATCTTGACGTCGAGCGCACCCTTTCCGGAGGTGGTCGCCTTTACCGCCGCCTGCATGCGCTTGATGTAGCCGCCATGGTCGGCGCCCCAGACGTCGATCATCTCGGCAAAACCACGGTCGAACTTGTTCTTGTGGTAAGCGATGTCGGAGGCGAAGTAGGTGTAGGAACCATCCGACTTGATCAGCGGACGGTCGACGTCGTCGCCGTAGGCGGTCGCCTTGAACAGCAGCTGCTCGCGGTCTTCCCAATCCTCGACCGGCGCGCCCTTCGGCGGCGGCAGGCGGCCTTCGTAGATGTCGCCCTTGGACTTCAGGAAGTCGATGGTCTCGGCGACCTTGTTGTTGCCGGTCTCGATCAGCGAGCGCTCGGAGAAGAACACGTCGTGGCGGATGTTGAGGGCGGCGAGATCGTCCTTGATCTCGGCCATCATCATCGCGATCGCCTTGGCGCGCACCGTCGGCAGCCACTCGGCCTCGCTCATCGCGAGCAGCTTCTCGCCTTGTTCCTTTGCGAGCGCCTCGCCGACGGGCTTGAGGTAGTCGCCGGGATAGAGCCCTTCCGGGATCGCGCCGATGTCCTGTCCCAGCGCCTCGCGGTACCGGAGAAAGGCGGAGCGTGCGAGCACGTCGACCTGGGCGCCGGCGTCGTTGATGTAATATTCGCGCGTGACGTCGTGGCCAGCGAACTGAAGCAGGCTCGCCAGCGCGTCGCCGAACACCGCGCCGCGGCAATGGCCGACATGCATCGGCCCGGTCGGGTTGGCCGAGACGTATTCGACGTTCACCTTCGAGCCGCCGCTGACACGGCCGTAAGCGGGTCCCTCGCGCAGCACCGTCCGCAGCGCCTCCGCCCAGGCGGCCGGCTTGAGCGTCAAATTGATGAAGCCGGGGCCGGCGACATCGACCTTGGCGATCAGCGCGTCGGCGCGCAGCCGCTCGGCGATCTGCTCGGCGAGATCGCGCGGCTTTGCCTTTGCCTCTTTCGCCAGCACCATCGCGGCGTTGGTGGCCATGTCACCGTGGGAGGCATCACGCGGCGGCTCGACCACCACGCGGGAGAAATCGATACCCTCGGGCCAGCTGGATGCCGCCGCAAGCGCGCGGCAGGCGGCGTGCACACGTGCAAGCACATCAGCGAACAGATGCAGCGATGAGGAGGTCTGGGGCATGGCCGCCGCCTAACGCAAATCCGGGGTCGAGTCAAAGAGCCGCTGGTGCTCGGTCAAGGCGAAGCGGTCGGTCATGCCGGCGATGAAATTGCCGATCCGGCGGGCCCGGTCGGCCTCGTCGTCCGCCTCCGCGCCCACGAGCCATTCCGGCGGCAGCTCCGCCGGCACCTGCAGGTATTTCGCGAACAGGTCGAACAGGATCTGCTCGGCTTCACCCATCACCCGCATCACCCGCTTGTGACGGTACATGTGCTGATACAGGAAGCGCTTGATGGCGGCCTCCTCCTCGGCCACCTCGGCCGGGAACGCGATCAGCGCCCGGCTCTGCTGCCGGACATCCTGCGCCGATTGCGGCTTGATCGTCGCGAGGTTCTTCTGCGCCTCGGCGAACACCGCCCCGATCAGGTGCGAGATCAGCTCGCGCACCAGCTCGGCGCCGCGCCTGACGTCTTCGAGATCGGGATAATGCGCCGACGTTTCGGCGATGATCTCCGCGGTCAGCGGCATCACCTTGAGATCGTCGAGACGGAACAGGCCGGCACGCAGGCCGTCATCGATGTCGTGCGCGTCGTAGGCGATGTCGTCCGCGATGGCGGCGACCTGCGCCTCCAGCGAGGCGAAGCTCCACAATTCGAGGTCGTAGGTCTTGATGTAGTCGGCGATACCGACGGGAATGCCGTGCTCGCGATAGCGCCCGACCGGGGCGCCGGTGCGGTCGGTCAGCGGACCGTTGTGCTTGACGATGCCCTCCAGCGATTCCCAGGTCAGGTTGAGCCCGTCGAACTCGGGATAGCGGTGCTCGAGCGAAGCCACGACGCGCAGCGTCTGGGCGTTGTGGTCGAAGCCGCCAAAGTCCTTTAGGCAGGCGTCGAGCGCCCGCTCGCCAGCATGACCGAACGGGGGATGGCCGAGATCATGGGCCAGCGCCAGGGTTTCGGTGAGGTCCTCGTCCAGCCCGAGCTGCCGGGCCAGGGCCCGCGCGATCTGCGCCACCTCCAGCGAATGCGTCAGCCTGGTGCGGTAGTGATCGCCCTCGTGAAAAACGAACACCTGGGTCTTGTACTTCAGGCGGCGGAATGCGGTCGAATGAATCACCCGGTCGCAATCCCGCCGGAACGGGCTCCGGGTCCGGCTCGGCGGCTCGGCGACCAGCCGGCCGCGGCTGCGGTCGGGATCGCAGGCATAGGGCGCGCGGGGGGCTGCCATTCCGACGGACACGGCGAATTTAGTCCCTATCCATTTGATTCTGCGTATCCTTGCACTTAACTATGCCGGGCGCGGGATACCAAATGAATTGGAATGACCGCGGGACTATCGGAGACGAGCCATGACGACCGACGTGACCATCAGTGACCGCGCCGCACGCCGTATTGGGGAGATCCTCAAGGGCGAAGGGTCCGGCGCGATGCTGCGCATCTCCGTCGAGGGCGGCGGCTGCTCGGGCTTCCAGTACAAGTTCGACATTTACCGTGCCCGCACTGACGACGATCTCGTGATCGAGCAGGACAATGCGGTGGTGCTGGTCGATTCCGCCTCCCAGCCGTTCCTGGCGGGATCGCAGGTCGATTTCGTCGACGACCTGATCGGCGCCTCGTTCCGCGTCAACAATCCGAACGCCACAGCATCCTGCGGCTGCGGGACGAGCTTCTCGATCTGACGCGCTCACGCGCCGGTCATCTGCCTTTCCTCGTCGGTCCACTCCACGTCGCCGGGCATCAGCCCCGGCTGGAGCGGCGCGTCCTCCGACATCACGTAGCCGTCCAGCGCGCGAAGCAAGGCTCCGATCAGCGCCGGCTTGCGTAGCGGCTTGGCAAGGAAGTCCGACATGCCGGCCTCGCGGCAAGTTCTGACGTCGTCGGGGAAGGCATTGGCGGTGAGCGCGACGATCGGCAAGCTCTCGAAGCGTCCCCCCTGCGCGCGGATCGCGCGGGTCGCGGCAAGCCCGTCGATGTCGGGCATTCGCACGTCCATCAGCACGACATCGTAGTCGACTTCGGAGGCCGCCGCGATCGCCTCGGCGCCGTCGTTGACGACGCGCAGCTCGACGTCAAAGGCTCCCAGCATCTTGCTCACGACCATGCGGTTGACGGCATCATCCTCCGCGACCAGCACCTTGAGGGGTCGGTCGAGGCCGGCGATGCGAGCCTTGAGATCGTCGGCTGCGTCGCGGTCGTCCGCCTGATCGGAAGGCTGCGCCTGGCTCCAGGGCAGCACCAGCGTGAAACGAAAGGTCGAGCCTTCGCCCGGCGTCGAGGTGACGCCGATGGTCCCACCCATCTGCTCGATGATGCGCCTGCTGATCGCAAGGCCAAGACCGGTGCCTCCGAAGCGGCGGCTGATCGAGGCATCGGCCTGGGCGAAGTCGCTGAACAGCTGGCCGAGCTTTTCCGGGGCGATGCCGATGCCGCTGTCAGTCACCGTCCATTCGACGGTCGCCAGCAGATCGCGGCGCGCCTGGCAGGTCGCGGCGATCGTCACCTCGCCCCGATCAGTGAACTTCACCGCGTTGGAGGCGAGATTGAGCAGCACCTGGCGGATGCGAGCGACGTCGCCGCGCAGCGTTGGCGGAAGGTTCGGATCGAGCTCGACCTTGATCGCGAGCCCCCTGCTCCTGGCGCCCGCGCGCACCATGGTCGCTACCGTCTCGACCAGCGCCTGCGGCGCGAAGTCGATCGCCTCGAACTGGAAGCGGCCGGCTTCCAGCTTGGAGAGGTCGAGAATGTCGTTGAGGATGCGCTGGAGATTATCGCCGGACTCGCGGATCGTGGTGACGGCCTCGTGCTGCTCCGGATCGAGCTTCGTCTCAAGCAGCATGCTGGCGAGCCCGAGCACGCCGTTCATGGGCGTGCGGATCTCGTGACTCATCACCGCCAGGAAGTCGGACTTGGCGCGGCTTTCGGCCTCGGCCTTTTCCGCGCGCCAGCGCTCGGTGACGTCGCGGCCGAAGCCGCGATAGCCGAGGAACTGGCCGTCGCGGTCGTAGGCCGGCTTCGCCGTCAGCGACCACAGCCGCGCCTCGCCGCCGGCGACGACCTTGAGGTTCATCTCGTGCAGCGGCTCGGCCTGCTCCATCAGGCCGACGACGTTGTAGGCGGCGCGCTTGTCCTCGGGGCAAAGCATGTCGAGCACGTCGGCGAATTGCGCGCCCTTCAACAGCGGCAGCGGCAATTGCGCGACGTCCGCAAAGCGCTGGGGCACGTCGACCAGCTGTCCTTCGGCGTTGGTCTGCCACAGCCAGTCGCTGGCGTTCTCCTGAAAATCCTTCAAGAGCAGTGAGATGATCTCGGTCTGACGCTCGAGCTCGAGCTGGGCCTTGAGATTGCCGAGGAACAGGTTGCCCTGCGAGACGATGTTGCGCGCCATGAAAAACGCGAACAGCAGCAGGAACACTGACGTCGCCAGATAGGGCCCGGTGCCGCACAGCAGCAGCGCGCCGGCGCAGGCGACCGTCATGGTGGCGAGATAGACGAGGCCGGCGCGCGGGAAGGTCGACAGCGTGAACGCGCCGCCAGACATCATGCCGACCATCAGGCAGGCCAGGATCAGCTGGCTGGTCGGCTCGACGCGGCTGAACAGAGCGAGCGGCAGCGCGCCCCAGATCGCGGCGAGGAAAAACGCCTGCCGCAGCATCTGCCGCCCCGCACGGATCGAGGCCTCTTGCGGCGGATTCTGGTGCGACTTGTGCCACGAGCGCACCGCGAGCGAGGCGGTGGCCGCCAGTGTCAGGCCCCAGATCGCCAGGAAGTCGTTCCAGCCGCGCCCCCAGAACAGGATCAGCACGATGGCGACGTTGAGCATCGTCACCGCCATGGTGACCGGGATCAGCCGGGTCACGGCATCGATCTGCTTGGCGCGGATGCGGCGGATCTCCCGCTCGCTGAGATCGGCGATCAGGCCGTCCTCGATCTCGAAGCCGCCGAGCCAATACAGGAACGCGCCGATCACGCCGTCACGCGGCAGAGTTCGCTTCATCGACTTGTCCGGCCATCCCATCTGCGGAACCTTTTGACGATCAATGGCCTGCGGCCCGCTTAAGCCGGGTTAATTTTGTGGGAGATTTTGCCGGCGCCTTGACGGGCGCGTTTGCATTTTGTTCTAACCAAGGCCCCTGCCCGGAGCCCTCCCAATGCCCATCAGAGTAGCCACCTGGAACGTGAACTCGGTCCGGCAGCGGATTGATCTGCTCCTGACCTGGCTGAAGGAGTGCCAGCCCGACATCGTCTGCCTACAGGAGATCAAATGCGTCGACGAGGCCTTTCCGCGGCTGGAGATCGAGGCGCTGGGCTACAACGTGGTCACGCACGGACAGAAGACATTCAATGGCGTCGCCCTGCTCTCCAAGCTCCGATTCGACGAGACCAGGTCGGGGCTCGCCGGCGATGACGAGGACACCCATGCCCGCTTCCTCGAAGGCGTAGTGACGCTCAAGCGAGGGGTGCTGCGCATCGCCTGCCTCTACCTGCCTAACGGCAATCCCGTCGGGACCGAGAAATATCCCTACAAGCTCAAATGGATGTCGCGGCTTCTTGATTATTCGAGGGAGCGCCTCAAGGAGGAGGTTCCGCTGATCCTTGCAGGCGACTTCAACGTCATCCCGCATGGCCGCGACGTGCACAATCCGGCCGCGTGGACCGAGGACGCCCTGTTCAAGATGGAGACGCGGGAGAGCTTTCAGTCCCTGCTCGGGCTCGGCCTCACCGACGCCTTGCGCGCCGTCACCGACGAGGGCGGGCTCTACACGTTCTGGGACTACCAGGCCGGGGCCTGGCAGAAGAACCAGGGGCTGCGGATCGACCATCTCCTGCTGTCGCCGCAGGCCAGCGACCGGCTCGCCAATGTCGGCATCGACAGCTATGTGCGCGGCTGGGAGAAGCCGTCGGACCACGTGCCGGTATGGGCGGACCTGGATCTCGATGCGGCGTGAACGGGAGCTGGATGGCGGATTACGCCTTCGGCTAATCCGCCCTACGGGGCCCGCGCCTAATCCCTACGCCCCTGCACCCACTGCTCCAGCATTTGCAGGGCCATGGCGCGGTCGTCGTCGGAGGCCTTGGCGAAGGCGCGGTTGTAGCTTTCCTTGATCCAGACCTCGTCGGCACCGGCGCTGTCCCGCGCCAGCGTCAGCCACATCAGGCCGCGCGCGGCCTGCCGCGGCAGGCGATCGCCGTTGAACAGCATTTGGCCGAGCAGCGCCTGAGCCTGGTGCTGGCCCTTCTGGGCGGCAAGGCCAAGCCAGCGCGCCCCGTAGCGGTAGTCCTCGCGCGAGGCGTCCGGGGTCTTCAGGTACAGACGGGCGAGATCGTACTGCGCGTCCGCGTTGCCGAAATAGGATGCGGCATAGGAGAACATCTCCCGGGCGCGGTCCGGATCGGCCTTGACCTTCGAGTTCGGAATGCCGGCCAGATAGTAGCGGCCGAGCGCGACGAAGGCGTTGGCCACGATCTGCGCTTGCGGCGCCGAGGGGCTGTCCTCGGCATGGGCGTTGGCGATCCGGCTGAAATATTCGAACGCACGCAGGTCGTCCTGGGCAACGCCGTCGCCATTGGCGTACATGCGGCCGAGCTTCCACTGCGCGATGGGGTGACCGCCCTCGGCGGCATATTGCAGCGCGCTGAGTGAAGTTTCCTGGGTGGCGGCGGCCGGCGGCACCTTGGTGCGGAGCGCCCCCGCAGCACCCGGCAGCGTGGTCACGACCGGAATCGTCGCATCCTTGGGGTTGACCGGCGCGCCGTCGAAGGCGAACGCCGGCGCGGCCAGCGCGGCCGCCCCCAACACAAACGCAACTGTGGCACGCCTAAATGTCCGCATAGCACTGTTTCTCGTGCGCGCCGCCCGGATGGGTCACTGCCCCCCCGACCGCTGGTCCAACCTGCTGAGCATATTTCCAGAGCGCACCCGACGTATGGTTAGTCGCGCGCGCGCTCCATTTGGTTTTGCGCTGGGCGAGCTCGGCGTCGCTCAATTTTACGTTAAGGGTACCGGCGACGGCGTCGATCTCGATGATGTCGCCGTCCTCGAGCAGCCCGATCGGGCCGCCGACCGCCGCCTCCGGCCCGACATGGCCGATGCAGAAGCCACGGGTGGCCCCGGAGAAGCGGCCGTCGGTGATGAGCGCGATCTTGCCGCCCATGCCCTGGCCGGTCAGCGCTGCCGTGGTCTGGAGCATTTCCCGCATGCCGGGACCGCCCTTCGGCCCCTCGTAGCGGATCACGATGACTTCGCCTTCGCGATAGGTGCGTTTCTGGACCGCCTCGAAAGCATCCTCCTCACGGTCGAAGCACCTGGCCGGACCGGTGAACCTGAGGTTGGACATTCCCGCGACTTTCACGATCGCACCTTCTGGCGCCAAATTCCCCTTCAGGCCGACCACACCGCCTGTCACGGTGATGGGCTTGTCTGCCGGGTGCACCACGTCCTGGTGCGGATTCCACTTCACGCTCTTGAGGTTTTCGGCGATCGTGCGGCCCGTGACGGTAAGGCAATCACCGTGCAGGAAGCCGTTGTCGAGCAGCGTCTTCATCAGAAGCGGTATGCCACCTACTTCAAACATGTCTTTGGCGACATAACGGCCACCCGGCTTCAAATCCGCGACATAAGGTGTCTTTTTGAAGATTTCGGCGACGTCGAACAGGTCGAACTTGATGCCGGCCTCGTGCGCGATTGCCGGCAGGTGCAGCGCAGCATTGGTCGAGCCGCCGGACGCGGCGACCACGGCTGCTGCGTTCTCCAACGCCTTGAGCGTGACGATATCGCGCGGCCGGATGTTCTGAGCGATCAGGTCCATCACCTTCTCGCCCGCGGTCATGCAGAAGGCATCGCGGATTTCATACGGCGCAGGTGCGCCGGCCGAGTACGGTAAAGCGAGGCCGATCGCCTCCGAGACTGTCGCCATGGTGTTGGCGGTGAACTGCGCACCGCACGCGCCCGCCGAGGGGCACGCCACGCGCTCGATCTCGTCGAGATCCTCGTCCGACATGGCGCCGACCGAGTGCTTGCCGACGGCCTCGAACATGTCCTGCACCGTGACCTGCTGCCCGCGGAAATTGCCGGGCAGGATCGAGCCGCCGTAAATGAAGATCGAGGGCACGTTGAGGCGGACCATCGCCATCATCATGCCCGGCAGCGACTTGTCGCAGCCGGCGAGCCCGACCAACGCGTCATAGGCGTGGCCACGGACGGTCAGCTCGACGGAATCGGCGATGCATTCGCGCGACGGCAGCGACGAGCGCATGCCGTCATGGCCCATGGCGATGCCGTCGGTGACGGTGATGGTGCAGAACTCGCGCGGCGTGCCGCCGGCCGACGCAACGCCCTTCTTCACCGCCTGTGCCTGGCGCATCAGCGCGATGTTGCAGGGAGCGGCTTCATTCCAGCACGAGGCGACGCCGACGAAGGGCTGGTGGATCTGCTCGGTGGTCAGACCCATGGCGTAGAAATAGGACCGGTGCGGCGCGCGCGCAGGGCCTTCCGTCACGTGACGGCTCGGCAGCCTCTGCTTGTCTGTCTTCGCGTCCATCGCAACCAGTTTCCCCGGCCAACCCTTTCAGACCCGAAAAATCAGAGCCAAGATTTGAATCGACCTTGGATTTTCTCGTCGCCTTCGAAGACCGCCGCTGCTCTCAAACATTAGAGCGATTTTATTCATGGTCAGGTGTGGCTAAAAAGCGGCGGCGACGCGAACCGGCGGTGATAACGGTTAAATCGGCGATAGGTGTTGCGGAGACGGCACAATCGTTACCGGGAAGCCACGCACGGGCTTACCGAGATACCTCAAAACCAAGCCGTCTACAACTTTTGATTTCACGCCACGGGAACTGCACCCCGCTGCGGCTCGCACACGGGATGCGCAGGTGAGTCGAGGCGGTGAGTGTGTGATGGCGCACGTACAGGACACGCCTTCGCAGCCTCGCGGCGCAATTCGCCCGAGCTTTGCTTCATCCTTCGCCCCTCCAAAACCAAGAGGGCACAGGGAAGGCCTGGTGCTGACATCGCACCCGCGGTCTGCTGCGCACGATGCACACGCAGGAAAACCG